>NZ_JBXWRJ010000055.1:0-1146 GCF_059612845.1 Ruegeria sp. YKSE079 | reverse complement strand
CCGACGGTGCGGCCGCCTTCGCGGATGGCGAAGCGCAGGCCGTCTTCCATCGCGATCGGTGCGATCAGCTCGACGGTGAAGCCGACGTTGTCGCCCGGCATGACCATCTCGGTGCCGGCCGCCAGCGTCACGGTGCCGGTCACGTCGGTGGTCCGGAAGTAGAACTGCGGACGGTAATTCGCGAAGAACGGGGTGTGACGGCCGCCCTCTTCCTTGGTCAGGATATAGGCTTCGGCTTCGAACTTGGTGTGCGGGGTCACCGAACCCGGCTTGCACAGCACCTGGCCACGCTCGACCGCTTCACGGTCGATGCCGCGCAGCAGCGCGCCGATGTTGTCGCCCGCCTCGCCACGGTCCAGCAGCTTGCGGAACATTTCCACACCGGTGCAGGTGGTGGTCTGGGTGTCCTTGATGCCCACGATCTCGATCGAGTCGCCGACATTGATCACGCCACGCTCGACACGGCCGGTCACCACGGTGCCGCGGCCCGAGATCGAGAACACGTCTTCGATCGGCATCAGGAAGGGCTGGTCGACAGCACGTTCCGGGGTCGGGATGTACTCGTCAACCGCGGCCAGCAGTTCGCGGATCTTGTTCTCGCCAATCTCCGGATCGCGGCCTTCCATCGCGGCCAGCGCCGAACCTGCGACGATCGGAATGTCGTCGCCGGGGAATTCGTACGAGCTCAGCAGCTCGCGGACTTCCATTTCCACCAGCTCCAGCAGCTCCTCGTCATCGACCTGGTCGACCTTGTTCAGGAACACGACCAGCGCAGGAACGCCAACCTGACGCGCCAGCAGGATGTGCTCGCGGGTCTGCGGCATCGGGCCGTCGGCGGCGTTCACAACCAGGATCGCGCCGTCCATCTGCGCCGCACCGGTGATCATGTTCTTGACATAGTCGGCGTGGCCGGGGCAGTCGACGTGGGCATAGTGGCGCGCGTCGGTCTCGTATTCCACGTGGGCGGTCGAGATGGTGATCCCGCGGGCCTTCTCTTCCGGCGCGCCGTCGATCTGGTCATACGCCTTGAAGTCGCCGAAATACTTGGTGATCGCCGCCGTCAGCGTCGTCTTGCCGTGGTCAACGTGGCCGATCGTGCCGATGTTGACGTGCGGTTTGTTACGCTCAAACTTTTCCTTTGCCATT
>NZ_JBXWRJ010000054.1:0-1233 GCF_059612845.1 Ruegeria sp. YKSE079 | reverse complement strand
TGGTCTTGTCGCGCTTTCGTGCCGCTCCAAGTGCTCATTTAGGCCACTTGGCGCTCGAAGGCCAAGGGGCTTTTCCCTCCCAGTGCTGAATGCCGACGGCGCGGGTTATAGAAGCCGTTGATGTATTGGAAGATGGCGGTCTCAGCCTGCCGACGCGTTTCCCACGATCTGCGCCAGATCAGCTCGGCCTTGATGGTTTTGAAGAATGTTTCGACGGCGGCATTGTCATAGCAGTTGCCTTTGCCGCTCATTGACGCCTTGAACCCATGCTCTCGCAGGATTTTCTGATAGTCATGCGAACAATATTGACTGCCCCTGTCGCTGTGGAAGATGCAGCCCCTGGACGGGGCTCGCAAGGCAATGGCCATCCTCAGCGCCCGGATCGCCAGGTCGCGTTTCATGCGATTGCTGAGGGCCCAGCCGATGACGCGCCGCGAATGCAGGTCCAGGATCACGGCCAGATACAACCACCCCTCGCGGGTCCAGATGTAACTGATATCACCGGCCCATTTCTGGTTTGGCTCGGGCGCATAGAAATCGCGATCCAGCAGGTTCGGGGCGATGTTGAATGTGTGATCGCTGTCCGTGGTTGCTTTGAATTTACGTGTTCTTTCAACGACGATCCCGTTGTCACGCATCAACCGCCCGACACGGCGGTGTCCAACATTCAGGCCCAGTTCCTTCAGCTCCTCCGTCATCCGAGGCCTGCCATAGCTGCCAAGGCTCAGGCGCGATTGTTCCTTGATGTGGGCCAGAACGACCATGTCTGTGCGCTGCCTACGGCTGGCGGGGCGGCTGCGAAATGCTCGTAAGCCACGAGGGCTGACGTTCATAACCTGACACAACCGATCTGTTGGAAAGCTGCTGCGATGTTCCTCGACGAACCTGAACCTCACGGCTTTTGGCTCGCGAAGAACTGGGTGGCCTTTTTTAGGATGTCCCTCTCCTCGCGAAGTATGCGGTTCTCGCGCCGAAGCCGTTCGTTCTCAAGCGCAAGTTCGCGATCCTCATGCGACACCACATCCGTGTCCCGGTGCGCCGTGATCCACTTGTTCAGTGTCGACATTCCGACGCCCAAATCGTCAGCCACCTGTTTCCGCGTCAGCCCGCTGGTCAGTGCGATACGCACCGCATCTTTGCGAAATTCGTCCGTTCTTCCATGTCCCATAGCTCGTCTCCTTTGTTGCAGTAAATGCTATCAAAGGAGCGGCATCAAACCGCGACAAGACCAAT
>NZ_JBXWRJ010000053.1:0-1447 GCF_059612845.1 Ruegeria sp. YKSE079 | reverse complement strand
GTCCACCTCGGAGAAGACCACGATCGCGTGCGAGCCGACAAACGCGCCGAGCCTCGCAAGCTCACCGCCGAAATCGAGCGGGACATCCCCCTTGTCGGCGGGCAGGATACCTCCGGATGCACCGCCCGGCAGGTAGGACTTGAACACGTGGCCCTCTTCCATGCCGCCGCACAACTCGATCAGTTCGCGCACCGTCGATCCTGCGGGAGCAAGCACGACGCCGGGATTGCGCACACGGCCCGAGACCGACCAGGACCGCGGGCCGGGGTGGCCATCGCTGCCCTGTCCGGCGAACCATTTGGCGCCCTTTGTCAGAATCTCGGGCACCCAATAAAGCGATTCGACGTTGTTATTGAGTGTCGGACGGCCGAACAGGCCAACCTCTGCGATGAAGGGCGGGCGCAGGCGCGGCAACCCGCGCTTGCCCTCGATTGATTCTATCATCGCGCTTTCTTCGCCGCAGATATAGGCACCCGCGCCCCGGCGAAGTTCCAGGAAACCCGGTGCCGCGAGGCCCGCATCTTCCAGTGCCGAAATCTCTCGGCGGAGAATCTCCAGCACGGCGGGATATTCGTCGCGCATGTAGATATAGACACGCTCGGCCTCAACTACCGCTGCTCCGATCAGCGCCCCTTCCAGCATGGCGTGAGGATTCCGCTCCAGATAATAGCGGTCCTTGAAGGTGCCGGGCTCGCCCTCGTCACCGTTGACGGTCATCAGCCGGGGACCGGGATAGCCCCGCACGATGCCCCATTTCATACCCGTGCCGAAGCCCGCCCCGCCGAGGCCGCGCAGGGTCGAATCGGACAGAGTATCGATCACACCCTGCGCGGTCAGTGCGCCGCTACGAAGCTTTTCGACTGTGCCGTAGCCGCCCTTCGCGCGGTAAGCATCAAGCCCGGTATAATCTGGCAGCATGGTCCCAGTGTCGCCGCTGGCGGCAATGTCCAGAAGGCCTTTTGCCGTGGCATTGCCCACTTCCCGGTTGCCGATACGCGCCGCCGGGGCCACGTCGCATCCGCCCATACAGGGGGCCGTGACCACGCGTACGGATGCAGGATCGGTGCCGCCCTTCAGCGCCGCTTCCAAGTCGGCGGCTCCGCGCAACATGCAGGCGATCCCGTCGCAGACCCGGATCGTTAGCGGCGGCGGGGTGGCCTCGCCTTCGCGCACCAGATCGAAATGATCGTAGAACGATGCGACCTCAAACACTTCTGCTTGCGACAGCCGCATAAGCTCGGCAAGCGCTCGGACATGACGGGCAGAGACATGACCGAAATGGTCCTGGATCTTGTGGATATTCTCGATAAGTCGGTCGGCCGGTTGCGGCACCGTACCAATGATCTCTTGAAGTTCGGCCAGCGCAGCGGGGTCGAGCTGCCGGCCCTTGCCCGCGCCCGATTTCCGCCGCACCCCGAAGGCGGCGCGGTCCTGTGTCATGGTCGTC
>NZ_JBXWRJ010000052.1:0-1447 GCF_059612845.1 Ruegeria sp. YKSE079 | reverse complement strand
GTCCACCTCGGAGAAGACCACGATCGCGTGCGAGCCGACAAACGCGCCGAGCCTCGCAAGCTCACCGCCGAAATCGAGCGGGACATCCCCCTTGTCGGCGGGCAGGATACCCCCCGATGCGCCGCCGGGTAGGTAGGCCTTGAAGACGTGGCCCTCTTCCATGCCGCCGCACAGCTCGATCAGTTCGCGCACCGTCGATCCGGCGGGAGCAAGCACGACGCCGGGGTTGCGCACACGGCCCGAGACCGACCAGGACCGCGGGCCGGGGTGGCCATCGCTGCCCTGTCCGGCGAACCACTTGGCGCCCTTGGTGAGAATCTCAGGCACCCAATAGAGCGTTTCGACGTTGTTGTTGAGTGTCGGCCGGCCGAACAGGCCAACCTCTGCGATGAAGGGCGGGCGCAGGCGCGGCAACCCGCGCTTGCCCTCGATCGATTCGATCATCGCGCTTTCTTCGCCGCAGATATAGGCCCCCGCGCCGCGGCGCAGCTCCAAGAAGCCCGGCGCGGAGAGGCCCGCGGCCTCGAGCGCCGCGATTTCGCGGCGGAGAATCTCCAGCACGGCGGGATATTCGTCGCGCATGTAGATATAGACGCGCTCGGACCCGACTACCGTCGCGCCGATCAGCGCGCCTTCCAGCATGGCGTGGGGATTGCGCTCCAGATAATAGCGGTCCTTGAAGGTGCCGGGCTCGCCCTCGTCGCCATTGACGGTCATCAGCCGGGGGCCGGGATAGCCCCGCACGATGCCCCATTTCATGCCCGTGCCGAACCCCGCCCCGCCAAGGCCGCGCAGTTTCGAATCGGACAGGGTGTCGATGATGCCCTGCGCGGTCAGCGCGCCGCTGCGCAGCTGTTCGAGCGCGCCGTAGCCGCCCGCGGCGCGATAGGCGTCAAGCCCGGCATAGCCGGGAAGAACGGTGGCGGTGTCGCCCCTGGCGGCCAGGTCCAGCAGGCCCGCGGCCGTTGCATTGCCGACCTCCCGGTCGCCGATTCGCACCGCGGGCGCCACGTCGCAGCCGCCCATGCAGGGGGCCTTGACCACGCGCACCGAGGCGGGATCGGTGCCGCGCTTGAGCTCGGCTTCCAGGTCGGCGGCGCCGCGCAGCATGCAGGCGATCCCGTCGCAGACCCGGATCGTCAGCGGCGGCGGGGCGGTCTCGCCCTCGCGCACCAGATCGAAATGGTCGTAGAAAGAGGCTACCTCATAGACTTCGGCCTGCGACAGGCGCATCAGTTCGGCCAGCGCGCGCAGGTGGCGTGCCGAGATGTGACCGAAACGGTCCTGCACCTTGTGCAGGTTCTCGATCAGCCGGTCGGCTGGCTGCGGCGCCGTGCCAATGATCTCTTGAAGTTCGGCCAGCGCAGCGGGGTCGAGCTGCCGGCCCTTGCCCGCGCCCGATTTCCGCCGCACCCCGAAGGCGGCGCGGTCCTGTGTCATGGTCGTC
>NZ_JBXWRJ010000051.1:0-1465 GCF_059612845.1 Ruegeria sp. YKSE079 | reverse complement strand
GCCGGGCTTGAACCGCAGCGCATATTCGGCGTGGCGCATTAAATCCTGGCCGCGCGGATCCATGATCACGAGCTTGGTGCCGCGCTTTGCTGCGCGTTTGAAATACGTCGCGGCGACGGGATGATTTGTGGTTGGGCGGGCGCCAATGACGATCACGCAATCCGCCTTGACCGCATCCATGAAAGGGGCCGAGACGGCGCCCGAGCCGACGCCTTCGAGCAGCGCCACGACCGAGGAAGCGTGACAAAGCCGCGTGCAGTGATCCACGTTGTTGGTGCCAAATCCGGCGCGGATCAGCTTCTGGAACAGATAGGCCTCTTCATTCGACCCCTTGGCCGAGCCGAAGCCGACGATGGCCTGGCCGCCGTCGCGCTGATGCACCCGGTTCAGCCCTTCCGCCGCCCGCACCATGGCTTCTTCCCAGGTCGCTTCGCGGAAGACGGTCATCGGATCGGTGTTGTTGAGGTCGATATCACCCGCTTTCGGCGCGTCCTCGCGTCGAATGAGCGGGGTCGTCAGCCGTCGGTCGCTCATTACGTAATCGAAGCCAAAGCGGCCCTTGACACAAAGCCGGTTCTCGTTGGCCGGGCCGTCGGCGCCATCAACTCGCACGATCTTGCCGTCGGCGACGGACACTGAGGTCTGGCAGCCGACGCCGCAGAACGGGCAGACGCTTTGGATCACCTCGTCGATATCCGCTTCGGCCACGACACGCGTCTGGCCCGCATCGTCCAGCAACGTTTTTTCCATCAGCGCACCTGTCGGGCAGGCCTGAACGCATTCGCCGCAAGTCACGCAGGTCGAGAGGCCCATGTCGTCGCCCTGGTCGAAGATCGGAATGCTGTGGCTGCCGCGCCCCCCCATCCCGAGTACATCGTTGACCTGCACATCGCGGCAGGCGCGGACACAGAGGTTGCAGGCGATGCAGGCGTCGAGATTGACGGCAATGGCCGGGTTGGTGGTGTCGTGAACCGGGATCGAGCCCGTTTCGAATTTGCTGGGCAGCGCCGTGCCTGTCACCTTGTCGGTGATGCCCATGGCGCGGGTCCAAGTCCAGAAATCACTTTCGCCGTCGGGTCCGTCGTCGGGCGCGCGCATGTCGGCGCCCAGCATCTCGAACACGGTTTCCTGCGCCGCGCGGGCGCGGTCGGTGGCCGTGTTCACCACCAGCCCGTCTGCGACCTTTCGGACGCAGGAGGCCGTGAGCACGCGCTCACCTTCAATCTCGACCATGCAGGCGCGGCAGTTGCCGTCCGCGCGATATCCTGGGGCGTCCTTCCAGCACAGATGCGGGATGTTGACACCCTCGCGCTTGGCGACCTTCCAGATCGTTTCGCCGGCGTCGCACTGGACTTGTTTTCCGTCCAGCGTAAAGGTCACACGGTCTGACATCACAAATCGTCCCTGAAATATCTCAGCAAATGTCTCACTGGGTTCGGTGCCGCCTGACCGAGACCGCAGATGG
>NZ_JBXWRJ010000050.1:0-1881 GCF_059612845.1 Ruegeria sp. YKSE079 | reverse complement strand
ATCGGTTATGACCGGCTCGAGCGTCCGGTGGCCGTGGTCGAACGCGCCGCCAAAGGGCTGCTGTTCGACTGCAAGATGTGTGGGCAATGCGCGTTGTCCTCAACTGGCATGTCTTGCCCGATGAACTGTCCAAAGGAATTGCGCAACGGCCCCTGCGGCGGCGTCCGGGCCAACGGGTTTTGCGAGGTTAAACCGGACATGCGCTGCGTCTGGGTTTTGGCATGGGACGGGGCGTCGCGCATGCCCGGCCCCTCACGCATCGGTGATGTTTTGCCGCCGGTCGATCGCCGATTGTCGGGGCGGTCTTCTTGGCTTCAGGTCGCACGCGACAAAGCTGCGGCCAAGCGACAGGCGGATGTTTCAAGCGAGGTCGCCCAATGACCCTTTTGTCGGATCAATCGGATACCCCATTCAGGCCCAATTCTGCACCTCCGCCCGGACATGTTTCGAACAGCCGCCTTGAACGCGTGCTGCGGGCGGGCCATTTCGCGGTCACCGCCGAGCTCAATCCGCCCGACAGCGCCAACCCTGCCGACGTCTATGACGCCGCCAGCCCTCTGGTGGCGGTTGCGGATGCGATCAACGCCACAGATGCGTCCGGCGCCAATTGTCATATGTCGTCCGTGTGCATCAGCGCCCTGTTGGCCAAGGCCGGGCACGGGGCGGTCTATCAGATTTCGTGCCGGGACAGAAACCGGATTGCCATTCAGGGGGATGTCTTGGGCGCCGCGGCGCTGGGGATCTCAAATGTGCTTTGCCTGACAGGCGACGGCGTTGGTGTCGGTGACCACCCTCAGGCCAAGCCGGTGTTCGACTTTGACTCGGTGTCGCTGTTGCGGGCCATCCGGACGATGCGGGATCAGGGCATGTTTCTGTCGGGCCGCAAGATTACCGACCCGCCGCGTGTCTTTCTGGGGGCGGCGGAGAACCCCTGCATCCCGCCCTTTGAGTGGCGGCCTCAGCGCTTGGCGAAAAAGGTAGCCGCTGGCGCCGAGTTCATCCAGACAAACTACATCTTCGATATCGGTCTGTTCCGCCGCTTTATGGCGCGGGTGCGCGATCTGGGACTTGATAAGAAGGTGTTTATCCTGGCTGGCGTCGGTCCATTGCCTTCGGCCCGAGGCGCCCGCTGGATGCGCGCGAATGTACCGGGCATTCACATTCCAGATCCGCTGATCGAGCGGATGGAAGCCGCGAGATCCCCCGGCGACGAGGGCAAGAACATCTGCATCGAATTGATCCAGGAAATCCGTGAGATCCAGGGCGTCGCGGGGGTTCATGTCATGGCCTATCGGCGCGAGCACTTGGTGTCAGAAATCATCGAAGCGTCGGGCGTCGCGCACGTGCGCTCGGCTGTGCCCGAAACCCTTTTGCAGAGCGGCTGAACGCAGCTCTGCCGATCACCCCAATCTCCATCACCGCCACCGCGAAGGAGGGTGGCGAACGGCCAAAAAACGGGAAGGACGTCATATGGCTTTCAAAACGGATATCGAGATCGCCCGAGCGGCGCAGAAAAAGCCGATCCAAGAGATCGGCGCTGCGCTGGGGATCGATCAGGCAGATCTGCTGCCCTATGGCCATGACAAAGCGAAGGTGAGCCAGGGTTTTATCAACTCGGTTCAGGACCGGCCCGATGGCAAGCTGATCCTTGTCACGGCTGTCAATCCGACACCTGCGGGCGAGGGAAAAACCACCACAACGGTTGGCTTGGGCGATGGGCTCAACCGGATCGGCAAAAAGGCGATGATCTGCATCCGCGAAGCCTCACTTGGCCCGAATTTCGGTATGAAGGGCGGCGCCGCCGGCGGCGGCAACGCTCAAATTGTTCCGATGGAAGACATGAACCTGCATTTCACAGGGGATTTCCATGCCATCACCAGC
>NZ_JBXWRJ010000049.1:0-2462 GCF_059612845.1 Ruegeria sp. YKSE079 | reverse complement strand
GGCCCGAATTTCGGTATGAAGGGCGGCGCCGCCGGCGGCGGCAACGCTCAAATTGTTCCGATGGAAGACATGAACCTGCATTTCACAGGGGATTTCCATGCCATCACCAGCGCCCACTCGCTGCTGTCCGCGATGATCGACAACCACATCTATTGGGGAAACGAGCAGGAGATCGACCTGCGCCGGGTGACGTGGCGGCGCGTCGTCGACATGAATGACCGTGCGCTCCGGGATATCGTCTCGTCGCTCGGCGGCGTGGCGAATGGCTTCCCGCGGCAGTCCGGCTTCGACATCACGGTCGCCTCCGAGGTTATGGCGATTCTCTGCCTCGCGCGCGATCTCGCTGATCTCCAGCGCCGGCTCGGCGACATGATCGTTGCCTACCGCCGTGACCGCACCCCCGTCTACTGCCGCGACATCAAGGCGGACGGGGCCATGACGGTGCTTCTGAAGGATGCGATGCAGCCGAACCTGGTGCAGACGCTGGAGAACAACCCGGCCTTCGTACATGGCGGCCCCTTTGCCAACATCGCCCACGGGTGTAATTCCGTCATTGCCACGACAACTGCGCTAAAACTGGCAGACTACGTTGTGACAGAAGCCGGCTTCGGGGCCGATCTCGGCGCCGAGAAGTTCATGGACATCAAGTGCCGCAAAGCCGGCCTAAAGCCCGATGCCGTCGTCATCGTCGCCACGGTGCGGGCGATGAAGATGAACGGCGGCGTCGCCAAAGCGGACCTGGGCGAGGAGAACGTCTCTGCGGTGCAACGCGGATGCGCGAACCTCGGTCGCCATATCGAGAACATGAAGGCTTTCGGCGTGCCGGCTGTGGTCGCAATCAACCACTTTGTCACCGACACCGAAGATGAGGTCAAAGCGATCCAGGATTTCGTGAAGTTTCAGGGTTCTGAGGCGATCCTCTGCAAGCACTGGGCCGAAGGCTCGAAAGGGATCGAAGGGCTCGCCAGGAAGGTGGTCGAGATCGCCGAAAGCGGGCAGGCGCAATATGCGCCCCTCTACCCCGACGACATGCCGCTTTTCGAGAAGATCGAAGCCATCGCAAAGCGGATTTATCGGGCGAACGAGGTCCTCGCCGACAAGAAGATCCGCGATCAACTGAGGGAATGGGAAGGGCAGGGGTACGGCAGTCTTCCGGTTTGCATGGCGAAGACGCAGTATTCCTTTACCACTGATCCGAACATGCGGGGCGCTCCGAAGGGCCACTCGTTACCGATCCGGGAAGTCCGGCTGTCGGCCGGCGCGGGGTTCGTGGTCGTCATCTGCGGTGAGATCATGACAATGCCGGGCCTGCCGCGCACGCCCTCTGCCGAAAATATCCGGCTGAACGAAGCAGGCGAGATCGAAGGCCTGTTCTGAACGAAATGCCGCCGCCCGGCGTTGAAGCCGGGTGGCGGCATTTGCCGAAACCGGACTTGGAGGGCGTCCTTGGATGACCGCTACAATACTTGACGGAAAGGCCTTTGCGGCCTCCGTTCGTGAGAAAGTCGCCGCGTATGTCGCAAGGCTCAAATCGGACCAAGGCCTGACGCCCGGGCTCGCCGTGGTGCTCGTCGGTGAGGACCCGGCGAGCCAGGTCTATGTTCGCTCCAAAGGCAAGGCCACGGTCGAGGCGGGTATGAAGTCGGTCGAACACCGGCTCGATCCCGATACGTCCGAGGCCGACCTGCTGGCCCTGATTGCCGAATTGAACGCCGACCCGACAATCCACGGCATCCTGGTTCAGTTGCCCTTGCCCGGGCACCTGGACGAGGATCTCGTCATCAACGCCATCGTGCCGGAGAAGGACGTGGATGGCTTTCATATCTCGAATGTCGGCCTCCTCGGCACCGGGCAGAAATCCATGGTACCCTGCACCCCGCTGGGCTGCCTCATGATGCTGCGCGACCACCATGGCAGCCTTTCCGGGCTCGAGGCCGTGGTTATCGGTCGGTCGAATATCGTCGGCAAACCCATGGCGCAGCTTCTCCTCAAGGACAGTTGCACCGTGACGATTGCGCATAGTCGCACCAAAGACTTGCCGGATGTGGTGCGCCGCGCCGATGTGGTTGTGGCGGCAGTGGGGCGCCCGGAGATGGTTCTGGGGGAATGGATCAAGCCGGGTGCCACCGTGATCGACGTGGGCATCAACCGCGTTGACGCACCCGAAAAGGGCGAGGGCAAGACCCGGCTGGTCGGCGATTGCGATTACGAAAGTTGTGTCGAAGTGGCCGGTGCCATCACCCCGGTGCCGGGCGGCGTGGGCCCCATGACGATCGCCTGCCTGCTTGCCAATACGATCACGGCCTGCTGCCGCGCGAACGGCCTGCCGGAGCCGCAAGGACTGACCGCATGACGACCATGACACAGGACCGCGCCGCCTTCGGGGTGCGGCGGAAATCGGGCGCGGGCAAGGGCCGGCAGCTCGACCCCGCTGCGCTGGCCGAACTTCAAGAGATCATTGG
>NZ_JBXWRJ010000048.1:0-2640 GCF_059612845.1 Ruegeria sp. YKSE079 | reverse complement strand
AAGTTTAAGGGCAAAAATATCGGAATTAAAGGCAAAATCTCATATTTAAGGGCAAAGGACAGCCGTTGATTTCGTTGAATCTCTCATCTCACAATTAAGGGCTACGCGACAACTGGACCGCACCGCGCTGAGTGCGGTCCATTTTTTGCTGTTACGTCTTGACGATCATCATGACGTGTCGGCAACCGGTAAGCGTCGCAGTCGACTATTTCATAGGAGCGCGAAACGACAGTTGCGGTTGTCTCAAAGAAGCTGAAACTCGATCCAAGATTTCGTGATCTAGCTGCGGATTAAGCTCAGTGTTTCTCGGCGCAAGCTAGAATCCTTTGACAGCGCGCCGCGAGCCACGATCGTAACGGTTTTACTCTTATCGGCGCGCGCACCGCGCATTGCCATGCACATATGCTCGGCCTCAACCACGACCAGAACGCCGATGGGGTCCAATCCGCTAACTAGCGTATCGGCAATTTGCGCGGTCAGCCGTTCCTGAAGCTGCGGCCGTTTGGCGAGTGTTTGGGTGACACGGGCCAGCTTGCTGAGTCCGGCGAGGCGCCCGCCACCAGGAAGATAGGCGATATGAGCCTGTCCGAAGAAGGGAAGCAGATGATGCTCGCACATAGAAAAGAAGGAAATATCTTTGACGACAACAGCCCCTTCATGTTCGTCGCTGGAAAACTGCGTTTTGAGATGAATGGTTGGGTCTTCCTCCCTACCGGCGAAGACGTCTTGATACATCTTGGCCACTCGTGAAGGAGTGTCCACTAGCCCCTCTCGATTAGGATCTTCTCCCAAAGCCTCAAGAATGAGGGTTACAGCGTTCTCGATCCGTTTCTGCACATCTATCGGGGCCTTGTAGTCCCTATTGGCCGCATGAACATTGCTCATTTTTTCGTTCCAAGTCCTATTCGGATTTCTACGATGCCAAGTGAAACCGGCTTGCCCGCGGAACTGCGCTCGGACTGCCGGTCAAGAATGAAAAATCGCAGAGTGTCGTCTGGCAAGTTGTATCCTTTCAGGCGTTAGTCCGCGCGGTTCGCAGAATTTGAGCTCACACGCGCTGCGCAAAACTTGAACTCTGGGATCTTGCCGAATGGATCCAAATTCGGATTGGTCAGGACGTTCGCGGGCGCCTCAACAAAACAGAATGGCATGAAGATCATCCCTGGCGCGACTTCCCGATCTGCGCGCAAGACAGCGTTTACGGAACCTCGGCGTGTCTCCACCTCAATCGTTTCACCGGGAACAAGTCCGAGCCGGTCGATCTCTGTCGGGCTCATGGCCGCGATGCCATCCGGCTCGATTGCATCGAGCACGGTGGCGGTGCGCGTCATGGCACCGGTGTGCCAATGCTCCAGCAGGCGCCCGGTGGTCAGGATCAGGGGGAAGTCGAGATCCGGGGTTTCGTCGGGGGGGAGCAGGTCGGCCGGAACGAGCTTGCCGCGCCCGTCTGGCGTGGGAAAGCCGTTCTTGAAGATCACCCATTCCTCGCTGTCGCCTTCGAGCGGGTAGGTCACGCTGCCCCGATCCTCGACCATCTCGAAGGTAATGCCGGCAAGAGACGGCATAACGGAGGCCATTTCAGCGAACACGTCCCGCACTGACCCGTAGGACCAATCCATCCCGATGCGGGTTCCCAGGTCGATGAGAATGTCGATGTCCTGACGGGCCTGACCCGGCAAGGGCACACAGGGCCGCCCGATTTGAACCTGGCGATTAGTGTTGGTGAAGGTGCCGAGCTTTTCCGCATGGGCAGAGGCCGGCAGGACCACGTCTGCGTGCCAGGCGGTTTCGGTGAGAAATATGTCCTGAACAACGAGATGCTCTAGCTTGGCAAAGGCGGCGCGTGCGTGGTGCTGGTCAGGATCCGACATCGCAGGGTTCTCCCCCATGATATACATTGCCTTGACCTTGTCTGAGTGAACCGCGTCCACCGCCTCGACGACCGTCAGTCCGACATTTTGATCGAGCGCACGGCCCCAGGTATCCTCCATGCCCGCACGCACATCGGCATTGTCGACGCGGCGGTAATCAGGAAAGCTCATGGGAATAAGCCCGGCGTCTGATGCGCCTTGGACGTTGTTCTGTCCGCGCAGTGGATGCAGCCCGGTGCCCGGACGGCCGATCTGGCCAGTGATGAGCGCCAGGGCGATCAGGCAGCGGGCGTTGTCTGTCCCGTGAGTGTGCTGGCTGACGCCCATGCCCCAGAAGATGATCGAGTTTTGCGAGGTCGCATAGAGCCTGGCCACTTCGCGGAGAGTTTCCGCCTCGATGCCGCAGACTTCGGCCATGTCTTCGGGTGCAAAACCGACGACCTTGGCCTTGAGCGCCTCGAACTCGGCAACATGCGCCTGAATATACTGCGAGTCGTAGAGTTCCTCTTCGACGATGGTGTGCAGCAGCGCATTCAGCATCGCCACGTCGGTGCCGGGCTTGAACCGCAGCGCATATTCGGCGTGGCGCATTAAATCCTGGCCGCGCGGATCCATGATCACGAGCTTGGTGCCGCGCTTTGCTGCGCGTTTGAAATACGTCGCAGCGACGGGGTGATTGGTGGTCGGGCGGGCGCCAATGACGATCACGCAATCCGCCTTGACTGCATCCATGAAAGGGGCCGAGACTGCGCCCGAGCCGACGCCTTCG
>NZ_JBXWRJ010000047.1:0-2761 GCF_059612845.1 Ruegeria sp. YKSE079 | reverse complement strand
GGGACGTTGCGACGGTGTGTCGGCGACAAAGGAGAGGACCTTCCTTGTGCCATTTCTCTTGAAGCGAAATACCGCAATGCAAAGCAAACCAGACACTGCAGTCAATTAGCTAGATGCTCGCTCAGTCCGCGACTCGTTCCTTGCCTGAAGAAGTCTCGCTGCGCCTGGCACGAATGGCCGCTCTTCTCGCTGCATTGTCGTACTAAAGATGATGCGCGCGCGGCAAAATCTGTGCTGCGAGCGCGCGCAGCGAGAAAATCAAATTCACAGGATGGGCTCACACTTCGGTTTTGCCGCCCATGCGCGAACTACGGCTCCTGACTTGCCTATGACCACGCATTGAGCAACATGATACAAGATCAAAGACTTGGCCCGATCCCCCGGATGACCGGTCTCGATCAGCCTGTTGCACCGGCATTGCCACGCGGGCGTTAGGCGGTTCTGAGCCCTATTTGACCTTACATAGTCCACATCTATATTGTTGCTTATCTGACGCCGATGCCAGATCCAGGAAAAAACTAGACGAGACCGATGCATGAAAATTGGCGAATTGGTACAAGCAACTGGTCTAACCGAGCGAATGCTGCGCCACTACGAGCAGCTTGGGATCATTACGCCTGGCAGATCTGAAGGCGGTACGCGTCAATATGATGAAGAGGACCTCGCGGTTGCACAGCTCATGCGACAGTTGCGTGCGCTCGATATTCCGTTGGAAACCGTCGCGGAGATCGCGCAGGAACGATCAAAGCATTCAACCGGGAATTCTTCTTGTCTCTCCGTTGGCGCCTTGCTCGAAGACCTGGCTGAGCAGTTGAGCCGAAAGGCCGAGCGGGCACTTTCACTCCGGCGGACAATAATGGATGCCGAGAAATCAGTTCAGGAGTGCAAGGGCTGTGAGAATGTCCCTAGCTCCAAGACCTGCCCGGACTGTCCCATGAACCGCATGGCAGAAGAAAACCCAGTGGCCGCCTTGATCTGGGATTAGGTTTAGAGGCGGAAGACCTGTCCAACGATCGGCCAAAACACATCGAATTCGGCGTCGTCGGAGAAAGGCATCTCGTCGTAGTCAGGTTCCTCAAGCGAAACTCCTGCTCGCAGTGCATTCTGCACTGCGCTCCATTTTGCAAACTCTGCTTCAAGGGCAGGTAAAGTCATCTGGCGCCGCATCATTGCAGCAGGCACCTCGATCACGGTGCCCGGAAGCGACAACCCCTCATATCCTGAAATCACCCATTCGCGCGCGCATTCCCAATGGGGGCCAATGACTTCGAAAAGAGTTTGGTATGCAGCCCGTACACGCGGAGGCAGTGAAATCTCGCCCCACGCCAATGCTGCGAAAACGCCACCCGTTCGCACAACTCGTTGAGCTTCGGCAAGATGTGCCGAAAGATCAAAGTGGTGTAGCGCCTGCATGGAAAACAGCAAATCGACACTCTGCTCTCTCACCGGAAGCTTCTCGGCAGCTGCCTTAACAACCTTGACCGGCGTCTGTTGCAATCGGGGTGGCGCCACGTCCGTCGCCACCACAGTGGTAAAGTAGGGTTTTAGGAATGCCGACAGCTCTCCAAGACCTGCGCCACATTCGACGCAGGCCCCGTTCTTTTCGGGGAGGGTCGCCAACCATTGCATCAATCCACGTGGATCAAGCCGCTTGGCGCCCTTCATGGGCTCAATGCACCGTACTGACGAATTTCTCAAACTCGCCAGCGTGCATTTCATGGCTGAGCTCCGGCTTGGGGAACTGCCCACTCGTGGCTGCTTCGAAATAGGCTGAGTAGGCTCTTTGCATTTCGCCCCAGACGTCACCGAACACTTCGCGTTTGGGGGGAATGGGAAAGACCGAACACCCGATGATGTCGCTGGATACATGAAAAATTCCATGCGCGTGTGGACCGGAGCCAAGGCTGGCCACTGCAACGGGCAAGTTTTCGTAGCACCATTTCGTCAGCTCAACCGACGTGTGCTCGAAGAGAGCCGCGAAAATACCCGCATCAATCGATGCCTTGACCAGTTCGACAATGGCCGATGCCTCTTCTGCGGTGCGTCCGGCCGGCGCATGGCCCGAGTTCATCACCGCACGTTCGCCCTGAACTCCAAAATGCCCCACGACGGGAATACCGGCATCGACGATGGCTTTGATATGACCAACGGTGCCAAGCGAGGGTTCGATATGCACGCCATCGGCGCCTAACTTGACGACCTTTGCGGCATTGCGAACCGATTCCTCAACCGAGATGCAGGCCGTCGTGTTTGGCATGTTGCAGATGATGAACGGCGACGATGCTCCACGCAGCACACCTTCGAGCATGTAGAGCTGTTCCTCGAAATCCACGGTGGCCATGGATTTGTGACCCATCATGCCCATCGGGCCGGGGCTGCCACAGCAGAGCAGATCCATGCCTAATTCCTCGGCCATAATCGCGCTGGGGGTGTCATGGCACTCCATGCCAACGATGCGCTCGCCCTTTTGTACCTTTTCGGCAAGGTGCTTGAGCCGAGTCTTTCTGCGTTTTGTCATAAATTCCTCCCATCCGGTTGAGTTTTGTTGGATGAGATCCACTATCTGACATATATGTAAGATTCGCAAACCTTTTCGAACTACCACCTGGTCCCGTGTCTTGGTTTTCGTACAGAGAATTTTGCTGCGCTCTGATCGAATGGCCAGTTTTCTCGCCGCGTTGCGGCAGCCGAAAATTCAGCTACCGCAGAAACCCCCCGCGCTGCGAGCGCGTGCAGCATGAAAACACAATGGCCGGGTTGG
>NZ_JBXWRJ010000046.1:0-3479 GCF_059612845.1 Ruegeria sp. YKSE079 | reverse complement strand
CGACGCTTTCGGCATCGAGTTTTGCCCTTAATTGCGAGATTTGGCTGTCATGGGGCCTTTGCTTCTCGCCCGCCTCTGCGCAATCTGATCAACTGCGGCAAGCAGACGTGGCTCCTTCTCGAAAGTGCGCAAAAGAGCAACCTTTGCATAGTCGTCGATGCCGGAGCTTGAGATGGCCGCTTTGATCAGTGGACGAGATTGGGCTGCATCAATGGCAGCAAGGCAAAACAGCCTCACTTCCGGTTTGTGGCTCTGAAGAGCAAACAACGGCTTCCCGTGGCAGCCCTTAAGTGACATGGCAAAGGTGACCGCGCGCATTGCGCGCCGAAGTTGCTTGGGGCTGCGTGATCGCGCGGCGCAGGCAAGCATCCCTGCCCCGCGGCGCGCTCGGTATATCAGTTTTCCAGATATTTGTTCTTCACCGATTTTGCCAAGGGTCTGCACAAGTCTCGTCCCGCAAACCTGACAGTCAAATGCCCAGGCCCGCCTCCAATGCCTGAGCGAAAGGCCCTCTCGGGAGCATTGCAGACAATGCTGGAATGGCATCTGGGCCGTCAGTGAGGCTTCTCCTGGCGTTATTGCCGGAAAGGTCAAAGATCGCACGACATCTGGGGAGACACGTGCAGCGCTCGCAATCTTCTCCGCCGCTGCCGCGTCGATGCTGAAGTCCAAGGCGGTGCCATGCGTGGTATCGACTTCGATATGAGCCAGCAGTTCGGCGTCATCACAGTAGTTGGCCGCAGCCAACCGAGACAACCAACCTGACAACAACTCGTCTGGAAGCGGTGCGACAGTCTTTGGCAGCGGTCGCGGCGTCACCCCCCGGACTTCTCGAGTCGCCGATGGGCGTTCGCATGGCGCGACCAAACCGGCGTCCATTTTGCGATTGCGTCATCGGTGATGCATTCCTCACCTGTGACAATGGCGTCGATGGAAAGATCCTTGATCAGTGCGAAGATGCGCGAAGTCACCCCGCCGCTCAGCGCCAGTATCTGCTTGAGCGACTTGACCTTCAGATTGGATTTCTTCTCGAGGGGCATTGCCGCGATGAGTGTCTGGATCATGTCCGAGAACTCGGCATCGTCGCGCCAGTTTGGCAGGTGATGTTCGTCCAGTCGCCTGGCAAGCTGGATATCACCTCGGATGGCATCGACGGCCTCGCTGACCCCGAGGCAGACCAGCGACACCTCGAGTTCATTGCTGAGATACCGCAGAACATTGAGAAAGCGGCGCTGTTCGCGGTGGGTCCCGGCCAAGAGGTTGTGGACCTCGTCGATCATGATCATCCGCAGGCCAAGGTCGCGTAAGAGCGCGATGACACGGACTTCGAGGGAAGCCACATTTTGAGCGCGGGCGCTCAGTGCCGTCGCTGGGGCGCCGACGGCGGCCAGGATGTGCAGATAGAACCGCCGTTCGTCGGGTGCGGGCGGCGCTTGCAACAGCAGAAGCGGTGTGCGGGTGATGCCTGACGCCGGATCGTATTCTGGTGCGTACTTGCGCGACAGGTTTCGGGCGATCATTGTCTTTCCGATCCCGGAGGCGCCATGCACAAGAAGCCCAGGCATACGGGTTTGTCGTGGCGCTTCGATCATGCCCTGCAAGCGGTCCAACACCTGTTCCGCCCGAGGAAAGCCGATCCAGATATCCGATTGAATGAGGGCGATCCGGCCGTCTTCTTCAGTTGTCCCTGCCCTCAATTCACCATCTCTCCACCTTGAACAATGGGCGCGATGTATCACCCGTATCGATCGGGCGCAGCCCTTCGGTTGTCGAGACGGCCGAGTTCGTGCCCTTCAATGTCCCTTTTCTTTCACGGGTTCTGCGTTCGGCCTTCGTCAGGCCCCGGCTTTCAGCTTCGATCTGGCGTTGCTGTCGGATCAGCTCAGCCAGCACCAGCTCATTAGACCCGGACTTGCCAAGGGCACGGGCCTTCCTCATCGCTTCGCGATATTCCCAGAGCGAGACGGGCGGAATTTCCAGGTTTCTGTACCGCGCCTCAACATACCGGCCATCGTCCAGTTCGACCCAGATCATTGAGATATCGCGAGGATCGTAGCGAACGACCACCTTTCCATCCCCGCGCCCAATGTGGCCTGCAAGGGCATCGGACCAGTACCTTATCTGGAACAGATGGATGCCGTCACGCCTGATCTTGCGCAGTTCACTCGGCAGGAAGCTCACCTGAAAGGCTTCCATCTCGAAGGGGATGTCGCCTGTCATTTGCTCTGAGAGCGCCTCCCATTTGGCAACGGGCGTGCAGCCAAGACTTGAATGAATGCTGTTGTTGTAACGGCAGATTTCCAGAGCAAACCAGCGATCGAATTCGCTCAACGTCATCGTGGCCTTGCTTTCGGCGTCATAGTCGCCCTTTGCCGCGATCGAGGATTGCGTTGTTCCCGGCAACAGGTGAACGGCCCCCATCATGGTGCCGATCAACCGTTCGATGTGACCACCGAAGTGAGGACTTGCTGGCGGTCGATAGACCAGATCGATCCCCCATTCCGCGCATGCCGACCGAAAGGCGCGCGACCGGAAATCGCGGCCGTTGTCGACGTGGATGCTGTGCGGTTTGCCCTGTGCGGGCCAAGGAATACTGTAATCCAATTCCGCTAGGAGCTCCGCCTTGGGGGCAACCGCCTGTGTCAGGCAAAGCGCCACTGACAGTCGCGAAGGGGCCTCGAGAGAGGTGTAATATCCAGTTACCATCCGCGTTGCGATGTCGATCGCCAGCGTGACCCAAGGCCGCCCAATTGGTTGGCGTTCAAAGCTGTCGACAAGAATGATGTCCGCGGGCGTATGGTCGATTTGTACGACCTCCAGTGGTTGGTTCGCCTTGTTCTCGCCTGTGACGGCCGCAAATTTCTGGCGCGCCGCCTTTGCGCCCTCTCGTGCCTTCGCAACTTCGCGGGCATCCATCGCGTCCAGACGACGCTGAACCGTCCGACGCGTCGGCGGTTGCAAGCCCTGCTGCCAGCACGCGCTGCGGATTTCTGTCACGACGCGCGAGAGGCTCGGACGTTCCCGGCGCAAGAAACATCGGCGAAGATGCTCTTCGATCACCGCTTCGACCCTGCTGGATATCAAGGTCGTACCGGTCGGGCGGCCCCGTTTCCGCGGAGCCAGCGCGCTGGTGCGTCCACCTTCTTCGACCAGCCGCTTTATCCAACGCCAGACCGTCGCCCTGCTGACACCAAGCTCCCAAACGGCGTCATTGATGCCACTTTCCAGACTGCCAGTCCCTTTCAGAAATGCTTGAACAAGCGGGCGCAGCACCGCGGCCCTGCGCGCCTCTTCAGCGCCAACTGCAACGGAGTCTTCGCCATAATCATCCATCGATATTTGCTGCACATGTCTGTGAACCCTGTCTCAAGTTTAAGGGCAAAAATATCGGAATTAAAGGCAAAATCTCATATTTAAGGGCAAAGGACAGCCGTTGATTTCGTTGAATCTCTCATCTCACAATTAAGGGCTACGCGACA
>NZ_JBXWRJ010000045.1:0-4466 GCF_059612845.1 Ruegeria sp. YKSE079 | reverse complement strand
AGGCGCTTGGTCGGGCGCGCTCTAAACCAGATCTTTCATCTCCACGGTTGTTTTTGCGGCTCGGTTTTTTGAGGGCTGGGTTTCAAAGCGCGCCACCATTCGCTGCGCTCCCATATCGCTCGACGAACCACTGATAGAAGTTTGTCTGCCAGCCGACATAACGGGCCCGCTGCTTGTGATTAACATGCGTCCCTACCGGCGCGTGATTCCTTGGGAATTGCGGCGCCTTGGAATTTTTTTACTCGATCGGTGGCAGCCCATGTCCGTACCCAGCCCCCCCACACTGGCAACTCTTTTGCCATTTCTAAAGTGGGGGCAACGATTAACCAGGAAAAAAGTTATCGCGGACGCCACAGCGGGTATGACAAACGCCGCCGTTGTCCTGCCCCAAGCCATCGCATTTGCCGGGATCGCGGGCCTGCCTGCACAATACGGCCTCTACTCGGCCATAGTCATACCGATCATAGCGGCCCTGTTCGGCAGTTCGTTTCACCTTGTATCCGGACCGACAACAGCCATTTCGATCCTGATCTTTGCCACCCTCAGCCCGCTTTACACGCCCGGTTCCGCCGACTTTGTGAGCGCCGCCATCACAATGACCTTCTTGGTGGGCCTTATCCAATTGGTCCTTGGATGGGCCCGGTTGGGACAATTGATGAACTTCGTGTCCCACTCCGTCTTGATCGGCTTTACGTCCGGCGCCGGGGTTTTGATCTTGCTGAGCCAAATCAAGGTATTGATCCCGCAACCAAGCCAAGATCCATCCCCAGGTCACGACTTGTTTCTGATTGAGCGATGGCAGGCGTTGTCCCATGCAAACCCCTATGCCATCGGCCTGGCCGCGATTGCGCTGGCGACCGCGGCGGCGGTCAAAGTCATCGCACCCCGGTGGCCGAATTACCTGATCGGCATGGTGGTCGGATCACTGGTGGCCTATGGTCTGGATGCTCAGGCGCACGGGGTGGCATTTGTTCGCCCTATCGCGTCGGCGCTCCCGCAATTTTCGCCGCCCGCGCTGAACATCGCCTCGGTTCAAATCCTCAGCCAGGGCGCATTTGCGGTTGCCTTGGTGGCACTACTCGAAGCTGTCTCAATCGCCCGTGGCTTGGCGGCACAATCAGGCCAGCAAATTGATACCAGGCAGGAGATCATCGGCCAGGGTCTGTCAAATCTCATAGGCTCGTTATTTTCGTGCTACGCGGGCTCGGGCTCGTTCACACGTAGCGGGCTGAACCTCGAAGCCGGCGCCAAGTCACCCCTATCTGCCATTTTCGCCTCGGTCTTTTTGATCATGATTGTATGGGCCATGCGTCCGCTGATTGCGTTTCTTCCCATCCCGGTCATCGCGGGCCTCATCATTTTGATTGCCTGGCGGTTGATCGATTTCAAGAACATCCGGCAGGTTCTCTTCGCCAGTATATCCGAGTCCGCAATCCTGGTCTTTACACTGATCAGCGTGCTCATCATTGATCTCGAATTGGCCATCTTCGGCGGTGTTATTCTCTCGCTCTGCCTGTTCATTCGCAAGACCACCCAGACCGACGTACCGATCTGGGCGCCCAGCCAATCCAGTCGGCACCGCAGTTTTGTCAGCGGGCTAAAAAAGCCAGTCTTAGAATGCCCCCAGGCCGTATTTGCCCGCCTTCAGGGGCCGCTCTACTTTGGTTCGCTCGAAGCATTGCAGGGCAAATTTCACCAGATTGAAACCACCCGGCCCAATCAGAAACACCTTGTTTTGGGCATAGACGGCAATATCGGAATGGATTTGTCGGGTGCCGAATTTTTGATGGATGAGGCGCGCAAACGCCGCGACAGGGGCGGAGGGCTTTATCTGGTCGTCAAATATCCGCGTTTGCGCCGTCAGGTCGCGCAATACGGCCTCGCCCGCGCCCTGGGCCCGAACCAAGTGTTTCGCCGCAAAAGCGAAGCAATCCCGAGACTGATACGCAAACTCGACCCGGACATATGCGCGACTTGCAAAAACAGGATATTTCTGGAATGCCCAAAAGCCATGGGGCCACTCAAGGGCGGATCCCCAGGCAGGTAACAGCCGGTGTCTTCGCAGAATGGTGCGGGCTCCCAAAGAATCCCTCGAGTTTCGGTGCGTCAGTTTGGTGGATTACTTGGTTCGACCATGATGGAGTGGCCCAGGTACGCAGTCCTAACCTTGGCGCGGGTGGCTCAAACCTCCCGCGCAGAGGGGCCCAAAGCAGTCACCGTCCGGTGACGGCGCTGTTGTGCTACTGGCAAACCATTTCCCAATGAATGTCTGTTTCTTCGGAGACTGTGAAGCCATGTCGCTCATACAGCGCCCTGGCTCGCTTGTTTGCTTTCAATGTTTGCAGCTTGACCGCGATCTTGCGTTCTTCAGCGATGCTCCTGATGTGTCTTGTGACTGCGCTTCCGACGCCCCTGGATTGTTCTGATGGCAAGATGAACAATTCTTTCAGCCAGACGTGATCCGGGTATTGCTCCCATCCGACGACACCCACTCTCTGGTGGTGTGACCAGATGATTTTTGATGCCACCCTGATCGAATGCCTTGGCGGCAAATTTGTCTTGCTCTGCTTCATTCCAGCCAAACATCGTCTCGCTAATATTGCGATACGCTGTGTGATGAGCATGGATGACGAAGCTGCGATCCTTTCTGACAGCCGGTACGTAGTCAAACTTCATAGGCAGCCCCTGTTGTCGGAGCACTTCCAATGAAGCGCCAAGGCAGCAGGTCGTTCACGCGGGTGATCTTGAAGTCGGGGATGCGGGCGATGGTGTCGGCGAGCCAGGTGTCGCGTTGCCTTTAAATCTGAGACGCGACGCTTTGGGACCGTTCAAAATGTTGGGGTCATGCCGCTTTAAGGAGTGGCGGTTTTGGGTTCAGCAGGCTTGCCACATAGGGCGATCCTTCGGTTTCAGGCGGGACGTATCGGGTTCGATCCGGGAGATCACCGTTCAGCATTGCAGCGCGCACTTTCAGCAGGTAATGCGCGCCGGTTCGTGACCATCGCATCTGCTGTTTCTTGACGAACCGTTTGGCTACGAGCGCGTTCACGCTTGCTTCTGCCGGTGATGTTGCAATGCGTCGTCCTGCGCGATGGCGTTCAGCGTAGTTGATGACTGATTGACTGTTTCGGCTAATATAGGTGCTAAGTTTCTCCAGGAGCTTGTCTGCGCGTTGGGCCCAGAAACAGTGACCTGTCTCTGAGGAAAGCGCCTTTCTGACGAGAGCTATCAGATCCAGAGCACGCTTTGGTTGGCCGTTCCAAAGTCTCCATTTGATACGGTCGATGTCTTGCTCGAACAGACCATAGCCCTCGGGTACAGTCAGTGCTATCTGGGCCAGCGGCTGAAGTTTCATTGAAATATGAAACCAGTCGAGAATGTGAGTGGCCGGCTGCGGCAACATGCCAGTCAGGCGCTTGAGGCATTCTTCGCCGTCCGAGATCACAGTAATCTCCCCTCGACCAATATATCCCTGGTCGTTCAAAGCCAGTGAGGCGGTCGCATCCAACTCAGCCAACTGTGTCCCCTCGAACGCAAAGAGCGGTCCAGGGCTGTCGCCTCGACCGCCACGTCCGCAATGACCGACAACCGCCTCAAATGTGCGCCCGCCCCAATTCTTCACCAAGGGGATATGCGCGGTGTCGACGGTGAAGATGAATTCGCGCGCGGGATCGTCCTCCATCTGCAACTCCAGTTGGGTGCGGTCTTCTTTAGCCAAGAATTCGTTCCAGCGCCGACTGCGTTCAGCGTCTTCGATGCGCTTTCCAACCGAAAGCGTGCGATGGCGAAGGGTGGTAAACTTGCGCGACATTTGATCGGGGAGGAATGTCGACAGTATGTCCGATGCCTCGCGGTAGGGCAGCTTGGCACCAAGCCTCGCCGACAGCTCCATCAGTTCGGGCGTGGCGCGATCAGGACAAAGATCCGCGGCTGGAGAGAACGTGAAACAGGCCCATGGGGTGCATCTTTGGCAGATCATCAGGCGAGGAGAGGTCAACGGAACTGCGCCAAAAACCGTCAGTATCTTCCGTGTCCGGTAGTCTTTGATTGGCAGCTGACCACCACAGCACTGACAGATGCGCCGGTAGCGTACCCAGAGATCAAGCTCGCGCTGCACGACAGCCTTCTGGATTTCACGCATGATCTCTTTGCCGTCCTCGATCGAACAGCCGATGCGACCGTCAGTCAAGCCATCAAGATCCTTCTCAAACAGGAACTCCTGCCGATACTCCTCACCGGTCAGATCGACCGCTTCTACCGTGATGCGCCAATGCATGATTCCCTCCGCCTTGAGTAAAAAATGGAAGCTTTCCACGGCCGGTCAGAGATTGCACCCCAGACAATTGAACGGTCTCCGACGCTTTCGGCATCGAGTTTTGCCCTTAATTGCGAGATTTGGCTGTCATGGGGCCTTTGCTTCTCGCCCGCCTCTGCGCAATCTGATCAACTGCGGCAAGCAGACGTGG
>NZ_JBXWRJ010000044.1:0-5731 GCF_059612845.1 Ruegeria sp. YKSE079 | reverse complement strand
GGATGATCAGCAACACTGGGACTGAGACACGGCCCAGACTCCTACGGGAGGCAGCAGTGGGGAATCTTGGACAATGGGGGCAACCCTGATCCAGCCATGCCGCGTGAGTGAAGAAGGCCCTAGGGTCGTAAAGCTCTTTCGCCTGTGAAGATAATGACGGTAGCAGGTAAAGAAACCCCGGCTAACTCCGTGCCAGCAGCCGCGGTAATACGGAGGGGGTTAGCGTTGTTCGGAATTACTGGGCGTAAAGCGCACGTAGGCGGATTGGAAAGTTGGGGGTGAAATCCCGGGGCTCAACCCCGGAACTGCCTCCAAAACTCCCAGTCTTGAGTTCGAGAGAGGTGAGTGGAATTCCGAGTGTAGAGGTGAAATTCGTAGATATTCGGAGGAACACCAGTGGCGAAGGCGGCTCACTGGCTCGATACTGACGCTGAGGTGCGAAAGTGTGGGGAGCAAACAGGATTAGATACCCTGGTAGTCCACACCGTAAACGATGAATGCCAGTCGTCGGCAAGCATGCTTGTCGGTGACACACCTAACGGATTAAGCATTCCGCCTGGGGAGTACGGTCGCAAGATTAAAACTCAAAGGAATTGACGGGGGCCCGCACAAGCGGTGGAGCATGTGGTTTAATTCGAAGCAACGCGCAGAACCTTACCAACCCTTGACATCCCAGGACCGGCCCAGAGATGGGTCTTTCACTTCGGTGACCTGGTGACAGGTGCTGCATGGCTGTCGTCAGCTCGTGTCGTGAGATGTTCGGTTAAGTCCGGCAACGAGCGCAACCCACACCCTTAGTTGCCAGCAGTTCGGCTGGGCACTCTAAGGGAACTGCCCGTGATAAGCGGGAGGAAGGTGTGGATGACGTCAAGTCCTCATGGCCCTTACGGGTTGGGCTACACACGTGCTACAATGGTAGTGACAATGGGTTAATCCCAAAAAGCTATCTCAGTTCGGATTGTCGTCTGCAACTCGACGGCATGAAGTCGGAATCGCTAGTAATCGCGTAACAGCATGACGCGGTGAATACGTTCCCGGGCCTTGTACACACCGCCCGTCACACCATGGGAGTTGGGTTTACCCGAAGGCCGTGCGCCAACCTTTCGAGGGGGCAGCGGACCACGGTGAGCTCAGCGACTGGGGTGAAGTCGTAACAAGGTAGCCGTAGGGGAACCTGCGGCTGGATCACCTCCTTTCTAAGGATGTTTCTGGCATCATGGAGTTCGCTCTTGATCGTGAAACACTTAGCAGAAGATCAACAAACAAAGTTGGTCAAACTCAAGGACCAGGCCGTCCTCATATCTCTTCAGAAAATCAGGATCTTGCGAATAGGCGCGAGGTCCGGCAAGGGGCCTTAGCTCAGCTGGGAGAGCGCCTGATTTGCATTCAGGAGGTCAGGAGTTCGATCCTCCTAGGCTCCACCAAGCATGACGGCCCTTGTAATCAGCCACTATAGGGTCTGGCCCTCTCGGCATCTTTTCTTTGAAAAGAGCCTGTCGGGCGACGCCGATTTTGCGAAGCAAAATCAGCTGGGTCGGTAGCTCAGGTGGTTAGAGCGCACGCCTGATAAGCGTGAGGTCGGAGGTTCAAGTCCTCCTCGACCCACCACCGTCTCTTTTTGCTGCAAGCAAAAAGATGACGAACAACACTCGCCAGGTGGTGGTAAGCGGCAGTTGCTTTTGCTTGCAAAAGCAATGAGAGCGGGTCTCCGGATTGTCCTGATATCCAAAGAGAACAGGTTTTTGAGCATTTTTAGGAATGCTGAGATGTCTGTTCTTAACAGACTATGGTGTGCGAACGCGCATTCTCTTCGAGAATACGCTGCCTCGCACTCGGCAGACTTTCTTCGAAAGTCGCCGTAATTGACATCGTTTAGAGAGAAATCAATCAACACTGTTTGATCGCGCCGAGTGTGGCGCTGATCTCGGTCGGTTCCATCGTCTGATGGACGGCACGGTTTGGGTCTAGCCGGCCCTGTCTTGTGTATCCCGATCCGAAAAGAACAGAGTTGTCCAAGTCAAATATACTAACCCGAGCGACCTGCGTTGATCAGCTGCACGGCTGGGAGACCATATGGGGTTGCTCAATTGTCCTCGTCCAAGTGGCGGGGGCGGGAAATGTATGTTTTTGGTTCAGAAGAACGATCGCCTTTAGTTACCAGCTGGGCGGTCTCGATTGACATGAGTTCTGGCGCAACTTCGGTTGTGGACGGTTAAACGTCCTCAAGTAGCCGAATAGGCGGTAGGACAAATATAGTGCGCTCAAGTAGCCGAACAGGCGGTAGCGCAAAATGTTATGTCTTTCTTTTTCTGGATCAAATCAAGCGCGAGAAGGGCGTTTGGTGAATGCCTTGGCAGCAAGAGGCGATGAAAGACGTGATACTCTGCGATAAGCCATGGGGAGCTGAGAATAAGCTTTGATCCATGGATTTCTGAATGGGGCAACCCACCTGAATGTTTGTTATTGTTGGCACAGCTGATCAATAATGAGCATGACCAGGTATTTATGACCTGAATACATAGGGTTATAAAGGCAAACCCGGGGAACTGAAACATCTAAGTACCCGGAGGAAAGGAAATCAATTGATACTCCCCCAGTAGCGGCGAGCGAACGGGGACCAGCCGAGCCTTGAGAGTGAGAAGAACCAGTTGGGAAACTGGGCCATAGCGGGTGACAGCCCCGTATTCGAAGCTCGATGGGACGTATTAAGTAGGGCGGGACACGTGAAATCCTGTCTGAAGATCGGAGGACCACCTTCGAAGGCTAAGTACTCCTTGCTGACCGATAGCGAACCAGTACCGTGAGGGAAAGGTGAAAAGCACCCCGACGAGGGGAGTGAAACAGTACCTGAAACCGAACGCCTACAATCAGTCGGAGCCCCCTTGCGGGGTGACGGCGTACCTTTTGTATAATGGGTCATCGACTTGGTCTCACGAGCAAGCTTAAGCCGTTAGGTGTAGGCGCAGCGAAAGCGAGTCTTAATAGGGCGCATGAGTTCGTGGGATCAGACCCGAAACCGAGTGATCTAGGCATGGCCAGGTTGAAGGCAAGGTAACACTTGCTGGAGGACCGAACCCACATCCGTTGAAAAGGATCGGGATGAGCTGTGCCTAGGGGTGAAAGGCCAATCAAACTCGGAGATAGCTGGTTCTCTGCGAAATCTATTTAGGTAGAGCGTCATCCGAATACCCCGGGGGGTAGAGCACTGGATGGGTAATGGGGCCCCACAGGCTTACTGATCCTAACCAAACTCCGAATACCCGGGAGTACTAGATGGCAGACACACTGCGGATGCTAACGTCCGTAGTGGAGAGGGAAACAACCCTGACCTACAGCTAAGGCCCCCAATTCATGGCTAAGTGGGAAAGCAGGTGGGACGACCAAAACAACCAGGAGGTTGGCTTAGAAGCAGCCATCCTTTAAAGATAGCGTAACAGCTCACTGGTCTAAACAAGTTGTCCTGCGGCGAAGATGTAACGGGGCTCAAGCCATGAGCCGAAGCTTAGGATGCCGTAAGGCATGGTAGCAGAGCGTAGTGTGACATAGGACTTATCCTGTATTGCCGCCGGTCATTTGGCGCGAGAAATCGCGCTCAAGTAGCCGAACAGGCGGTAGCGCAGGATAGAGTCCTTTCGATGAAGCCGGCGCGTGAGCGATCCGGTGGAGAGATCACTAGTGAGAATGATGACATGAGTAGCGACAAAGAGTGTGAGAGACACTCTCGCCGAAAGTCCAAGGGTTCCTGCTTAAAGCTAATCTGAGCAGGGTAAGCCGGCCCCTAAGCCGAGGCCGAAAGGCGTAGGCGATGGGAAACAGGTTAATATTCCTGTGCCAGGAGGATGTGACGGATCACGACTGTTGTTCACCCTTATCGGATTGGGTGGGCCGCTGAGTGGTTCCTGGAAATAGCCCTCCATCAGACCGTACCCTAAACCGACACAGGTGGACTGGTAGAGCATACCAAGGCGCTTGAGAGAACGATGTTGAAGGAACTCGGCAAAATACCTCCGTAAGTTCGCGAGAAGGAGGCCCGGTTCCTAGGCAACTAGGGGCTGGGGGCACAAACCAGGGGGTGGCGACTGTTTATTAAAAACACAGGGCTCTGCGAAGTCGCAAGACGACGTATAGGGTCTGACGCCTGCCCGGTGCCTGAAGGTTAAAAGGAGGGGTGAGAGCTCCGAATTGAAGCCCAGGTAAACGGCGGCCGTAACTATAACGGTCCTAAGGTAGCGAAATTCCTTGTCGGGTAAGTTCCGACCTGCACGAATGGCGTAACGACTTCCCCGCTGTCTCCAACATCGACTCAGCGAAATTGAATTGCCTGTCAAGATGCAGGCTTCCCGCGGTTAGACGGAAAGACCCCGTGCACCTTTACTACAGCTTCGCACTGGCATCAGGATTGTGATGTGCAGGATAGGTGGTAGGCTTTGAAGCAGGAACGCAAGTACCTGTGGAGCCTCCCTTGAGATACCACCCTTCGCACTCTTGATGTCTAACCGCGGTCCGTCATCCGGATCCGGGACCCTGCGTGGCGGGTAGTTTGACTGGGGCGGTCGCCTCCTAAAGCGTAACGGAGGCGCGCGAAGGTTGGCTCAGAGCGGTCGGAAATCGCTCGTTGAGTGCAATGGCAGAAGCCAGCCTGACTGCGAGACTGACAAGTCGAGCAGAGACGAAAGTCGGCCATAGTGATCCGGTGGTCCCAAGTGGGAGGGCCATCGCTCAACGGATAAAAGGTACGCCGGGGATAACAGGCTGATACTGCCCAAGAGTCCATATCGACGGCAGTGTTTGGCACCTCGATGTCGGCTCATCTCATCCTGGGGCTGGAGCAGGTCCCAAGGGTACGGCTGTTCGCCGTTTAAAGAGGTACGTGAGCTGGGTTTAGAACGTCGTGAGACAGTTCGGTCCCTATCTGCCGTGGGTGTAGGAGACTTGAGAGGAGTTGCCCCTAGTACGAGAGGACCGGGGTGAACGATCCACTGGTGGACCTGTTGTCGTGCCAACGGCAGTGCAGGGTAGCTATGATCGGACAGGATAACCGCTGAAGGCATCTAAGCGGGAAGCCCCCCTCAAAACAAGGTCTCCCTGAGGGCCGTGGAAGACCACCACGTCAATAGGCCGGAGATGTAAGCGCAGCAATGCGTTCAGTTGACCGGTACTAATCGCCCGATAGGCTTGATTTGATCCAGTAATGGAAAGACACCCACCGCCTCAAGTAGCGAAGCGGTAGGCGAAATCAAAAAGCCAAAAACATACACACCTTGAGTTGGACAATGACGTGACAATCCGCATAAGCGGATCGCACGGTGTTGATTGATACAACAACCGTGCGGGAACGCGCATTCGCAAGCGAATACGCTGCCTCCCGCGCGTCGCCTTTTTGCAAAGCAAAAAGAGCGACGGGGATTTTCCTCGGTTTGGTGGTCATAGCGCGAGCAAAACACCCGGTCCCATTCCGAACCCGGAAGTTAAGTGCCGCCGCGCCAATGGTACTTGGGCTCAAGCCCCGGGAGAGTAGGTCACCGCCAAACCTAGTAAAATCCCCACAATCCTCTCAAAACGATCAAAACACATGCAAGGCCGGCAAACAGCCCAAAAGGCAAACGGCCAAACATCGGCCTCAAGGCAAAAACCAAAAGGCCAACAAACCGGCGCGGGATGGAGCAGCCAGGTAGCTCGTCAGGCTCATAACCTGAAGGTCGCAGGTTCAAATCCTGCTCCCGCAACCAAA
>NZ_JBXWRJ010000043.1:0-7444 GCF_059612845.1 Ruegeria sp. YKSE079 | reverse complement strand
CATGCCAGTTGAGGACAACGCGCATTGCCCACACATCTTGCAGTCGAACAGCAGCCCTTTGGCGGCGCGTTCGACCACGGCCACCGGACGCTCGAGCCGGTCATAACCGATCGCCCGAAACACTGGGTCAAGCGCGACAAGCGCGTGTTCGAACAGGTCATAGACCCGTTTGAACATCCGTGAATGTCGGATGGCGAACAGCCGGACACTGTACATTGGACACACTCCTCTTGTTCGCGCCGGATGCGATCATCCGGCGCGTGTCTTCGTTTGACGTCTGGGTGATGGACGCGGCGGCCTACGCCGCCGATGGCGTCTCGAACGCTTTCAGGGCTTCGTTATAGAGAAGATCCAAGGCTTGCTCCTTGATTTGCCCATAGGTCGCCGAGGTGAGCATCTGGAAGTCGCGCGGCCGCTCCAGTGGCACATCGATCACCGTTTGCACCACTGTCGGCTTGTAGCTGAGCACCACCAATCGATCCGCGAGGAAGATAGCCTCGTCAATCTCCGAGGTCACAAACAGCGTCGTCGTATGGTGCCGGTCAAACAATTTGAGATAGTATTCCTGCATCAAACCACGCGACATGTGGTCAAGCCCCCGAAAAGGTTCATCAAGCAGCATCAGCTTCGGCCGCGCGATCAACGCTCTGGCCACTTCGGCCCGGCGCTGCATTCCCCCAGAAATCTGCGACGGAAAGCGGTCAGCGAAGGCAATCAGCCCGACATCCTGCAGCAAGGCTTTGGCTTCGGACTCGGCCTCGCGGCGCGGTACGCCCATTTGGATCGGACCGTAAGCCACATTGTCGAGCAAGGTCATCCACGGAAAGAGCGCCGTTTCCTGAAAGACGACGATGCGGTCGGTGTTTGGCCCGGTGACGGGGGTCCCATCTAGTGTGACAGAGCCAAGCGTCGGATTGGCATAGCCCGCAATGAGCTGCACCAAAGTGCTCTTGCCGCAGCCGGAGGGCCCTAAGAGCACCGTCAAACTGCCCGCAGGCACATCGAAGGTGCAGTCCTTTAGGACAATCTCTGCGCCTTCCGATGAGGTGCCGAAGACCTTTCCAACCGCGTTGACCGCGCAATGCCCTTCGGCGGTGTTTGCTGTCTGTGCCATTATGCCATCTCCCGTTCGCCGGCTTCGAAGGCCTTCACGGCCTCTTCGTGCACGGCCGCGATTGCTTCATCCTTGAGCTGCAGGAACTCTTCCTTACCGAGCAGCTCGGTCGGGCGCGGTCGGGGCAGATCGACAAAGATGGTTTGCTTGATACTGCCCGGCCTGGTTGTCATGACCAGGACCCTGTCGGCCAGATAGATCGCCTCTTCCAGATCGTGCGTGATAAAGAGAACCGTCTTGCGGTCCATCTCGTACATCTCCAAAAGCGCATTGTGCACCACGGTCTTGGTCAAGGCATCCAGCCCCCGAAACGGCTCGTCCAAGAGGATCGCCCGGGGATCATTCATCAAAGCGCGAACGATTTCGACGCGCCGGCACATGCCCGAGGACATGCCCGCCGGATATTTGTCCTCGACGCCGCCGAGGCCAACCTGGGCAAGCAATTCCCGCGCCCGGGTCACCGCCTGTTCCGTCGACATTTTACCCTGAACGATGGGCCCCCGGATCATGTTTTCCAAAACGGTGGCCCAGGGAAACAAGGCGCCGTGTTGAAAGACGACGATACGGTCGGGGCCTGGACGCGGCTGGATGGCAGTGGAGTTGATGCATTCGCCATCCAGATAGATCTCGCCTCCGGTCAGGTTGTCAAACCCGGCGACCGCATTGAGGAGCGTGGATTTCCCGCAGCCCGACGGCCCGACAATCGCGCAAAATTCACCCGGGCGGATTTCGATAGAGCAATCGTCCACCGCGACCACGGCCTTGCCCAAAGGATCATAGACCTTTTGCGCATTGCGGATCGACAACCATCCGCGCCGCCCGCCAATGCGGCGTTCGTGCCCGGCATAACTGCGCACAAGATCCTGCAGCGCACGCAGGCCCTGCTCGCCATGTTCACGGCAAAGGTTCTGGAACCAGAGCCCATCAAAGGCCAGCACCTTTGTCGGCACATCGCAGCGCGCAGAAATGATCCGCGACGGCAGCCCTTCGACAGCGGCGCCCCATCCAAACAATTGGCTCTGCGTCGCTGTCTCGCGGGCGATGGAATACTGCTCTTCTGCCGCTTGAACCTCGGGGTGCGAGACATGGCCAGAGACCAGGATATAGCACTTGTCCGAGGGATCCTTGCGGTTGAAGATCTCTGTCCCTTTGGCAAAGTCGATCTCTTCGGACTTTTCGGCCAGCGCGGTCAAGACCCCTTCTGGCGCCCGTCCGAGATGGCGGTTTTTTCGCAAAACCGCAAAACGTTCTTCAAATGTCATCATGGTCTGCCTCCTCAGTTCCGGCGCCAAGGTGTGGCATTGTCACCGATTTTGCGCATGACCCAGCTGGACGCCATGCCCGCGATACCGATGCTCAACATCCCCAAAACGATCCCGACCATGGAATGGGTCATGTAGCTGTCCCAGGTCATGTACCCAAGCCCGTTTGTCCCCGATGCCATTTCAGCAGCGATCACGACCTCCCAGGTGATCCCGATGGCGATGCTCAGCCCCGTAAACAGCGAGGGCAGCGCGCCTGGCAGCATCACCCGTCGAAACATCGCCCCACGGCTGGACCCGAGCGACAAAGCCGCCTGCTTGTATCTTGGGTCGATCTTGTCGATGCCCACCAGAATGTTCAGCAAGATCGGGAAAAATGCGCCCACGAAGGTCAAAGAGATCATCGTCGTTTCCGAGCTGGGCCAAAACAGGATCGCCAGGGGAAGCCAGGCCAAGGGCGGGATCGGCCGCATTATCTCAAAGAGAGGAAAGGTCAAGGCGCGGAACCGCTCGCTCATCCCCATGGCGACGCCGAGCAGGATTGCCAAGACGGCGGCGATGGCAAAGCCGGAAAAGACCCTGCGGCTGCTGTCGACCCAGTTCTGCCAATAGCCCTGGCGCGCGATTTCCTCGGGCACCCCGGCGGCCAGCTCGATCGGCGACGGGATCACCGTCAGCCATCCGATCCACCGGGAAATTTGCCAGACCGCGAAGAAGGTGAAGACGCCCATCAGGCCTTGCCAAAACACGGGCGAGGTCAGTCTGCGAGACCAGCGCGCCCAAACAAGTGATGATCCAGAAAGCTGTGCACTCACTGTCCCGCTCTCCCCTTTTCTTGCCAAGCCATAAGGCGTTTGCCGACATATCGAATGCCCGCGCTTGAGAGATAGCCGAGGATGCCCAGCGTGATCATGCCGATGACAATGTTGGGCAAGGCGACCTGCATGTAGGCGTCAAAGATCAGAAAGCCGAGGCCAGACCGACCGGCAATCATCTCGCCGCCCACCAATGAGAACCAGGACACGCCCATGGCGATTTGCAGCCCGGTGAACACAAAAGGCATGGCGCCTGGAACAATGATGCGCATCAACACATCGACGCGCCGATAGCCCAGACAATGCGCCGCCCGGAAATAGTCTTCCCCGATCGACCACACGCCAAGCACCGTATTCAGAACCGTGGCGAAAAAGGCCGCAAGCAAAGTGACAAAGACGACCGAGGACTCGACCCCCGGCAACAAGAGCACTGCGAAGGGCACCCAGGCCAAGGGCGGGATCGGGCGCAGCAGCTCGACGATGGGAAACACAAAGTTGTAAAACGTCCGGCTCCAGCCCAGCAAGATGCCCAAAGGAACACCCGCCGCCACGGCGATAAAGAAAGACAGCAGAACCCGGCGCACGCTGACAAAAATGTGCTCATAGTAGATCGGTGTGAACAATGAGACACCGTATTTTGGATCCGTGCTGACCCAGTCTGAGAAGATGTCAATCGGCGCAGGCAGAAAGTTGAACCGCGGCAGCGTGAAGACATCGGTTGTCAGGTGCCAGACCAACAGAAACGCGACAAAGCCAATGATGCCGAATTGCGTGGTCTGATTGCGGATAAGCCTTTGTAACCGGCTGGAATGCCCGTGATGACCCTCTGCGAAGGCTGCAAGCAACGCCGCCTCGCGTGCATCTGTCCCTACGCTACCAACACCCGGCCCTGTCTGTTTGTAGCGCACCGAATCCTTGGCTGGTGCAAGTTGTGAAACACTCATTGTTTTTTCCATGATATGTCAGAGCAGAGCGCCCGAAGGCGCTCTGACAAAAGAAGGGGGATCAGTTCTGGGCAAGCTCGTCGCCAGAATAAGGGTTCGCCCCCAGATCGCCTTCTTTCACAACAAAGAGCGGCTTGCTCGGGTCCAAACCTAATTCATCGAAGACTTCGTTGATTAGGTCGTCTTGGATGGCCCCTTCCGCAAAAGCAGGTTCAACCACGACGTTGATTTCGTGCAGGAAGTCATAGCCGCGCTGCAGCATATCCCGCATTTCATCCGTCAGCGCCATCTGCCCGGTCATAACGATCTCACCCGCGCCGGTTTCCGCAGGCAAATTGCCGTAGATCGCGTTCCAAAGAACTTCTTTGGAATATCCAGGAAGCTCGTTCTTGACGTAATCGATGACCTGCAGAGGCTCTTCGCGCATAAAGAACAACGCTTCGATATTCGCTTTCAGCCAGGCCTTGGCGATGTCGCGATGCTCTTGGATGAAATCTTCACGCATAACGATCGCGTCGGCGTCGGCTTCACCGTAGGGCGCCGGCGCGATGGCGTATTTGGCAAAGCCATCATAGACCGCCTTGGATGAATGGGGCTCGTATACCGCTGCCGCGTCTATCTTGCCGGCTTGCAGGCTGGTCACGATCACCTCGGCCTGCATTTGCTGCCACGTCACGTCGACGCCCTCGGTCTGCAAGATCGCCTGGCCCAGACGGTCGGCACAGCTGCCGCGCGGTACGCCGACTGTTTTGCCGTCCAGCCATTGCGCCGCTTCCTTGAAGGACGCGAAGTCGGGCGCGTCAGCGCTGATGATGAAATGCCCGCACATCCGGCCCGGCGTCGTGGTGTTGACGGCAACCAGATTGACCGGCGCGATCTCGCGCTTGGTGGTCGACACGATGGCGGGGTTGTCGCCGATATAGCCGATCTGCTGTTTGCCCGCCAATAGATCGGTGATCACTGGTGGGCCCTGGAGGTTGCGCTTCCACGACACCGAGCTGCCTTCGGGCAACCAATGCTCCCAGGCGCGGGTTTCTTTCATGATCACGGTGTCCCATGCGCCCGTCCAAGCCAGCCAGTAGTTGGAATCGATGTGGATGGGCTCGCCCTGCACCTGCTCGCGCTTGGCGACGATTTCAGCGTAGGATGTTTGTGCCTCCTCCGCAGCCAGAGCGGCCGCTGTGGTCAGACCGGCCCCCGTAAGCGCCACTGCTAAAAGTGTCTTCATGAGTTTCTCCTCCCTATGAAAACGTGAATGTCAGAGTGTCGTTGCCACCAAATGCGCCCGCCTTGCCCTGTTGATAGAGTTGTTTGTGCGGCTTGGGGTTGACGCGATGTGGCCGAGCGGCCCGCCCTAGGCGGAGGCCACCGTCTTTCCGTCGACATAGTGGGCCAACAGCTTTTGATATTCGCCGTCGTTCATCGCAAAGGAATCATCTTCCAGCGGATAGGACCCATCCAAAACCGCGTCTTTGTACTTCGTTATGCCTTCTTCCAGAAGCGGCTGGACATTGGTGAAGCTACGGCGGTTCTTGGGCATCGGGAACGCGCTGTACCCCACTACGTCGCCAGCAATATGATAGACACCATCGGCCTTGGTTCCGCCGCCCAGTGTGACCACTGGTACGTCATAGCGCTTTGCCAGGAATTCGGCCAGTTCCGCCGGGACTTGCTCCAGGATGAACGCAAAGACCCCTGCATCCACAAAGGCATCCGCGCTCTCGATAATCTCGCGCGCATCCTCGAATTTGCGGCCCTTGACACCGAAACCGCTTTGTTCGACCCGGCGCGAGGCCTGCATGCCGATATGGCCCATGACCGGCACACCAGCGCGGACAATCTCGGCGACATATTCAGCGGTGAACCGATTGCCTTCACATTTGACGGCATGCGCGCCGCCCTCGGAGATCAGCCGCCCGGCATTGCGCACAGCATCTTCCTTCGACACGTGATAGGTCATGTAGGGCATATGCGCGACAATGATGCCGTATTTGGTCACCCGGCTGACAGCCTGGCTCATGTAAAGGTGCTCTTCGAATTTGACAGTCGTCGGATCGGGGTGCCCAAAGAGCGACATCGGCCCAGCGTTACCAATCACCAGCAGATCGAAGCCAACATTGTCGGCAATGGCCGCGAGCGGAGAATCGTAGACACCGATAGACGTGATCCGTTCTCCCTTGCGCTTCTTCTCGCGCAGTGAATTCAAGGTAACTCGTTTGCGTTTGGCAGTGGTCATTTTCTGACGCCTTTTCTGTCTTCCTTCCGAATTGGAGCGATCTTGACAGCTTGGCGTCCGCTGTCTGTCGGCGCCCCGACACTTGCTGCCACTCCCGGCATTTCGCCAATTTTTTGGACTCCAGCCTTGAAACGATTGCGACATTTCGTCATGATTTCCGAGATTCTTTAAATCGGTGAACTGATCGGCTGTCCTGAAATGCGCCACCTGTCTCCGTCGCCCGCGCCTTGGGGCGCGCCGCTTGATGAAACGCCGTGGTACTGGCGCAGGGTCGATCTGTTCGAGAATGTCGACCCTTCTGTCAGGATTCGCACGCGCACCGAGGCCGTCCGGAGCCACTTCGGACGCGGTGAGACGATCTGCTTTGCCGACGATGCCGCGGATTGCGTGTTCTTTTTGGATTCGGGCTTGGCCAAGATCGAGCATATTGCGCCAACTGGCCAAACGACGACATTCTGGTTCTGCGCCCCAGGAGACCTGTTCGGGGCCGGTGGCATATCCGGCGCTGATTGTCAGAGCGTCTATGCAAAGGCGCTGGAGCCTTCGGATGTTTTGATCCTGTCACGCAGGCGCTTTGAAAAGCTCATCCGCGATCACCCCCAGCTGGGGTTGAACGTCATCACTTTCTTAAGCGCCCGGCTGCGCCTGGCCTGCGACTCGTTGGCCGAGGTCAAGCAAAGGGCCAGTCTGCGCGTGGGACGTGTCGTCCTGCGCCTGGCCGAAACATGTGGCGTGCGGACACCCGATGGGTCGGTGGCCCTTCAGGCGCGAATTTCTCACCAAGAAATCGCCGATATGGTCAATTGCACGCGGCAAACGGTTAACGAAGTGCTGCAATCTCTGGTCCGGCAGGACATCGTTCATATCGAAAAGCGCATGATCTACATCCGGCAAGTCGATCAGCTGAGATACGCCGTCGAGAACGCCGAGTGCCAGGAAGGCGCCGCCCTGTTCCCCGAATAAGGCGCTTGGTCGGGCGCGCTCTAAACCAGATCTTTCATCTCCACGGTTGTTTTTGCGGCTCGGTTTTTTGAGGGCTGGGTTTCAAAGCGCGCCACCATTCGCTGCGCTCC
>NZ_JBXWRJ010000042.1:0-8677 GCF_059612845.1 Ruegeria sp. YKSE079 | reverse complement strand
ACTCGGGCGAGTGGTTCTTCCGTTTCGACATCTCTGATCTCCTTTTCGTCGAAGATCAGCAGACAACAAATCGTAGCTTACGTCAGTGTCCGAAATTCAGGGGGTAGCTCACTGCTTGGAGTTCCGCAAAGAAGGAGAAGAGTGTCGTGACGCATCAGTCCCATCCAACCGATCCGGTTGCCGGAGGAATTTCAATTCATGCAGTGGATGTTGCGGATGGCATACCCGCTGCCGGACTGGCGGTTCGGCTGTGGCACCTACGACCTGCGAGAACGGAAATCGCGTCCGGGGTGTGTGGCGCGGACGGGCTGCTGCACCATCCGGTCAGCGAGGGCCAAGACGTGCAGTCAGGGCTCTACGAGGTCGAATTTGAGGTCGGAGACTATTATCGGCAAGCTGGCCGCATCATTTCGAACCCTTCGTTTCTCGAAATCGCGGTGTTTCGCTTTGGCATCGAGCGCGTCGAGGAACACTTCCATCTGCCGTTCAAGTTCACACCGTGGGGGTTTTCTCTTTTCCGGGGCGGCGCCTAGGTATAACAGGCATTGCCACTCGTCGAGATCAAATGAGACAACGGAAACCAAAAATTCCAATACATATCAGTTGGATGCGCAGTATTTGAGATTCAATAGAATCTCTGGATATTGATTTTCAATGCCCACCGCCCGCACCACGTTTCTATTCCGATCTGAATCAGGCGTCTGCAGCAATGCGGGCTGTGCGATGCGGGGTTTGCCTGCTAAGCTTTGTGCATTGCTGAACTATTCGCGACCGACGTGGGGGAGGCGAAGGTGCAGAACGCGGGAAAACCAGCGAAGATGGATACCCCCGGAGGCGACCACATCGGGTTGCCCTGGCCAGAGGGGTATCAGGACCTTCGCCCGGTGCTGCAGGAGCAATGGGGGTTCAGCGATGACATGTATCTGCATCACAAGCTGAGCGGAAAGTCGGGGGCCTATGTTTATGCCGCCGATGTCCATTGCACCGATTTCAGCGGGCAGGCGATCCTTAAATTCGACCGCGCGCCCGACCCGGCCTGGAACGAACTGTCGGAGGCGGAGCGGCACGATATCGCGTTCAGGGTCGCCCCCGAATTTGCCCGTGCGCATCTGCCAGAACTGCTGAAAACAAGCGCTGTCGATGACCGGATTGCAATCCTGTCGTCGATTGCCGGGCGGGGGCTGGAATATGCCAAGCCCTGGGCCGAATGTGCGCATGACGAACAGGTAGAGGCGGTGAACCTGCTGTCGTCCGGATTGCTTGAGGACTGGAACCGCGACTGTCACCTGGCGGCTGGGCTGGTGTCGGTCGGAGACATCCTCAGAGGGTGGTTGAATTATCGGCTGGACCCGGTTCAGGGCCGGATTTTCCAATTTGTGCAGAGTGAATGCGGGCTTTGTGCGGAGGACCAAAGCCTGATTTTCGATGGTCGCTGGTACCCGAACCCGCTGAACCTGGTGGCGGGTGCGTCGGGAGGGGCGGCGGATCAGAAACTGCGCGCGGTTATTGGCAACACCCACGGCGATCTGCACGGGTACAACGTGTTGCTTGGCGGGTCGGGGTCTGCGCGCCTGAACTATTATCTGATCGATCTGGCGCTTTATCAGGACAAGCAGTTCCTGTTTTACGACCACGCTTATTTCGAACTCAGCCACCTTCTGCTGGCGCGGGAAAGGGCGGACGCGGAAAGCTGGAGTGCGCTGATGGGGCATCTGAGCGTGTTTGACCATGCCGGGCCCGAGGTGAAGCTGAAAGGCGATGATCTGGGCCTCATTCAATTGATCGAGACACTGCGTCGGAACGTGATGGAGTGGGTGGACCGCAATCAGTCGAGCAGGCTGTCCTATATGGAAAAGCAATACATGCTGGCGCGGGTCGCGGTGGGCCTGAATTTTGTCAACAAACCGCTTTCGGACAAATCCCGAAAGATGGCGTTTCTGTACGCGGCGGCCAACCTCAAGGATTATGTGGTGCTTTCGGGGCTGGATTGGCCCAAACACGGGCCGCTGTTCGAAATTACCGAGATGGCAGGAGGTGGGGCCGACGGCGGCATGCCGGTCAAAAGCAGCAGTGACGGGCGGTTCCGGGTTTCGGACCCCACCCGTGTTTTGCCGGAGGACAGGCCGGCGGTTGCTGTGCTGGCCTTTGACAACCTGAGTGGTGATCCTGAACAGGAATATTTCTCGGATGGGTTCAGCCAGGAACTGCTGACCTGTCTGTCGAGCGTGGATTGGTTGATGGTGATTTCGCGGGGATCATCCTTTGCCTACAAGGGGCAGCCAGTAGATGTAAAGCGGATCGGGCGCGAACTGGGGGTCGACTACATTGTCGAAGGCAGCGTACGACGAGCCGAGGCGCGGGCGCGAATCTCTGTCCAACTGATCGACGCCAGAACCAGCCATCACCTGTGGGCAGAGCGGTTTGACCGGGATGTGCAGGACATATTCGATTTGCAGGAGGAAATCGCCCAGGCAATTGCGATGAATGTCGATTCACGGCTGAAGGTCGTGGAGCGCGAACGCGCCAGTATTTTTGAAGGCTCGCTGAGTCTTTGGCACGGTTTTCAACGCGCGATGTGGCATTTTCACAAGTTTTCTGAAGAGCATACGCAAACTGCGCAAACTCTGCTCGGAAGTCTGGTGGAAACTGCCCCCCAATTCGGCGAGGCCCATGCGTTGTTGTCTTTTTTCGATTGTCGCCGCATCACATTCTGTGAAACCGAGAAACCGGAAGAGGTTTTGGAGAGAGCCCGCCGACAGGCGAGCCTCGCCGTATCCCTGGACGACCGAAGCAGCATGGCGAAGGTTGCGCTGAGCCGCGTTTTGGCGTTCGAGGGTAAGCACCAAAGAGCAGTGGATCAGGCCGAACTGGCCGTTTCGTTGAATCCGAGTTCAACTGTGGCGCATCTCTGTCTGGCGGTTGCATATTTCTGGGGCGGGCAGGCCGAGGCTGCCATGCCAATTCTTGAGACCTCAATTCGACTAAGTCCAAAGGGGCCGTTTCTTGACGTCAAGAGATGCCTCAAGGCGTTGTGCCGATACGCTACCGGAGAGATCAGCGAGGCTGAGGTTCTGGCAAGGTCGGCGTGTCACAGTCAAATGGCCGGGCCGGTTGGGCCCATCGTCATGAGTGTTGTCCTGGCGCGCCAGGACCGGATTTCGGAGGCAAATGAAGTCATCCAGGAGCTGTTGAGCTGGAGGCCGGATTTTTCAATCAGCCGCTTCCATCGTTGCTGGAGCGGCTTTGCGCCGGACTACCTGGCGATGATGACCGAGGATCTGCACCGGGCAGGTTTGCCGGAGTGATCCTGGGCGACGGCGTGATTGGTTCTTTGTTTAATTGGCCAGTTGACCATATGCTGGTGATGTTCATTCAGGTTCATTAGGGGCAGATTCATGGACGTGCCAATCGCCCGTATCCGGCATTTGATCTCGTTTTTGAAAACGTCCGGTGCAACGCCGGAAGATATCGCCGGTATTATGAAACAAAGCGGGCTGACGACCGCCGATATCGACCCGCCGGCCGAGGTCTGTGACATCCGTAACGAGGCCGGTTTTGTCCGGGCCGCCTGCGATCAGATGAAAGACATTTCCTTTGGCGCCAAGGCCGGGCTTGCGTTGAGGGATGCGTCCGGCCTGAACGCATATATCAGCAAATACTCGCGGAACCTGCGGGAGGCGATTGACTACACGTCGCGCTTTCACGACATCATCGATCCCGCCATTGCGTTCAGCCTGCGGATTTCGGGAAATGTCGCCTCGCTCGAAGCGGACTGGAAGGATGCGGGATATACCCGCTATCACCGCCGAACCGAGACATTGATGTTTGCCGCGGTCGCGCGGATGCGGTCGGTCACGCAATCCGGGTTCTTCCCGATCGAGATGCGGTTGCAGCATCAGGTTGGGAAGGCTGCGCAAATCTTTCAGAAGGTTGGGGGATTCCCTGTAGTGTTCGGGGCGGAAAAGACCGAGATCCTGTTGTCGCATTCCAGCCTGGACCTGCCCATTCCGACCTATGACGCCAGCCTGCGCGACCATCTGGTCGAGTATGGCAATCGGCTGTTGGCGGAGCGGGCGGTGCCGAAACAGCCGCTGAGGGCGCGGGTCGAGGGGCTGATCACCGCCTCGCTGCCCGGACGGGTCATCCCGGCGGAAGAGGCCGCCGCCAATCTGGGTATGAGCCCGCGCACCTTTACCCGCCGGTTACAGGAAGAAGGCGCGAATTTCCGCGCCATCGTGGATGACCTGCGATGCGATCTGGCGCAGACCTTCATCAAGGCCGGCATGAACCTGTCGGAAGTTTCCTTTGCGCTCGGCTATGCGGATCAGGCGGCGTTTTCCACTGCGTTCAGGCGGTGGACGGGAGAATCGCCAAGCGCGTTTCGGGAAAAGGCGTCTTTGGTGAAAGGCGATTGATCCGGGCAGACCGGAGCGGGGTGGCCGGGGGTCATCGGCGTTTCCGCCTCGCCCCGACCGGTCCGTGAGTGGACAAGAGAAAGATAGGAGCCCGGAGGGTGCGGCCTTTTGATTTCCTGCCAAATGCATTGTGAGTTCCGCCAATTGTGCAGGTGAAAGACCTGGTTCTGTTGAAAGCGAACGTTTTCGAATTGCATCCGGCACCTACATCTTCGAAAATTCGCATGTACATACCCAACAAAGGTTTCAGGGAGGAAACGGATGGCACTGACGGTCAAAGACATGATGCAGGCTGCAAATGCGGTCATCGAACGGATTGATGCGGCCAAGGCAAAACAGCTGATGGAAGAGGGCGCGTTGCTGCTGGATATTCGCGACGCGCCGGAACTGGAACGCACCGGGCGGGCGGCGGGTTCGCACCATATCCCGCGCGGTATGCTGGAATTCCGCGCCGATCCAGAGACGCCGTATCATGACCCTGAAATGCAAAAGGACCGGGTGATCGTGCTGCATTGCGCCTCTGGAGGGCGCGCGGCGCTTGCGGGCAAGCTGCTAAAGGAAATGGGCTATGCCGAGGTTTATAACCTGGGCGGGCTGAACGATTGGCGGCAAGGCGGGGGCGACGTGATCGAGCCGGTCGATCCGGGAATGTAGGCAAGCTGATCCAGGTCAAAGCTCATCACATTCCAAAAGATGCATGAAGTGGCGGAACGGACAACAAAGGACGAATCGGCCATGATACGGCTTGCAGCACTTCTTTATTCCCTGATTTCAACGGCTTTGGCCGGGTCGGCGGTAATCGCCGTCCTGTCCGCAGGACTGGTGTCGCTGGGGGCAATTTTGTCGGCAGCGGCCGTGGGTTTTGCCGCGGCCGCGCCGGTGTCGTGGCTGGTGGCGCGGCGGCTGTATCAGGGCTGAACCAGGGTTACGCGTTCAGGAAAGCCCGTGTTGCGGCCTCGAATTCGCGGGGCCGTTCCGCATGCAGCCAATGACCCGCCTCGGGGATTTTGGCAAAGCGTGCACGCGGAAACAGCGAGCGGATCAGGTCGCGATGCTCGGGTTTGACATAGTCCGAGGCGGCCCCAGACAGAAACAGCGTGGGGCCGTCCCATGTGGCGTCGATGTCGGGAAAACCCATTATCTTGGGCATCTCGGCGGCCAGGCCATCAAGGTTCAGCCGCCACCGCTTTTCGTTGAGGTCCAGCGACTGGGTGAAGAAGCTTTGCAGCGCCTTGTCGACCCCAAGCACGGCAAGCTGATCCTCGACATCCAAGCGGCGCTCGACCGTGGACATGTCGACACCGCGCATCGCCTCGATAAAGGGCATCTGGCTGTGGCCGTAGGCCACGGGCGCGATGTCGGCGACAACCAGCTTGCGCACCAGATCGCCGTGCTGCAGGGCCAGAGTCATCGCTGCCTTGCCGCCCATCGAATGACCGACAACATCCGCCGTGCCGCCGAGGTGGTCGATGACCTTGGCCAGATCGCCTGCCATCGCGGGATAGTCATGCACGTCCGACCAGGGGCTGTGGGCATGGTTGCGCATGTCAACCGCGATGACCTGTCGTTCATCGGACAGACGTTTGGCGATGACCCCCCAGTTGCGGGCCGAGCCGTAAAGGCCGTGCGCAATCACCAGCGGGGGCAGGGCGGTAGGTGTGCCATGAATGATCGTGTTCAACATGTCACGGTGATACAGGCGCTTTTTCAAAACGGCCAGCCCCATTGAGACTGCCGTGGCGCGAGGATATGTTTGCCCGTCAGGAGGATGCGCAGGTGAGCCACGGCAAACAAGTTCAGGACCAGATTGCCGAGACGATCGGACTGCTGCGCAGCAAGCTTGGCGTGCGGGGCAAAACGCTTGCCGCCTCGTTGAAACGCGCCAGACACCGGCTGCCGCGCCGGGTCTATGGGCAGGCGATGGTTCTGGCGCGGGCCGAGCCGATGGCGAGTCATCCAAAGCTGCGCCTGACGCTGGACACCCCGTCGCTGACGGCGGCGGCCCATGAGGTGCAGACGCATCTGCACGCAATTGATCTGGCCGACCGCCGTTGGGGGCGGTTTTTGAGCATTCTCGGCAGCCTGGCGTTCAACCTGCTTTTATTGGCCGCGCTGATCGGCGCGTTCCTGTGGTGGCAGGGGTGATCTGATCTTTTCGTTTCCTCTCGGGTCTCGTATTGTGAACGAGGTTCATGGAAGGGATCGGCATGGTATCGAAATCTCAGGCCCGCAGGGCGGAATTGCGTGAAAAACTTGTCGTGGCAGCGGAAACCCGGATTGCTCGCGATGGGGTGGCGGAGCTGCGCGCCCGCGATCTTGCCAAAGATGCGGGCTGTGCGCTGGGGGCGATCTACAATGTCTTTGACGATCTCAACGCGATCATCATTGCGGTGAACGGACGGACCTTTCAGCGTCTGGGGCAGGCCGTTGCCGGATCGTTCGACGGTAGCGAAGAACCGGTCCAGCACCTGATCGTCATGAGTACGGCCTATCTTAGGTTTGCCGAGGCCAATACGAACCTTTGGCGCGCCCTGTTCGATCTGAAGATGGTCGATGATGGTATGGTGCCAGACTGGTATCGCCAGGCCTTGAACGACCTTTTTGCATATATTGCTGACCCGGTGTCGAAGCTGTTTCCGAATGATACGCGAGAGGACTTGCATCTGATGACCCGCGCCTTGTTTTCCTCGGTGCATGGGATCGTAATACTGGGCCTCGAAAACCGGATCTCGGGTGTTCCGAGCGAGCAGGTCGAGCGTATGATTGCGAGAGTTCTTTTCCAAATCGGAAACAAATAGTTTCCTGAACGACGTTCACAGAACTATTGAACATTGTTCAAAGTATTGGTACGTCAAGTTTGTGAACGATGTTCATTTCTTGGAGGAACCTATGTTTGGTACTTTGAAAACCTTGTTCAATGGCGCTAATGCCCGCGCCGAGGATCGCCTGCGCGACGCTTATTCCATCGAATTGATTTACCAGAAAATCCGCGAGGCGGAGCAGAATCTGAAAGCGGCCAAGCTGACATTGGCCAGCATGATCCAGCGCCAGCGCAGCGAGCAGCGCCAGGCTGACAGCTTGCAGACCCGCATGCGAGACCTGACTGATCGCGCCGCTCTTGCGCTGGCGGACGGGCGCGAGGACATGGCGCGCACGGCGGCGCAGGCCATCGCTGATCTGGAAAACGAAACGACTCTGCGGCAACAGACGCTGACACGTTTGGACACGCGCATCGTGCAACTGCGGCAAACGGTCGAAACTGCAAACCGTCGCATCATCGACCTTAAACAAGGCGCGGTAACGGCGCGGGCGATCCGGCGCGAGCAGGGTCTGCAAAAGCGGCTGAACCGGCATCTGGGCGGGGACAGCCCGATCGAAGAGGCCGAGGCGCTGATCAACCGTGTGATGCAAAAGGATGACCCGTTCGAGCAAGCCGAGATATTGCGCGACATTGACGGGGAACTCGATCATTCGTCGCTGGCCGAACAGATGGAGGATGCCGGTTATGGGCCTGGGACACGCTCAACCGCGGCGAGTGTGTTGCGACGTCTGGAACAGCAATCGCAGACGGATGCCGATCCAGATGACCAGGGCAAAAAGAATTAACCCAACAAATAATAGGAGACCAAGATGAATAGCCGTAATGAAAACTCGCTCATCGTGATGCTGAACGGGGCCGGCGTCGCCCTCGCCTATGGCTTGCTGGCCATCTCCCTGTACTTGTCCACGGATGTGCCGCTTGCAACAAAGGGGTATTGGGGCATGGGCATCCTGTTGCTGACAGTGAGCCTGATCAATGTGGTCAAATACCGGTTCGACACCCGCTCTGCCGAGGACCGGCTGAACCGGATCGAAGAGGCGCGTAACGAAAAGCTGCTGGAAGAGGCGCTGAAAGATCCCAAGGACGAGATCTGAACGACCGCGCCAGACCGTTGAGCCCGGCCCTGCGCTTTCAGTACAACCATGATGCGCGCAATAGGGGCCGGAAAAGTTCGGGTGACCAAAAGGAAAACGGCGCCAGTGAGGCGCCGTTTTTTTTCACGAACTGACTGATGTCTCAGAGGTTCGGGTACAGGGGGAATCGGGCGCAGAGGTCTGCGACTTCGGCGCGGACCTTGGCTTCGACTTCGCCGTTGCCGTCCGGGCCGTTTGCGGCCAGGCCGTCGACCACTTCGACGATCCAGTCGGCGATCTGGCGGAACTCTGTCTCGCCGAAGCCGCGGGTGGTGCCGGCGGGGGTGCCCAGGCGGATGCCCGAGGTG
>NZ_JBXWRJ010000041.1:0-8929 GCF_059612845.1 Ruegeria sp. YKSE079 | reverse complement strand
CCCCCAGCCGTGGTCTATTGGCTGAGAAAAGAAGAAACCCAAACCGATCAGCAGGAGCAAAGAGTAGCTTAAACTACGCCAAAACCTGTCCAAACATTGGGGAGTAGTTCATCTCTTCAACTTCGCGAAGGCTCATATTGAAGCGGAAATACAGCCACACAGCGTGGGCAGTGATCTGAGGAGGAAATCGGTGACGCTTGTAGCTGATGGACGATGAATCCATCGATGCGATCTATGTCCAAATCCAGACACGAGCAACCGATCTAGGGTTAACGTGACAACACCCCTTGCACAGCTTTGACACGGTGCTTTTCGAAATGCCGCTCAGCCCCATGGTCTGCACAAGATCGTCGACACGACGGGTCGAGACGCCGCCGATCCATGCCTTCTGGATCACGGCGACCAATGCCTGCTCAGAGGTCTTGCGGGCTTCGAGAAAGCTGGGGAAATAGCCGCCTTGCCGCAGCTTCGGCACTTTCAGGTTCAGCGTACCCAGTCGAGTGTCCAGAGAACGGTCGCGGTAGCCGTTGCGCCAGGTGGTGCGTTGTTCGGCCCGCTCATGGCGGCCAGCACCGATCAGGCCGTCGACATCGCTTTCCATCATCAGTTGCAGGACGGCCTCTGCGATCGAGCGCAGCAAATCGCCCTGATCATGCTTTTGCAGAAGCTCGGTTAGGTCCATGTTGGTTTTGGTCATCGGGGTCCCCGTGTGGTGCGTGGTTGAAGTCGCCAAACTCCACCTCGACCATACACCTCGATGGCCACATGAGATTACACCGTTGACAGCGCCAAGGCGGCCGATCGCTGGTGGAAGGCCAGATCAAAACCCGCCGCGGGGCAGGTCGCCCGCCAATGCCCGCGCGCCGGTGCAACCGCTGATCCGGCTGACGGTCCAAAAGCGGTTGCAGGGCGTCCGCCGGGGGGTGCCGCTTCGCTGTGCGGGTCGCGCTTGTTGGGCGCGCCCCGCCCCCGTAAGCCGTTGCGATTGATAAAAATAATCCCGTCAATGGGGCGCCGGCCGTCAGCGCGCGGCCTGCCGGAGGGTCGGAGCTGACGGGGTCCGGCCCTAGCGGAAGATTTCCCCGGCAACCGGCGGAGAGGCAAAATAGTCGAAAGAGTTGGGATTGCATCCCCAAGGATGATCGAGGGCGAACTTCCATGACCCATCCGCTTGTTTACGGACAACTTCGATGCCGGAATGGGCAACTTCGACCGGCATGACGCCGTCGAGCTTGCCCACGACCTTCCAGCTGGAACGCATCAATGCCAGGTCTCCGTTCACCATCAGGTGGCGAACGGTCAGCGACATTTTCCCTTTGATGCGGAACAGCCCGTTTTCAAATCCGGCACGGATCGCGGCGCGGCCCTCTTGGAGCCTGGCGCCTTCATGCGGCAAGCCAAGCGTAACGCATTCGGGCTCATGCAATTCCATGGCCCAGTCAAGGTCTTCCGCATGAAATGCATCGACCAGTGCAAAGTCTACGTCTTCCGGTTTCATAGGCAGGTACATATGGTTCTCCGACTTTCAAAATGTGCTGGAACTATAGGCGTCAATTCCGCTCAGCCGGCGTGAGTAAAACTCAGCCCATGGATGACGAAATTTGTCCAACATGGGTGCGGAACGCCCGGGCGGCCGGCCCGATCTTCGGGCGTGCCGCGGCGGGGCCCGGCAATCGCTCCCGCAAGTGTGTCCGGCATCAGTCCCGCAGGGGCCGGTGTCAGACACTGATGCGCTTGGCCGGCCCTGTCTGCGGCGCGGGTTTCACTCGATGAACTCACGCCCGAATTCGCTGTCGCGGAATTCATCGGCCTGATCTAGAAGCCAGTTCTGAAATGCTTCGATCTTGGATTTTCTGGCAGCGGAACGCGGGCAAACCAGATAATAGCTCTTGTTTTTGATCTTGGCCGGATATGGCACGACCAGCCGCCCGTCCGCGATATAGCGGGCCGCGGCGATCAGGCTGACCAAGCTGACACCATGGCCGTCGCTGGCTGTCAGCAGGCACATGTGTTCCTCGGAATAGGTCACGAAGGGGCGGAACCCGGCGGGCGCGACACCATGCTGCGCGAGCCATTTCTGCCAACTTGGATCCGCATCGGAATAGCCGGACCATTCATATTGGATCAAACGGGCGGAGGCCAGATCCTCGGGTGTTTGCAGCGTCTTGGCAAGTTCAGGTCGGCAGACGGGGGCGACGAAATCATCCAGCACCCAGGCGCAATGCATCCCGGGGTAGTCGCCAAACCCGTACCGGATGGCGATGTCCACCGGTTCGGCCTTGAAATCGGTGACCTCGTCGCAGCCCAAAATGCGGACCGACAGGCTGGGGTAGAGTTCGGCAAATTGCGCCAGCCGCGGGCTCAGCCAGTTGGACGCAAAGGATGTGGTGGTCGAGATGGTCAGATCGCCGTCGATGTCATCGCGGGCCAGCGCATCGGTGCCCGCCACCAGATGTTCGAACGCGGTCGAGATATGCTGCGCGTAAACAGCGCCATCCTGGGTCAGACTCACAAACCGGTTCGACCGGTTCAGGAGCTGCAGGCCCAAATGGGTTTCCAACGATTTGACCTGATGTGACACCGCCGTGGGCGTCACGCACAGCTCATCCGCGGCGTCCTTGAAGCTCAGGTGTCGGGCGACGGCCTCAAAGGCTTGAACGCTTTTCAGATTGGGAAGTCGGGACATGTGCAAGCTCTGATGCCGGGTGGAGTTCCCGGGACCATATCGCAAGTTGGGAGTATTCTATACGGCAGAAATCTCCACCCGACATTCGAGGTGAGCGGCGGGGTATTCGGGGTTACCATGTCACCTCACCTTCTGGTTTGGCCGGGAACCAGCTTTCGGGTTCTGGATAGTCCCAGTCTTCGGGGAAGTGGTAGGTCTCAAACGTAGTGCCGGTGGCGTCCTCCGTTTCAAAGAAGGCAAATGCGTTCTTGCCCTTCCATTTGCCGGATTGCACCATTTTGAACCCGCGTTTTTCGAATTCGGCCAGACGCTCTTCCCAGGGCGCGTCGTTGCAGTCATAGGCCACGTGATGGAAGGCAGTGCCGTTCCTGTCCAGGAAGTCCCTGAAGATCGATGGCCCCCAAAGCGGCTGCATCAGTTCCCAGATCATGTTGCCGGATTTGGCAAAGCACACTTTCAGCGCGAATTCGCAGGGTTCGCCCTTGTAGGTCTGGTCGGTCACGTTTTCCGGCGAAAACTCGTATACTGCCCATGGTCCGATACCGAGACGGCACAGCCCTTCCATGGTTTTCACGTGGTCATCTGTGACGATGGCCAGTTCGACCACATTGCCCAGGAAAGTGTTCGACAGGGTTTCGTCGCTGGTGACCTCGGGCAGTTTCGACAGGATGTCTCGGGGAAGATTTGACATTGGCAATTCCATTATTGTGAACCAAGGCATAGCGGCATTTGCCGCAGTTTTGAACGGACCTGCTGGTCTTGTCACACGATGAAATGTCATGCTGGGCGTGAGAGATTTTCATCTACGCCCGCATGCGGCCCGGGCCGGCCGCCGCAAGGGCCGCACGATGCGATTTTCCTTCATTTTGACCTGAGATTTCCTCAGTTTCCGCCGCCGTCAGGATGGTGTGTCTTTAGAGGCAACAAATTGTTGAGCAAGGATTGCGCCATGAAGGATTCCCCCTTTGACACCGGACAGCCCGATGGCACCAACCAAAGCCTTGATCTGGGTTTGCCCAATGGCGGTACGCCCGAGCTAGGCACCACCTATGAGATCCCGGCCCGCTGCGGCCGTGCGGTGCGTGTCCAAAAGGGGCAGGTGCTGACGATCTTCAACCCCGCCGGGTATCAGGTCTGCGATTTCTGGATCTTCAATGCCGATGACATTCGGGAATACAGCTCGATGGAGCATCTGCACACCTCGATCCTGTCGATCTTTCCCAAAGCGGGCGACGGCATCACCTCGAACCTGCGCCGGGTGCTGATGACGATCACAGAGGATACCTCGCCCGGCATCCACGACACGGTGATCGCCAGCTGTGATCATACCCGGTATCAGCAGCTGGGCTGCGGCACGTATCACGACAATTGCACCGACAATCTGCGCCAGTCGATGATTGCCATCGGGCTGCGCGCTCCGGCGATTCCCGCACCATTCAACCTTTGGATGAATGTTCCGGTTCAACCGGACGGCAGCCTCAGCTTTCAGCCGCCGGTCTCCAAGCCGGGTGACTTCATGTCCTTCCGGGCCGATATGGATGTGATCGCGGTGATGTCTGCCTGCCCGCAGGACGTAACGCCGGTGAATGGCGAGGGCACCTCGCCCGCCGGCTTGACCTTTCGCGTCAACGGGTAACTGGAGATGGCCGATACGCTTCTTTGGGGTAGGTGGGTTGTTGTTTCGGCAGATGACGTGCGCACGGATGCGGCTGTTTTGCTGCGTGGCGGCCGCGTGGCCGAGATCGGCCTGGCCCCCGAGATGCGTGCCCGCTATGCGGGCCTCCCTGAACATGGTGGTGCTGACTGTGCCATCCTGCCAGGACTGATCAACGCGCATCACCATTGTTACGGGGTCGAGCTTGCCAATCAGAAGGTCGGGGACGACTTTCTGGAGCCCTGGATGTTCTGCGGTCCCTCGATGGTGGGGCTGTCGCCTTACGTCTCCTCGGCCCATTCGGCGCTGCGGTTGCTGAAAACCGGGGTGACGGCCGTGGTCGACATGTGCTCGGCCGGGGTGACGCGGGACAGCGGAGAAGTTCGGCTGCTGGAAAAGGCGCAGGCCTACCGCGATGCGGGTCTGCGTGCAGCCATCGCGCCGGGTGAACGCTGGCAGAACCGGATCGTGCATGGCGCCGGGGAAGAGGCCGGGTTTCTGGCCACTCTGCCGCAAAACCTGCGCGACGATCTGGCCTGCAGCGAAGCCGGGCGCAAGCGCCTGAGCCCCGATGCCTATTTCGATCTGATGAATGCGTTGGTGCCGCAGGGCGGCGGGCTGTGCGAATTCTGGTTTGGCCCGACCGGCCCGCAATGGACGCCGGATGCGGTTCTGGCCCGCATGGCACGGGAGGCTGAGCGGCTGGACACCCGTATCCAGACCCACGCCCTTGAGAGTTTTTACGAGGGTTTGGAAAGCCAGCAAGTCCGCGGCAAGCATCTGATGCAGCATTTTGCGGATCAGGGCATTCTGACCGAACGGCTTTCGCTGGCCCATGCGGTCTGGGCGGGGCCGCGGGATATTGAGGATCTGGCCCGCAGCGGCGTTCAGGTCAGCCATAATCCCGGCTCAAACTTGCGGTTGCGCTCGGGAATAGCGCCGATTGCTGAAATGTGCGGCAATGGTGTGAGTGTTGCGCTTGGGATGGATGGCACCACGTTTGGTGGGGCGGAGGATATCTTTGCGGAAATGCGTTTGGCGCTGGCCATGAACACGCCGCCGCACCGTTCGGCCAAAGCACTGAACGCGCGCGATGTGCTGGCGCTGGCAACGCAGGGCGGGGCCACGTTGATGGGCCGTGCCCATGAGTTGGGGCAGTTGCAGCCGGGTTATTGCGCCGATGCCGTGGTGCTGGATCTGTCGCGCCCGATGCAGCCCTGGTGCGCGCCGGATGTGGATCCGGTCGAACTGATTGTGGGTCGGGCAACGGCTGCAGATGTGCGTGACGTTTTCGTCAATGGCGCACAGGTGGTCGATCAGGGCGCGGTCACCGGAGTGACCGAAGACCAGCTGCTGGATGACCTGCGGGCCGAATTGGACCAAAACCCGCCGGATGATACCGCGCTGGCCCTGGCCCGTGACCTGCGCCCCTATCTGCTGGATTGGTACTCCCGTTGGGAGCAGGCCGGGACCGCCCCGGTCGCGAGATATGGCGCGCCCTCAGCCTGGAGTATTGCATCGCCTGTGGGCGAGAAGAAACCTGCACCCTTGGCGGAACTAGGAGAAGCAACATGATCCAGAACCCGATCAAATGGCCCAATGGCGCGCGCTGTGCCTGTGCGATCAGTTTCGATATCGACGCCGACAGCCTGATCCATATCTCGCGTCCCAGGGACGGGCATGACCGGCTTTATCCGATATCCATGGGCCGTTATGGCCCCACAGTGGCGATCCCGCGCATCCTTGAGACCTATCGCAAGTTCGGCCTGAAACAGTCCTTCTTTGTGCCGGGTTGGGTGGTGGAACAATATCCCGACGCGATGGAGAAGATCCTGAAAGACGGCCATGAGATTGGCCATCACGGCTATCTGCACGAAGACCCCACCGCCCATGGCCCAGCGGAACAGCGCGAGTGGTTTGAAAAAACGCTGGAAAGCCACAAACGCGTCATCGGCAACACGCCCAAAGGCTATCGCGCGCCGGTTTATAACGTGAACCAGACGGTGATCGACCTGATGATCGAACACGGGTTCGAATATGAAAGCTCTCTGATGGCCGATGACATCCCCTATCTGATGAATACGGACAAGGGATCGCTGGTAGAGCTGCCGGTGCATTGGGGCACGGATGACTGGCCGCCCTTCGCCCATTATGACGAGATCGGTTACATGATGCCGGTCGCAGGGCCAAGCGCAGGTCTGGAAGGGTTCTGGGAAGAGTTCGAGGCGCAGTACGAGGCCGGAGGCTTCTGGCTGGCCATCTGGCACCCGTTCCTGACCGGCCGTCTGGCGCGCTGGCGTCAAGTCGAGCGTTGGCTCGAGGCTATTCTGGACCGCGGGGATGTCTGGTTCGCACCGATGCATGAAATAGCTGCCCATGTCCGGGCCGAGGCTGCCAGGGATCCGAATGCAGTGCGCGTGGAACAGCTGCCTTATTACACCAGGCCCGTCCTGTTCTGATGTCAGCGCAGGACAATCTTGCCCGCGCGTTGGATCGCGCAGGTCAGCCCCTTGCTGCCAATGTGTTCCTGACCCGAGGGGCGGACGGCGCACGGGATCTGGCACGCCAGCTGGATGCTTTGCCGGAGGCAGGCAAGGGGCTGAATGGTGCCGTTGTCATCCTCAAGGGCAATATTGATATCGAAGGCCTGCCCACCACCGCAGGCACCCGCACCTTTCAGGCCCAACCCGCGCCGGGTTCCGCGCCCTTGGTGCACCGGATCGTTGCAGCAGGTGGTGTTCCGCTGGGGCACGCCAACATGTCGGAATACGCTTATAGCGGATTGGGTCTGAACCCGCATTTCGGGACACCCGCAAATGGCTTGGATTCCAGATTGGTGCCTGGAGGGTCATCCAGCGGATGTGCCTCGGCCATTGCGCTGGGGATCGCGGATCTGGCGGTGGGGTCCGACACGTCGGGATCGACCCGCGTACCTGCGGCGTATCAGGGGATTTATGGCTTTCGTCCGACTATGGGTCGCTATGACAATGTAGGAGTATTGCCGCTCGCACCATCGCTGGACACGACAGGTCCCATGGCGCGGGATATGGCGGGCATTCGCGCTCTGGACGCGGTGATGCGCAAGCTTCCCCCGATTGCCGAGGCAGGACCCACGCACCGGATTCTGATCCCTGACGAGAACAGCTTGGGCCCACTTGCGCCGGAAATCGCTTCGTTGCTGTCCGCTGCGCGAGGCGCCCTGAAAAATGCGGGATATGCGATAGAAACGATCCCCGTACCAGCGTTCCCACAGATACGGGACCTTTTCGCGCGGGAAGGCACTTTGGTCGCAGCCGAGGCCCCGGAGGTGCTGTCCAGGTTCACAGCGCTGGATCACCCGGATCTGGACCCCAATGTGCACCGGCGGATAACACAAGGTCTGCCAGTCGACCCGCGCAAGCTGGTGCGGCTGCAGGCTCTCCGCGTCGGTTTTCAAAGCGCAATGAACGTCCTGCTGGGTGATGCGCTGCTATTGATGCCGACCATTCCGTCGTTGCCGCCCACCCTGACATCGGTTCAGGGCGATGCGGATCGGTTTGCTTCGGAAAACGCCCGCGCGCTCAGCCTGACCATGCTGGGGGCGTATCTGGATCTGCCATCTCTGGCCATGCCGGTTGCGGGGCGCGTGGCAGGACAATCCCTGACGCTTTCCGCCGCAACAGGTCGGGATGACGCGGTGCTGCAAGCCGCCGACGACATCGCCCAGCTCCTCTTGTCCCTGAAACTCGGAGTCTTCGCGTGACCAAACAATACCAGATTGCCCGGGACCGGGTCGAAATAGCTCAGTTGATCAAGCGCCAGTTTCGTGCGCTGTGTTGGGATGAAACGTCCCCGCCTGACTTGCCAGCGCTGAATGCCGCCTATGTCGAGGGTGCCCAGTTGTTTGCCTCGGCCCGCCCGGCCAAGGCCCAGACCGCAGTTGCCTTTGGCGAACGAATGGCGGGCTTGCGCGACGACGGAACCATCCCCGTTTTCGAAGAAAAGGGCGTGGGCCTGCATATCTGGGTCGCGGGCAATGTGGCTGTGGCCATGGCGGGGTGCGAAATGCACGAAAACCGCAGCGAAATCACCGAAGATATCAGCGCCTTTCTGCTGGTCAAAAACCCCGATGGCTGGGCCATCGCATCGCAGGCCTGGGACATCCTGCCTTCGATCGCACAAGCCTTTGCCGCAACCGGCCTAAGCGCGGACCGGTTTGAAATCTGATCCCCCTGACATAAATTGGAGACCCTCGATATGTCGAAAAAACTACTGATCGTGCATTCAAGCGCCCGTGAAAACCGTTCGCTCACCCGTGAGCTGGCACAGATTTTCGAAGACAGTTGGTCCGCGTCCGGTGGTGGCGCAGTGGCCCACCGTGACGTGGGCGTGAACCCGCCCGCCATCATCTCGGAGGCCTGGATCGACGCCTGCTTTACCGCTCCGGCAGAGCGTAGCGACGCCCAGAACGCCGTGCTGGCCGAATCCGATGAACTGGTGGCCGAAATCATCGATGCGGATGTTATCGCGCTCTGCGCACCTATGTATAACTACTCGATGCCCGCGTCGCTCAAGGCCTGGTTCGACCTGATCGCGCGGATCGGGGTGAC
>NZ_JBXWRJ010000040.1:0-9913 GCF_059612845.1 Ruegeria sp. YKSE079 | reverse complement strand
TGGTGGCAAAACGTAAGAAGCGCCCCTTTGGGGCGTTAGAGTGTTGTATTTATGCGGTAATTTTGGTTGCGGGAGCAGGATTTGAACCTGCGACCTTCAGGTTATGAGCCTCATTGTCGTATGTTTGTTGTTATTTGCTAAAGTTATTTCTTGCATTATTTATCAATATGTTACCTATGCTATGGCTTGTTGTAAGCATTCTCCACATTGTCCAAAATTGCTCTCCGGTGTAGCACCAGTGTAGCACCATAAGCTTTCGGTAGCACCAAAACACCTAAAGGATATACCGTGACCAGTCACCGTTTGAACTTCACCAAAGCCGCCCTTTCGAAAGCCCCTGCCGCCAAGAAAGGATCGCGGGATTATTACTACGATGACCGGGAAGCTGGCCTCGTTATGGCTGTTACGGGTGCGGGATCAAAGAGCTTTTACCTCTACAAGCGGATTGAGGGGCGGCCCGAACGTCTGTTGCTTGGGAAGTTTCCCGACATGACCGTGGAGCAAGCCCGCAAGGCGGCGGCAAAGGCCAAGGGCGGCATCGCGTCTGGTGCCAATCCTCAGAAAGAGAAACGAGCGGTTCGGGATGAAATGACCTTTGGGGCGCTTTTTGCCGAATACATGGACAAGTATTCAAAAGTTCATAAGAAATCGTGGAAATATGACGAGCGGGAAGTCAACAAATATCTTCCACACTGGTTTCGCCGAAAGATATCCAGCATTGATCGGGCCGAAGTGGAACGGCTTCATGCAAAGATCGGCAAGGAAAATGGTCTCTATCAGGCGAACCGCCTGCTTGAACGCATCCGGTCCATTTTCAACAAGGCCGTTGAATGGGGTTGGAAAGGTGTGAACCCGGCAATCGGCATCAAGAAGTTTCGGGAACAAAGCCGCGACAGGTTCTTGCAGCCCGACGAGTTGCCCCGGTTCTTCGAGGCGTTGGCAAATGAACCCAACGACGCCGCACGGGATTTCTTCATGATTTCCCTCCTGACAGGGGCGCGAAAGTCAAACACGCTGGCGATGATGTGGAAGGATGTCAACTTTCAATCAGCCACATGGCGGATTGAGGAAACCAAGAACGCCGATCCGCTCACAGTTCATCTCCCCAAACAGGCAGTCGAATTACTGATTGAACGGAAACTGAAATCAGAAAGCCCCTATGTGTTTGAAGGGTCAGGCAAGAGCGGTCATCTTGCCGACCCCAAGAAGGCTTGGAGCCGGATTCTGCAAGAAGCGGGGATTGAAAACCTGCGCATCCACGACCTGCGCCGCACCTTGGGCAGCTATCAGGCGGCAACCGGGGCGAACGGGTACATCATCGGGAAATCACTCGGGCATCGGTCGCAGCAATCCACCGCGATCTATGCACGATTGAACCTTGATCCGGTCCGAGAGAGCGTAGACAAAGCGACCGAGTTGATGTTTTCGAAAGTGAGTTAGGGCGGTGATGTGGTTTTCGCTGATATCGGGGAGTATTGCAGCTTTGCACAGGCAGGCACCTTTGCAAAACCGCTAACGTGTTCAATGAGCTTCTTCAACGAGCTTCGATGCGCTGACAGCTAGGGGTTGAGTTGATGACAAGAGATGAAATTCTTTCAGTTTGCGTCGCAGTACGCGACTTCGACGTGATCCACACTTGGGAAACCGAGTTTGCTCCATCATTCGACAAATTACCGGAAGGCAGGAAAATCTGGAGTCACAATGCTTATCAGTCCATGTGGAGGGCAGCTTTGCTTTACAGCCTCATCGCTCTTAGGAAAGTGGCTGACTTCGCTGAAAACCGGGGAACAAAGCCCGACGACATCAAACTGAGTGATTTAGGTTTGGACCTTCAGGCTATTACAGGCGACACCGAGATAATTGATGCCACCTTTCGACGGAAAATAAACAAGGGGATCGTCCATCTCACCACAGATTTGGACTTCGACAATCCAGAGTTAGTGTATCTGAGAGAGCAGCTTCGGTCCAAAGAAGCCGTTATTCAGGTCCTTGGTGACGCCGTCTTTGCTAAGATTTCTTAACTAGTTACCTCGCCTTTCATCAAGCCAATTTGTTTGATGCGTCTTGACGGTAACAATTCGACAAAAAAGGACTAGGTCATTATAGGCGAAAACCTTTTGGTTAATCTCATCAAGCTCGGTCCTCAATTGTTTATCGGAAATGCCAGTATAATCTGTTCGAAGGGAATCTTCCTCGCCGTAGCCGAATCCCCAATCTGCATAGCTGATTTGACCGGGTGCGCGCTGATATAGCGACAGTTCCGGCAGAGTCAGGACGTCTGTATTTCGGCCGCACTTCGCTGCAATCCAATCCTCAAAAAAAGGTTCGATGGATGGGAGCATAGATTCAAGATCGCTGGAAGAAACCAAGTCGATGTCGCGGGAAGTGGTTGCCATGGTTCTCGTGACAAACTCGCGGCTCGCACCCATTTCAATTAGAAAGTTACCCATATGCTTGAGCATAGACGCATGTGCCTCTCGGGCATCTGCGGCACTAAGTTCAGAAAAATCTTCGTCCGGCATTTTGGGTCGATGGACGCCGATGGTTGGGATAAACAAGAATTGGTTCTTTTTGTCAAAGTTTTCGACAGATTGTCTAATAACACCGCTTGCAAATACTATTGTGCAGGCACTCCAACAGCGACCGGCTTTTGGGTGCTCGCGGTATAGGTCGCCATCAACGACAGACATGCCGCCCCAAGGTTGCGCAACAGATGGAACCAAGTCATCAAACAAGCCGCGATAAGCAGTTGCAACAGTTCGAGTGGTGATAAGCAAGTCACGAGTAATTCGCCCAATCTTGATTGCCTCCGAAACGCTACCACCGGGGCTATTCAGAACGAGGACAAGCTGATTCCAAAATGACTGCGAAAGAGCGTCGGCAACAATTTCTTCGAATTTTTCGGCATCACCCTTTTCTATTGGGCCTTCTAAGAAAACGAGCATCTGCCCGCGCTGGTCTTCTTTGTAGCTAAACTCGGCAGCGTGGCCCCTAGAGCCAACCATAAAGGTGATAGCAAGTGTGAACAGAATATGCACAGCTCCCAACCAACACGGCGAAAAGAAGTTATACGCTTTTGCGACCACTACACGCTCCCATTCAACCATTTCGACCTGACCACAACCGGAGTGGGTTTCGCAACTGTCCTGCTTGCCAGATTGCAGGGTAGACGGGTCCTCGGTGTCCATTGGGTACCATTTGGCTTATGTGTCTAAAGGTCGCCTTAGGCGGCTTCAGTGAGAAAATCCGATACTAAGGATTCGGTGGACTGTGGCTGTTCAAAGAAGTTTGTTTGTTCCCGCATATCTGCCCCTCACCCCGGCCTTTAGAAGGTCTTCTGGGATTCGACTCAATGATTGATTTGGGCTGGAAGGCTACAGGTTTTAGAGAACCGTTCATTCGAAAAAATAGAAGTTTCAAGCCAAGTTTCACCGTCAGCACTGTCAGCACTGTCAGCCTCTGGCGTTTGCCTCGGTTTTGCTGAACAAGCGGGGGCATGGAACAAACAGGCGACACCCGCCCCGACACCAAAGAGATACCGATCCCCCCGTGGCAGCGCCTGATGACGGGGCAAGGGTTCCTGATCGAGCTACAGCGCCTCTATGATGCCCGGTTCATGCTGGAACTAGAGATGCTGATTGGCCCCAAGGCCAATGCTGACGACCTGCGCAAAGGCGTTGAGGCAGCAGCACGGGCGTATGTCCGCGAGCGTCGCAACATGCGCCGACGCAAGCCGGGCGCGATGGAATACCGCCGCCTGTCTGCATTGTCTGCCAAGCTTGAGCCGGTACTAGTGGACCTTGCCCGAGTGCAGGCTTCACCAAACTGTTCCGGGAAACTGGCCGACGCGCTGGAAGCGCAAGCCCGATCAGCTGACCCAAGCGCCGCCGGAATTGCAAACTTGATTGAAGGCGCGTTTGGCCCCGGCGATCCCGTTGGCCACATCGCGTCGTTTCTCGACCTGTTGCAAAAAGCCGCCGCACAAACGGTTGCTCTGGGCGAGCATGACTCTCAAAGCGGTTATTACGGGGCTGATCTGGACCGCTGGTCTCGCAGGCCAAAGAAAACCGAAAGCCAGCCGATCTTTGCCTTGGCCCGTGCCTTTCGCCCCTATTGGGAGCGCAACGCCATGCGCCCCTTCAATGCGGGCCGCTACGATCCGGCCACAAAGCAAAACAAGGCACAGGCCGTTGACGCGATTCATCTTATTGGTCGGAAGCTTGATTCCAACCTGACGCGCACCCGCGTTGTCACGGTGATGCGGGTGATTTAGCCATATTGCCGCCACATTCCGTGGCAATTAACTGACCCCGTTTTCTATGTAAGCACCGTTTTTTTGTTCCCTGCTTCATCGGTTTAGCGGCGCTCAATTGCCCCCTAGATGTTCCTTCATCGATCAAAATTCATGGAGGTAAACATGATCGCAAAACAGGCAAATACCTTGCTCAAACCCGAGCAAGTCGCGGAACGCCTCGGCGTGTCCACAACCACGCTCGCCACGTGGCGCTGCACCAAGCGTTATCCGCTGGCCTATGTCAAAGTTGGCCGCTTGGTTCGCTATCGTGCAGGCGACGTTGACGCCTTCGAGATTGCCCGTCTTCAGGAGGTGGTGGCAAATGACTGGTAACTGGAAACCCATCGAATTTGCCGCAATCGCGGAACTGGCCCGGATCAACTTGCGCAGCCTTCTGGCCGAATGGCTGCCCGATGGCAGGATCATCGGACGCGAATGGGTGGCGTTGAACCCCACCCGTGCGGATCGCAAGCGCGGTTCGTTTCGGATCAATCTCGATAGCGGCCTTTGGGCCGACTTCGCAACAGGCGACAAGGGCGGCGATGCCATCAGCCTCTTTGCCTATCTCAACGGGGTGCAGCAGGGACAGGCCGCGCGTGCGCTGGCGCAGCGTCTGGGGGGTCAGGCATGAGCGCGCGGCAAGACCTCCGCCACCCGACAGCCGGTGCCGCTGACACCCAACATGTCTATCGCAACACGGCAGGTGCGCCGGTGCTGGTTGCCAACCGTTATGAGGGCAACGGCAGGGGCAAGTTCTTCCTGCCCTATGACGTGACCAAAGAGGCGTGGAAAGCGCCTCAGTCGCGCCCGATCTATCATCTGGACCGGATCGCCCAGGCGGACCCGGATCAGCCGGTGATCTGGGTTGAAGGCGAGAAGTGCGCCGACGCGCTGACCGCCCTTGGCTATCTGGCTTCCACCAGCTTTGGCGGCAGCAAGGCATTGACAAAAACCGACCTCTCGCCGCTGACGGGCCGCATTGTCATTATCTGGCCCGATCACGATGAACCGGGACAGGACTATGCCGCCAAGCTGGCCGAAGACCTCGTTACGATACATAGGGCGACGCCGCTGATCCTGCCGATCACCGGCGCCCTCGTTAAGGAGCATGATCCGGCAGGTGTGATCCCTAAACGTTTACCTAAGGGCTGGGACGTGGCCGACGCCATTGCCGCAGGCTGGGGCCAAGGCGAGATTGACGCCCTAGTTAATAGCGTGGCCTGCGATCTGCCGGATGCAACTGCCGCTTACTTAACTAATAAGATCGAACCGGCAGCAAATGACCCGCATCCCCCTACGTATCGTAGGGACACTCCGGACCCGTATACGATACCTATACGTAGGGACGAGACCCCACCGCCTATACGTAGCGATGAGACTGCGGCGCTGGTGGATGGGCTGGAACTTTGGAACACGCCTCAGGGTGAGCCTTATGTAACGATACGGACCAAGGGTCACTTCGAGCACTGGCCCGTGGGTTCCGCGACCTTCCGCAACTATCTGGCCTATGCCCATTACAAGGCCGAGGGCAAAGCCCCCTCGAATGCGGCGCTGGATGACAAGCGCCGGATGCTGGAAGGGGTGGCGCGGTTCGAAGGCGAGACCTATCCCGTTTCCAGCCGCATCGCCTCGATCGGGCGCACGGTCTATCTCGATCTTGGCGATAGGGACTGGCAGGCCGTGGCAATCACCTCTGAAGGCTGGCAACTGGTCAGCCATCCCCCCGCACGGTTCCGGCGCTCACCGGCCATGCAGGCGCTGCCAGTCCCGGAGCGGCACGAGAACGGCATCGACCTGTTGCGCGATTTCCTGAATGTGGACAGTGAGGATGATTTCCGCATGCTGGTGGCATGGGTTTTGGGGTGTTTCCATCCCAAAGGCCCCTACCCCATCCTGATCCTGTCCGGCGAACAGGGCAGCGCCAAGAGCTCCACCGCGCAGACCCTGCGCGATCTGATCGACCCGGCGCAACCCAGCACCCGCAGCACCCCCAATTCCGAACAGGATTTGGTGATTGCTGCGATGCACAACCATGTTCTGAGCTTCGACAATCTCTCGACCATCCGACCGATGATGGCAGACGCCTTCTGCCGGATCGCCACCGGGGGCGGGTTTGGCACCCGCAAGCTGCACACCGACAGCGACGAGGTATTATTCAACGCCACCCGGCCCTGCCTTCTGAACGGCATTCCCGATCTGGCGGCGCGGCCCGATCTGGCGGATCGGTCCATTGGTGTTCACCTGCCGGTGATCCCACCCGGCAAGCGCAAGACCTTGGGCGCGTTCAATCGCGACTTCGCCAAGGCCAAGCCCTATATTCTGGGCGCGCTTCTGGACGCGGTATCCTGCGCCTTGGCCCGGATTGACTCTGTGAGCCTCCGCGAGGCCCCCAGAATGGCCGACTTTGCAAAATGGGTGGTTGCCGCCGAAGATGCCCTTGGATGGACTCAGGGCGCGTTTCTGGACTCCTACGCCGCCAACCGCGCCCGAAGCGATCAAGCCGCTGTTGAGGCCAACCCGGTGGCACTGGCAATCCTGTCACTGATGGATGGGCGGCAGCATTGGAACGGCACCGCAACCGAGTTGAAGCAAACTTTGCGGGATCGCTTCCCGGCGCTGACAGAGGACAGCCACAGCTTTCCCCGGTCCGAGGCACGGTTTGGGGCAGCGCTGCGCCGAGTACAACCCGTTCTGCGGCGTCAGGGGGTGAACATCGCCTTCAACCGCGAGGGCAAAGCGGGGGTGCGGGTGATTGAATTGACCAACCGGTGAGAGGTCACGCCGCAACGAATGCTCAAGCGCTCGACCTGAACAGTCGGGCGCTTTTACGTTTGTTCTATTCCTTCGGACGGTTTTGCAAATCGACTTTGTCCGCTATGCGGACACTGCTGCCATTCACTGTCATGGACGTTGCACAACTTATGGTTTCCAGAAGCCGACCGAGCTATGGACTCGATAGCAACTGACTCGGGACATTATTGCGGAATTTGGATAGCTATCAGAAGGCCTGCCGCAGAATTTCTTAGATGGCCACTGATTGCGACCCAATTTCAACGAACGTTGAATTCATTGATGAGTTATTCAAGCCATTCCCCTTGGGGGCCAACGCTGTTAGAGGCAAGCGCCTCGAAATCAGTGTAACTACATCCATCTGACAACCGGCGCAGGCGATCTGCGAAATCCTGCGGGCTTCCTGCGCTCTTCACGGCTTTACCAAGGCCCAGCCCATCCCAAATATTTTCAGGGGATTCAAAGCTGTTTCTGAACCCGACAAGGGTCATTCTGACCACAAGATCAATTACCTCGCGCGTCCACCCATGAGCCTCGATTACTGCTGGGATGGTATGTAACGAGTAGAAATATTCGTGCTCCTCGTCCACCAGATCACCGTACTTCCTTACAAGGTCGACCGATTTTGCATCGAGCACTCCAAGTGCTCTTGCTGCTGTTGCGAATATCGCAGTCATGTCCCTTTCACCTTTAGACAGTGAGCTCGTTCGCCAAGCCAACTTGCCTTTGGTACGTTCAGACAGTTTGATCGTTTCACTAATCAAGTCGCGAAGAGGCACCACGGCTTCAGGACAGTTGTCGCGAACATGATCAAAGAAAGCACCTTCATCAAGTGGCTCATCCTGAACTTCGAATGAGGCCTCAAACATGCGAACATTTTCGTCACTGGAGGGTAGCTCCGCGACAAATTCTGCAAGCTCCTTGATTGCGACGATACAGTCTTCCTGTGACAATGAACTAAGCTTAACAGTTAAGGTATTTCGCTCGGCCTCCATCGCGTGAATACGTTGATCGATTTCACGTAGAGTTTTGTTGTCGCCAGACGGTGGGTTGTGCCACCCATCAAAATCTTCGGGCACTAATACAATGCTTTGCGGTCGTCTTTGGGGGGCACCGTCCAAAATGGCGATCCCTTCAGGGTACACAACATGAGCCGTTTTGTTTCCGGCAGGGGTGATCTTTCTAACAAAGTCATTGTAGATCAAATTGGATCTTGGGGGGTCTGGGAGCCGTTTGAGCTTCAATCGCGGGGACATTTCGCCGGTGATCTCGACGCGAACTATGCTGTCATTGACCGCACACCAGAAAGCTGATTCATCCGGCTCCCAGACCAATAGCTTTTCAAGATTCCAAACTTCGTGAAACCAATAAGAAAATAACTTGTGCTGCGGGTTTATTCCCAATGCTGGTGGAAACTCCCTAAGCGCCTTTGTCGGACTTAGATTGTGCCTTTTGCAGTGATCTGAAACCGCATCCAACACTTTGCTCGTTACCTGTTGGTTTTCCTCCAAAGAATCCCGCGTATTGAGAAAACTTCTAAATTTGAAGTCGTCTGACGTTTTCCAAGCTACGAATAACCGGCGCAACAGGCGAAGGGGTGACGTTTGCCAAAGTTGGAGCCCAAAGCCATAGTATCTGATTTTTTCTCCTATGTGCAGAAAGCCAAGGGGGCCGGCCCTTACGTCTGTTCTGGGCAAGATACTCAACTCGGGGCGAAGCAAATAAGAACCTTTCGGACTAACAGAAAAAAAGCCGGGCCCATCCATTTCGAGTACATCTACACTTGTTGATCCTGTGTCGGGATCAAACAACCCTGTCCCCGTGGCAGAACTGTCTCCATGTATCGGGAATCGAATTGTTCCGTTACAGACCTCGACAAATGGAGTTCCATAGATGTCCCGAAAATGATCGGAAGAGTTGACCACTCGACAATGTTCCAGAGATATCGCATGTAATCTTCTGAAAGTCTGACCCTCTGGCTGGTCACTAGTTTCCACTTCAAACGAAGTGCGCACAAACACATTGGCGCCGTCTTGGCTATTGACCGCCATTGCCCCGTAGGTTTTCTCCCCATCAGGCAACTCAAGCACCTTGATCAAGCTTTTGGAGGTTGCGTCAAAAATTTTGAATGATGATTTCCCATCATACGCCCAGACACGATTGCCGTTGCCCACATTTGCGTGCGTTGTCTCGAAGCCAACCCAGAACAACCAGTCATTTCCATCGGCGTAGCCTGTGACGTGAAGGTACCTACCTAAGTTCCGAATATCGACTTTAAACATCTAACGTGGTTCCAAAAGTGGCTTGTAGGGAAATCAACTTTAGCAAGAATACTTGTTGTGGCTGTGCATTTAAAGTCAACCGCTCACACGCTTCCGTTTTGGGCTCAGAGCCGTCATTCCAAATATCGGCTTAGGCCGTGATTTCCCCCTACCCGGGGTATACGCGGGGCCGGGTATACCCCGGGTAGGGAAAAATCCCTCTGTATTCGTCTACGGGCCACGCAGTTTCACTTGGCTGACGGTGCTGACAGTGCGGACGGCAGGGGCGCATTGGTTTTAACTTTGGGACAGATTCTGCTCCGAAGGTTCGTCAGATTCGGCAAGCCAAAGTTAGCCCTTGTTTGCTCTCTGGCGTAGCACCGTTGTAGCACCGGGCGTGGACGGTGCGAACGCGAGCTGTGCCCTGTTGGGCGTTAGTGCGTTGTAATTGTGTTGGATATTTGGTTGCGGGAGCAGGATTTGAACCTGCGACCTTCAGGTTATGAGCCTGACGAGCTACCTGGCTGCTCCATCCCGCGCCGGTTTGTTGGCCTTTTGGTTTTTGCCT
>NZ_JBXWRJ010000039.1:0-10100 GCF_059612845.1 Ruegeria sp. YKSE079 | reverse complement strand
GCTGGTGATGGCATGGAAATCCCCTGTGAAATGCAGGTTCATGTCTTCCATCGGAACAATTTGAGCGTTGCCGCCGCCGGCGGCGCCGCCCTTCATACCGAAATTCGGGCCGAGAGATGCCTCCCGGATGCAGATGCAGGCCCGTTTGCCGATGGCATTGAGGCCGTCTCCGAGGCCCACGGTCGTCGTAGTCTTGCCTTCACCCGCAGGCGTGGGGTTGATGGCGGTGACCAGGACAAGTTTGCCGGTCTTGTTGCCCTGAACTGACTTGATGAAGTCTTGGCTGACCTTAGCCTTGTCATGGCCGAAGGGCAGCAAATGCTCGGCGCCAATGCCGAGCTTTTCTCCAATCTCCTGGATCGGTAGCTTTGTCGCGCCACGCGCGATCTCGATGTCCGTCTTCATTGCCATCCAGTGATCCTCCCAAACCGGAATTCCGTCGCATACAAAATGATCGAACAGACTTACCTGTCTTTCTACAGCCGTTTTGGGGCAGTCTTTTTCACATAAGTTTTCATATAGCTACCTGATCTTACTCAGCTTTCTCCATTGGGGTTGGTTGGAACCTACCCGAAAGGTCAGCGTCGAAACAACCTTTCAAAAGTAGACAGGTTTGACTACACTGGTTGGATCAGGCTCTGCCTGAGGGAGGACAAGAAGTGAATGAAGATGGGCGTGCAGCCTGCGCGGAGGTGCGAATACTACTTGCGGAAGCCAATCCCTTGGTCGTGTCCGCACTGACCGCAATGCTGTCAGTCGAATCTGATCTAGAGCTCGTTGGCACGACTGATCGAGGCTCCTCGATACTGTCTGCGGATCCAGCTTCTTTCGACGTCGCTGTGTTCGCTTGGGACTTGGCGGATATGAAGGCGCCAAAACTGCTTCAGGAACTTCGAAAGCGCGAAACCGATGCTCGAACCGTAATATTCAGCAATAGCCGTGACATGTCGGTATTAAAGCAAGCCGTGCGGCTGGGCGTTCACGGATTTTGTTTCCAACATGATGAACCTAAAGTACTCATTGCAACTTTACGCGCGGTGGCAAGTGGGCGCATTTGCATACCTTACACGGATATTTCGCGAATAAACGACACGCCGCTCTCGTCTCTGACGGTGCGTGAACGAGAACTACTCGACGTATTGTCGAAAGGCTGGACAAACCAACAAATCGCCAATCGAACCGGTATATCCGAAAATACGGTAAAATATCATCTAAAGAATCTCTACGAAAAGCTCGATGTGAGAAATCGTGCGATGGCTGTCGCTGTTTGGACTCGGGAATCGGACGCATGATTGCTAGCTGTCAAAATTGTTCAAAACTTCCGGCCGGTAAAGGAAGATCCGTTGAGTGAAATCGTATTCGTTTCCAATTTATGCATACATGGATACCATGGAGTGAACGCAGAAGAAGCCACTCTGGGTCAGAAATTCTTCATCGATATCGAGTGTGAATTCGATGCGAGAAAAGCGATTGAGCTAGACGATATCTCTGCTTCGGTGAACTACAAGGACCTTTGTAGCCTCGCTCAGAGCGTTTCTGATAGTGGTCCCTTCAAGCTGATCGAGACCTTGGGAGACCGGATTGCCGCAGCAATCTTGGAGCACTTTCTCAATGTCGAGCGAATTTTGGTTAGAATCCGCAAACCTTCGGCTCCGCTCCCCTATCTCCTGGATTCAGTCGGATTTCAGATCGAGCGCCGAAGGTGATCCGCAGTGACAGAACGACCGAGAAAAAAGGACGCTCCAAAATGAGCGCCATCGTCAGCATACATGCCCTTGAAACTCTCGACAGCCGCGGGAACCCCACCGTCGAAGTCGACGTGCCGCCCGAATATGGCACGATGGGACGTGACTCCGTGCCGTCTGGCGCATCGACTGACGCAAAAGAGGCGGTCGAAGATCCTGCCGGGGCCGGTACGTTTGAGACTTCCGAGGAAAACCCGCCTGATCGCGGGCCCCGGCCGACACCCGAGCCGCGAACCCTATTGGACTCTACCATGACCACCCACGCTGCTTCCGACGCAATCCTGCAACGCATGATGAAGCTGCATCCCAAGGTCATCGACCTGACCCTGGACCGGATGGGACGTTGTCTGGCCGATGTCGGCAATCCGCACCTGTCGTTGCCGCCGGTGATCCATGTCGCGGGCACCAACGGCAAGGGCTCGACCCAGGCGATGATCCGCGCGGGGCTGGAAGCCGGGGGCCAGACGGTCCACGCCTATACCAGCCCGCACCTTGCCTGGTTTCACGAGCGTATCCGCGTCGCAGGCCAGATCATCGACGAGGCGCTGCTGTCGCAGATCCTGGACGAGGTCTATCAGGCCAATGATGGCGGCACGATCACCTATTTCGAGATCACCACAGTGGCGGCATTCTTGGCCTTCACGCGCGTCAAGGCGGACTGGACGCTGCTGGAAGTCGGCCTTGGCGGGCGGCATGATGCGACGAATGTGGTCGATGAACCGCGCCTGACGATCATCACCACCGTCGATCTGGATCACCAGGCCTATCTGGGCGAGACGCTGGGCGAGATCGCCTATCAGAAGGCGGGCATCATCAAGCGCGGCGCGCCGGTGATCGTCGGGCCTCAGCACGAGGAATCGCTGGACGTGATCGAGGCCGAAGCCAACCGACTGGGCGCTCCGATCATCGCACATGGCCAGCACTGGCATGTGTGGGAAGAACGTGGGCGAATGGTCTTTCAAGACGAAACCGGCCTGTTGAATCTGCCCCTGCCCAACTTGCGCGGCCCGCACCAGATCGGCAACGCGGGCATGGCGTTGGCGGCGCTTAGGCATCTGGGCTTTGGCGAGGCGGCTTGCGAAGGCGCGGTGACCCAGGCGTGCTGGCCAGCGCGGATGCAGCGGCTGGCCAAAGGACCGCTCATCGACATGGCACCTGAGGCTGAGTTGTGGCTGGACGGCGGCCACAACCCGGCGGCGGGCGAGGCGCTGGCGGCAACGCTGGCCGAGATGCCCGCGCGCCCAACCCACATGATCTGCGGAATGCTCTCGACCAAGGATGTCGAAGGCTATCTGCGCCCCCTCGCTGCCCAGGCCGCCGGCCTGCACGCGGTCGCCATTCCTGGCGAGGCTGCGACCTTGCCCGCCGAGGCAACGGCAGCGGCGGCACAGGCTGTTGGAATGAAGGCCGTCGTTGCCGAGTCGGCGCAGAACGCCCTGGCCGACATCATCGCACAGGACCCGACGGCAAGGGTACTGATCTGCGGCTCGCTATATCTGGCCGGGGCAGTGTTGCGCAAGAACGGGTGAGGTGAGGTTGGCTGGAAGTTCAGTTGTGCGAACTAAGAATCAGGTCAATTGGAAATGTATCGTTGGCCGAAAGCAGCACCCATCGGGTAGGCCGAGCACTACCTAGCGGCATGTCATTCCTATCCTAGGGTGTGTTTCCAAAATGGCCTCTATTCGCTGATTGTCGGGCGATAGCAGGGAGGTGCGATACGCATGGCTGGATACAATCATCTCTTCATTCCGGGGCCAACCAACATTCCGGAAGAAGTCAGAAAGGCAATGAACGTCTGCATGCAGGACATGCGTGCCCCGGATTTCCCGGACTTCACGATGCCGATCTTCGAAAAAGTTGCGAAAGTGTTCAAAAACACATCCGGCCGGGTATTCATCTATCCATCCTCAGGAACCGGCGCATGGGAAGCCGCAATCGCCAACACTCTGTCCCCCGGCGACAAGGTTCTGATGAGTCGTTTTGGGCAATTCTCACATCTTTGGGTCGATATGGCGCAACGTTTCGGCCTGGACGTGGATGTGATCGAGTGTGAATGGGGTACCGGCGTCCCCATCGAAGAATACACGAAGCGCATTTCGCAGGATGTGAGCCAGGAATACGCCGCTGTGTTCGCAACTCATAACGAAACGGCCACGGGCGTTACCTCCGACATCAAGGCGATCCGTGAGGCACTCGACGCCTCCAACCATCCCGCCCTGCTGATGGTAGACGGCGTCTCGTCCATCGGGTCAATCGAATTCGATCAGGATGCGTGGCGCGTAGATTGCGCCGTAAGCGGGAGTCAGAAGGGGTTCATGTTGCCGGCGGGCCTGGGCATCCTTTCGGTGTCGGATTTCGCCTTGAATTCCCGTTCACGAGCCGAACTGCCCAGAACGTTCTTTTCCTTCGACGACATGATCGCGACAAATGATCAGGGATACTTTCCTTACACGCCGGCAACACAGCTCTTGCATGGTTTGAATGTCTCCTGTGACATGTTGCTCGACGAAGGGCTTGAAAATGTATGGGCACGCCATCACCGGCTTGCCTCGGGGGTCCGGAAGGCCGTCGAAGCTTGGGGCCTTCAACTTTGCGCCAAAGAAGAAAAATGGCACTCCGATACCGTGAGCGCGATCGTTGTTCCTGACGGGTTTGACGCGCGCGACGTGATCTCGCGAGCCTATTCTGCTTATCAGACATCCCTCGGGACCGGGCTCTCCAAGGTAATGGGCAAGGTCTTCAGAATTGGCCACCTCGGCTGGCTGAATGAGGGCATGGTCGCAACCTCCCTGTCCGTCGCCGAAATGGCGATGATCGACACCGGCATCCCGGTCGAACCGGGGTCGGGCGTGGGCGCGGCACTGAAGTTTTTCACTGAGACACCGGCGGTTCAATCGGCAAAGGCCGCCTGAGGGAGGATACATGAGCCATACAATCAATCACCTGCGCCAGGTCCGCCTGCAGCGCTCGACCCTCGCCGTGCCCGGCTCAAACCCGGACATGATGGAGAAGGCCGCGAAGAGCGCTGCGGACTGCGTGTTCCTCGACCTCGAGGACGCGGTTGCCCCGGCCGACAAGGAGCCCGCGCGCAAGAACATCATCGCGGCACTAAACGACCTCGACTGGGGCGACAAGATCATGTCCGTCCGCATCAATGGGCTGGATACGCACTACATGTACCGCGACGTGGTCGATGTGGTCGAACAGGCCGGCCAGAACCTCGATGTCATCCTGATCCCCAAGGTCGGTGTACCGGCGGACGTGTACATGGTGGAAGCCATGCTGAACCAGATCGAGATGGCAAAGGGCTTCACCAAGAAGATCGGCATCGAGGCGCTCATAGAAACCCCGCTCGGCATGGCCAATGTCGAAGCCATCGCGGCTGCGCCCTCGCGCCTCGAAGCGATGCATTTTGGGGTGGCGGACTACGCGGCATTCAACAAGGCGCGCACCGTCAACATAGGCGGATTGAATCCGCACTATCCCGGCGACCAGTGGCACGCCGCCCTGAGCCGGATGACGGTGGCCTGTCGGGGATACGGCATCCGCCCGATCGACGGCCCCTTCGGCGACTTCTCCGATCCCGACGGATTCCGCGACGCCTGCAAACGCGGTGCCGCACTAGGCATCGAAGGAAAATGGGCAATCCACCCCAGCCAGATCGAGCTGGCAAATGATGAATTCTCTCCGCCCGAGGCAGAAGTAGAGCGCGCACGCCGGATTATCGCCGCGCTGCGCGAGGCGGAAGCCCAGGGCAAGGGCGCGGCAAGCCTTGACGGCAAGATGATTGACGCAGCTTCCGAGCGGATGGCGAAGAACGTGATTGCCGTCGACGAAACAATCCGTTCGCGGGCTGCGTGAGGAGGAACCATGGACATCCACGAGTATCAAGCCAAGGAACTGCTGGCCGCTCAGGGCATTCCCCTGCCCAGAGGCGGGTTGGCCTATAGCCCCGAGCAGGCACATTATCGCGCAGCCGAGATCGGCGGCAATGCCTGGGTGGTGAAGGCGCAAATCCACTCCGGTGCCCGTGGTAAGGCCGGCGGCATTATCGTCTGCAAGTCGGAAAAGGAAGTCGAGGCGGCCTCGGAAAAGCTGCTGGGTCGACGTTTGGTCACCCATCAAACGGGCCCGGTCGGCAAGCTGGTAAACCGCCTCTATATCGAGGAAACGGTGCAGATCGACCGCGAGCTCTATCTCGGTTTCGTGCTCGACCGGAAGGAGGAGCGGATCATGATCGTCGCCTCCTCCTCCGGCGGGATGGAAATTGAGGAGATCGCCGAGAGCGAGCCCGACAGCCTGGTGCGCTGCTCGGTCGACCCCGGCATTGGCATGCTCGAGTATCAGGCACGTGAGATCGCCTTCGGGCTCGGGCTGGATGGCAAGCTCATCAGCAAGGCCGTCGACACGATTCTCGGCTGCTATCGTGTGTTCCGGGACTACGATGCTTCGATGCTCGAAATCAATCCGCTCGTCGTGTCGGGAGACCGATTGATGGCGCTGGACTGCAAGATGAGCTTCGATGAAAATGCTCTGTTCCGCCGCCCAGACATCTCCGAGTTGCGCGACAAAAGCCAGGAAGACCCGCGGGAGACCTTCGCTTCGGATCGAGGCTTGAGCTATGTCGGCCTCGATGGCGAGATCGGCTGCATCATCAACGGCGCAGGGCTCGCCATGGCGACCATGGACATGATCAAGATCGCCGGTGGAGAGCCGGCCAACTTCCTCGATATTGGGGGGGGCGCAAGCCCTGATCGTGTTGCCAAGAGCTTCCGGGCGGTGCTGGCCGACGAGAATGTGAAAGTGATCCTTGTCAACATCTTCGCCGGCATCAACAGGTGCGACTGGGTGGCCGAAGGCGTGGTAAAGGCGCTGACGGAAGTGGGCGTGAAGGTGCCGCTCATTGTCCGGCTGTCGGGCACCAAGGTCGAAGAAGGTCGCGCGATCCTGGCCGAGAAAGCACCCGGCGTGATCGTCGCGGACACTTTGGCGGAAGCGGCAGAAAAATCAGTTGCAGCCTGGAAGGAGGCGCGGGCCACGGCCGCGTGAGGGAGGATATCATGGCTATTTTGCTCAATGCAGACACACCTGTCATCGTGCAGGGCTTTACCGGCAGGATCGGCACGTTCCACGCACAGGAGATGCTGGACTACGGCACCAAGGTCGTCGGCGGAGTTACCCCCGGCAAGGGGGGAGAAACCCACCTCGGGTTGCCGATCTTCAACACGGTGAAAGGTGCTGTCGCCGAAACCGGCGCTGAAGCTTCCATCGTCTTCGTGCCGCCGCCCTTTGCCGCTGACGCGATCATGGAGGCGGCGGGCGCCGGCATCAAATACTGCGTTTGCATCACCGACGGTATTCCCGCCCAGGACATGATGCGCGTGAAGCGCTATATGCGCCGCTTCAAGGCGGAAAAGAAGATGATCCTCACCGGGCCCAACTGCGCGGGCACGATCACGCCCGGTGCCGCGATGATGGGCATCATGCCCGGCCACATCTACGAACAGGGGCGCGTTGGGATCATTGGGCGCTCGGGCACCCTGGGATATGAAGCAGCGAGCCAGATGAAGGCGCACGGCATCGGAGTTTCCACCAGCGTCGGCATTGGCGGGGATCCAATCAACGGTTCGTCTTTCAGGGACATTCTAGAACTCTTCAACAACGATCCGGATACCGATGCCGTCGTCATGATCGGTGAGATCGGCGGCCCTCAGGAAGCCGAAGCGGCGGCTTGGGCAACCGAGAACATGCAGAAGCCATTGATGGCCTACATCGCCGGGCTGTCCGCACCCAAAGGAAAACGGATGGGTCATGCGGGCGCGATTGTATCTGCGTTCGGCGAGTCCGCTCAGGAAAAGGTCGAGATCATCCGGGAGGCCGGGCACCACATCGTTCCCAATCCGTCTGCGTTCGGTGAAACGGTCGAAAAGGTCCTGTCGAGCACATCGAGAGCAGCATGACCGCTCCTCGGATCTTACTCACCCGACGATGGCCGACCAATGTCGAAGATCGACTCCGGGAAACCTACGACGTCGTACTGAACAAAGACGACGTTCCAATGACCGCGGCGCAGATCGCGGAGGCTATGCGCGAGTACGATGCCGTTTGTGCGACCGTAAGCGACTCCCTGCCATCGGAAAGTTTTGGCAAGGACCTTTCGGCCAAGATCATCGGGAACTTCGGTGTCGGTGTTAGCCACATTGACTTGGATGCCGCAAAAGCCTCCGGAGTTACGGTGACCAACACGCCGGGATGCCTGACCGACTGTACCGCCGATCTGGCGATCGCCTTGGTGCTTATGAGTGCCCGTCGGCTCGGCGAGGGAGAACGCGAAGTGCGCAGCGGCGGCTGGTCTGGCTGGCGACCGACGCACATGATGGGCCGAAGCCTGGCCGGCAAGACTTTGGGCATCGTCGGAATGGGCCGCATAGGTATTGCCACCGCCTGGCGCGCCCAACACGGGTTCGGTATGGATATCGCGTACTACAATCGAAGCATGGTGGACGAAACCAAGCTTGCGGGACTAAAAGCCACTGCTTTGCCGACGATTGATGAAGTCATCGAAGCTTCCGATTTTGTGTCGTTGCACTGCCCAGGTGGTGATGAGAACCGCCACCTTTTGAATGAAGCAAGGATTAGGTCATTTGGACCCGATCGTTTCCTGATCAATACGGCACGCGGAGAAATCGTGGACGAAGCCGCGCTGGTTTCGGCCTTGGAAAAAGGGCAAATCGGAGGCGCTGCCCTGGATGTCTACGAAAAGGAACCGGAAGTCCATGCACGGCTTCTAGTCAATCCCAAGGTCGTACTATTGCCTCACCTCGGCAGTGCGACGATCGAAACTCGGGAAGCTATGGGAATGATGGTTGCAGATAATCTTGACGCCTTCTTCGCCGGAAATGAGCCACCGCACCGTGTCCTCTGAGACAATTCGAAATCATCTGGTCGCCGCATATCAGGCAGGGGTTGCGGCTGCCGATCCAGCGCGCGCAGTAAGGGACGCATTGAATCGCCGCGGACCAGAACTTGACTACGCGTCGAGGATTGTCGTCCTGGGCTTGGGCAAAGCCGCTGCACGCATGGCCCAGGCCGCACTTCCATATTTCAAGGCACGCGACTATTTCGGAACCGTTGTAACCACCGGGAGCGAAGTGATCGAGTTGGATGGCCTGACGGTCATGTCCGGTCAGCACCCCGTACCCGATGCCACAAGCCTGGCTGCCGGGAACGCGCTTCTAGCGACGGCAGCAGAGGCTCGTGAAGGTGATCTGGTCTTGGCGCTGATGTCTGGCGGCGGCTCTGCCCTTGCTGTTTCACCAAAAGCCGGCGTTTCTCTTCCAGACAAGATCGCGATAGGCGAGCACTTGCTTAAGTGCGGCGCGAACATAAACGAAATGAATGCCGTCCGCCGTGCCATCTCCAAAATCAAGGGCGGCCAATTGGCTGCGGCAGCGGCCCCCGCTTATGTCTTGACCCTGGCAGTTTCGGATGTCCCGAATGACGATCTCGCCGTCATCGCCTCGGGACCAACCGTCGCGCCCCAGGACCTCCCTGCCCTGCAGCCGATCCTCGAGCGTTATCAATTTGATAATTCTCTCAGGAAGATCATTCTGAGTGCCCAAACAGACCCAGTGGTGCGAGATTCCCAAGCCGGAGACGGCGCGGTTATTGCAAGCAATTCGATATCCAAGGCCGCCACAACTGCATACCTGCGGCACCAAGGCTATCAGGTAAAGCAGCTGGACGGATGGTTAGATTTGAACGTCGACGCGGCCGCCTCATTGCTCCTGTCATCACTCCACGACGTTGCGGCTTCCGGAAAACCCTGCGCGCTCGTCGCCGGTGGTGAACCGACGGTTCGAGTAACAGGCGCTGGAAAAGGTGGTCGCAATCAGGAGCTTTCCTTGCGCTTCGCACTTGCCGAAGCGTCCAGAAGACTGCCCTGCTCCTGGGGTTTCTTAAGCTGCGGAACTGATGGCCGCGATGGACCAACAGATGCCGCAGGTGCGATCGTAGATTCCCATACGATATCGGCCATCGTAGCCCAAGGTCTGTCCGTAGAAACCGAACTCGCAAACAACAACGCTTACGTTCCGCTGAATGCGGCAAACGCATTGTTGAGACCGGGGAGCACGGGGACCAACGTCGCTGATCTTCAGATCGGGATCATTGCCTGAGCCTGAGCCTTCGCGTTTCAGGCGGCACCGGCACGTTTGTAAACTCTTGGCCAGCTCTCGAGGATAGATTGGTCTTGTCGCGGTTTGATGCCGCTCCTTTGATAGCATTTACTGCAACAAAGGAGACGAGCTATGGGACATGGAAGAACGGACGAATTTCGCAAAGATGCGGTGCGTA
>NZ_JBXWRJ010000038.1:0-10211 GCF_059612845.1 Ruegeria sp. YKSE079 | reverse complement strand
CCATCTGCGGTCTCGGTCAGGCGGCACCGAACCCAGTGAGACATTTGCTGAGATATTTCAGGGACGATTTGTGATGTCAGACCGTGTGACCTTTACGCTGGACGGAAAACAGGTCCAGTGCGACGCCGACGAAACGATCTGGAAGGTCGCCAAGCGCGAGGGTGTCAACATCCCGCATCTGTGCTGGAAGGACGCGCCGGGGTATCGCGCGGACGGCAACTGCCGCGCCTGCATGGTCGAGATCGAAGGTGAGCGGGTGCTCGCGGCCTCCTGCGCCCGGAAGGTTTCCGAGGGGCTGGTGGTCAAGACCGAAAGCGACCGCGCCCGCACCGCGCGCGAAACCGTATTCGAAATGCTGGGCGCCGACATGCCGACGCCGGACGAGAGCCCCGACGGGACCAGCGATTTCTGGGCTTGGACCCGCGCCATGGGGATCACCGACAAGGTGACGGGCACGGCGCTGCCCAGCAAATTCGAGACGGGCTCGATCCCGGTTCACGACATCACCAACCCGGCCATTGCCGTCAATCTCGACGCCTGCATCGCCTGCAACCTCTGCGTCCGCGCCTGCCGTGACGTGCAGGTCAACGATGTGCTCGGGATGGGGGGGCGCGGCAGCCACAGCATTCCGATCTTCGACCAGGGCGACGACATGGGGCTCTCGACCTGCGTGACCTGCGGCGAATGCGTTCAGGCCTGCCCGACGGGTGCGCTGATGGAGAAAACGCTGCTGGACGATGCGGGCAAGATGCGTGTCGTGGCCGAAGCGGATATCGACGAAGTGATCCAAAGCGTCTGCCCGTTCTGCGGCGTCGGCTGCCAGACCTCAGTGTCCGTCGCCGGCGGCAAGATCGTGCGGGTCGATGGCGCCGACGGCCCGGCCAACGAGAACCGACTCTGCGTCAAAGGCCGCTTCGGCTTCGACTACGTAATGAGCGACCGTCGACTGACGACCCCGCTCATACGGCGCGAGGACGCGCCCAAAGCGGGTGACATCGACCTCAACAACACCGATCCGATGACCGTCTTCCGCGAGGCGACCTGGGAAGAGGCCATGGCGCGGGCTGCGGAAGGGCTGAACCGGGTGCATCTGCGCGACGGCGGTCAAGCCATCGTCGGCTTCGGCTCGGCCAAGGGGTCGAATGAAGAGGCCTATCTGTTCCAGAAGCTGATCCGCGCCGGATTCGGCACCAACAACGTGGATCACTGCACGCGGCTTTGTCACGCCTCCTCGGTCGTGGCGCTGCTCGAAGGCGTCGGCTCGGGCGCAGTCTCGGCCCCTTTCATGGATGCAGTCAAGGCGGATTGCGTGATCGTCATTGGCGCCCGCCCGACCACCAATCACCCCGTCGCTGCGACCTATTTCAAACGTGCAGCAAAGCGCGGCACCAAGCTCGTGATCATGGATCCGCGCGGCCAGGATATGATGCGCCACGCCGAATATGCGCTGCGGTTCAAGCCCGGCACCGACGTGGCGATGCTGAACGCACTGCTGCACACCATCGTCGAAGAGGAACTTTACGACGCGCAGTATATTCAGGCGCATGTTGCCGAGTTCGAGGCGCTCAAGGCCAAGGTCGTCGGTTTTGCACCCGAAGACATGGCCGAAGTCTGCGGCATCGAAGCGGAAACACTCCGCGAAGTGGCCCGGCTCTATGCGACCTCGCAAAACTCGATCATCTTCTGGGGCATGGGCGTCAGCCAGCACACTCATGGCACAGACAACGCCCGCTGCCTGATCGCCCTGGCGCTCATCACTGGCCAGATCGGCCGTCCGGGCACCGGGCTGCATCCACTGCGCGGTCAGAACAACGTCCAGGGCGCATCGGATGCCGGGCTCATTCCCATGAGCTTCCCGGATTACCGCCGCGTCGACAATGCCGATGTGCGGGCGGGCATGGAGGATACCTGGGGACGGGTTCTCGATCAGAACGTCGGGCTGACGGTGGTCGAGGCGGTGGACGCGGTTCACGCTGGCAAGGTCAAGGCGATGTATATCATGGGGGAAAACCCCGCGATGTCGGATCCCGACCAGCACCACGCTCGCGCCGCCTTTGCCAAGCTAGAACATCTCGTCGTGCAGGACATCTTCCTAACCGAAACCGCCTGGCACGCGGATGTGGTCCTGCCGGCCTCGGCCCATGCGGAAAAGCTCGGCAGCTTCACCAACACCAATCGCCAGGTTCAGATCGGGCGGCCCTGTGTCCCCTTGCCGGGTCAGGCCCGTCAGGACATCGACATTCTCATCGACCTGGGAACCCGCATCGGGATGGATTGGTCCTACCGGTCGGTGCGGGACGTGTTCGCCGAAATGGCCTCCGTCATGCCGTCGCTGGCCGGCATCACCTTCGAGATGGTCGAGGATCGCGGCAGCGTGACCTATCCGCTCGAAGGTGACAGCGAGGAATGGGTGATCTTCAAGAACGGCTTCCCCACTCCGGACGGGCGCGGCAAGCTCGTTCCGGCCGACCTGCTGCCGCCCGACGAAACTCCGGATCACGACTTCCCCCTGATCCTGACCACGGGGCGGTTGCTGGAGCATTGGCACACCGGCGCCATGACACGCACCGCCACCGTGCTCGATGCAATCGAGCCGGACGGGATCGCGGCCATGAGCCCGGCAGAGATCGACCGGCTCGGTCTTGTTCCCGGTGAAAAGATCGAGGTTGAGACCCGGCGCGGGGTGATCAGCGCCATCCTGCGCGCGGACCGGGAGGTTGCGCCCGGTATGATCTTCATCCCGTTCTGTTTTGTGGAGGCCCCCGCGAACGTGTTGACCAATCCGCAGTTGGATCCCTACGGCAAGATCCCGGAGTTCAAGTTCTGCGCCGCACGGGTGAACACGATCTCCGCGACCGCCGCGGAATAGGGCCGGAAAGGAAACCTCTTGTCAGACGATACTCTGCGGTTTGCCATCCGCAACCGGAGGTCGGTGCGCAAATTCTCCGACAAGGCGGTTCCACTTGAGGTCGTAGAGTTGCTGATCCAAGCGGGTCAGGGAATTTCTGGTAGCGGTGGGCAGAGAGTGGTGCCTTCTGCGCACGCGCTATATCCGCTGACCCTTTTTCTCGTCTCAGGGAATGTTGAGAACCTGGCACAGGGGCTCCATCGCGTAGCCCCTGAAGACGGGCAACTGGCGCTGGTAGGTAAGCGCGACGTACGGGCTGACCTGAAATCTGCCGCCGTGGACGATCAGACGTGGCTTGCCGAGGCTCCTCTTGTCATCTCGATCTGCGCCGATTTCATAGCGCCTACATGTGCCTTCGCGGATCAGAAGCCGTACGGTCGGCGCGGGCCGACCTACGTAGCCATAGAGGCAGGAGCCGCAGCGCAAAACATGATGCTTCAGGCGACCAGCCTTGGGTTGGGATCGGTTCTTGTGGCTGGTTTCGACGATGACAGGACATCCAAGATCCTTGGCCTTGGGCGACCGCTGTCTCCGGTATTGCACATCTGTTTCGGGTGGGCGCCGGATGATTGAACTCTCATGCGTGTATTGGACCTGCGCGGGCGGGAGATATTCAAACACACTATTCGCAATACCTGGAACGAAAAAATGAACTATGTTCAGACGGCCAATGGGGTCAACAAGGCGCCGATGGATGTGCAGAAACAGATCGAGGACGCTGTAACCCTCATTCTTGAGGCTTTGGGAGAAGATCCCAGTCGGGAGGGGCTAGTGGACACTCCTTCACGAGTGGCCAAAATGTATCAGGAAGTCTTCGCCGGTAGGGAGGAAGACCCAACCATTCATCTCGAAACGCAGTTTTCCAGCGACGAACATGAAGGGGTTGTTGTCGTCAAAGACATTTCATTCTTTTCGATGTGTGAGCATCATCTGCTTCCCTTCTTCGGACAGGCTCATATCGCCTACCTTCCTGGTGGCGGGCGCCTCGCCGGACTCAGCAAGCTGGCCCGTGTCACCCAAACACTCGCCAAACGGCCGCAGCTTCAGGAACGGCTGACCGCACAGATTGCCGATACGCTAGTTAGCGGATTGGACCCCATCGGCGTTATGGTCGTGGTTGAGGCCGAGCATATGTGCATGGCAATGCGCGGTGCGCGCGCAGATAAGAGTAAAACGGTTACGATCGTGGCTCGCGGCGCGCTGTCAAAGGATTCTAGCTTGCGCCGAGAGACACTTAGCTTAATCCGCAGCTAGATTACGAAATCTTGGATCGAGTTTCAGTCCTTTTGAGATAACCGCAATTGTCGTTTTGCGCACCTATGCAATAATCGACTGCGGCGCTTGCCGGTTGCTGATACGTCATTCAGATAGTCAAGAAGTGACGGCAAAAAAATGGACCGCACTCAGCGGTGCGGTCCAGTTGCGTCGCAGGAGGGAGGATCCCGCGTTGCGGCTCAGGCGCCCTTGTAAATCGGGAAACTTTCGAGCAACTGCGCCACGTCCGCCCGCACAGACGCTTCCACGGCGTCGTCGCAGCTGCCGTCCGAAGCGTCGATCGCGTCGACGACACGCAGGATGAGCTCGGCAACCTTGGAAATGTCATCTTCCTGCAACCCGCGCGTCGTGACCGCCGGCGTGCCCAGCCGTATGCCACTTGTCACCATTGGCTTTTGCGGGTCGTTCGGGACGCCATTCTTGTTGCAGGTGATATTCGCACGCCCCAAGGCGATCTCCACCGCCTTGCCGGTCAGGGATTTCGGTCTGAGATCGACGAGCATCAGATGTGAATCTGTGCCACCGGAAACGATATCTACGCCGCCTGCCTTCAGGTCGCCGGCCAGCCGTTTGGCGTTGTCTAGTACCTGTTGAATGTAGACCTTGAAGCCTGGTCGCAGAGCTTCCCCAAAGGCGACGGCCTTCGCCGCGATCACATGCATCAGTGGCCCGCCCTGCAGACCGGGGAAGACAGCAGAATTGATCTTCTTGCCCAACTCCTCGTCGTTCGACAGCACGATGCCTCCGCGCGGTCCACGCAGCGTTTTATGCGTGGTCGAGGTCACGACATCGGCATAGGGTAGGGGCGAGGGGTGCAGACCCGCCGCGACCAGCCCCGCGAAATGCGCCATGTCCACCATCAGCTTTGCGCCCACCTTGTCGGCAATGTCCCGGAACGCTTCAAAGTCGGGATGGCGCGAATAGGCGGAATGTCCGGCCAAGATCAGCTTGGGCTTCTCCCGCGTTGCGATGTCCTCGACCATGTTCATGTCGATGATGCCATCGTCGCCCAGCCCGTAGTGAACAGCGTTGAACCACTTACCAGACAAGTTGACAGGCGCGCCATGCGTCAGGTGCCCGCCTGCGTCGAGACTGAGGCCTAGGAACGTGTCACCAGGTTGAATCAGGCTCATGAAGGCTGCCTGGTTGGCCTGGCTTCCGGAATTCGGTTGCACGTTGACATAGCTGCATCCGAAGAGCTCCTTCAGCCGGTCGCGGGCCAGCTCCTCGGTCTGATCGACGAACTCGCATCCGCCATAGTAGCGCCGGCCGGGATAGCCTTCAGCGTATTTGTTGGTCAGCACCGAGCCCTGGGCCTGCATCACCGCCTTGCTGACGATGTTCTCCGAGGCGATCAGCTCGATTTCATGCGATTGCCGTCCGAACTCCCGCTCGACAGTGGCCCAGAGCTCCGGGTCCCGTTCTTCGACGTCTTGCGTGAAAAACTTCGCGCCCTGATCGTTGATATATTCTTTCATCACTCTCCCCTATCCGGTCCATCCAAGTCCGCTCGAAATGACATGAATGGTCATCAGGAGCGTATCGACATCTTCTGGTTTCGCTTGTTCTGCGCCACCGGCGTCGCGGACCCTGCGCAGTTGATCGACTTGTAGGTTGTGCAACCCGTGCATTTGCGCGGCCATTGAGGACTGTTGCCCCCGAAAGTCCGGGAACCTCTGACAGAGGCTGGATTCCTCGGTGAGTTCAAGGATGGCGGCTTGCGTGCGCCTGTGTTCCTCAGCCACCAAATCGAAAATCTTTTCTCGCGCCTCAGTGTTGGAAACCAGTTTGGAGTAGGCCCTGGCGATTTCGAGATCTGATTGGAAAAGCAGCTTTTCAGCTTCATCAATGACCAAGCGGAACATCTTCGATGTTTCGAACAGCTTTCGGAGGAGGATTCGTCCCTCCTTGCCGCGAACATTGGTGATCGACGTCAGTGCGGTCCCGATTCCGTACCAGCCCGTGATCATGTGCCGGTTCTGCGACCATGCGAACACCCACGGAATCGCGCGCAGATCGCCCAGATCTTCCGGAACCGAGCCAGTCCGGCGGCTAGGCCTGGATCCGATCTTTAGAAGACTGAGCTCTTCGACCGGGCTCGAATCCAGGAAATACTGGATGAAGCCGTCGCGCGAGACCAGGTCGTGATAGTGGACCTGTGCCAGGCCGGAAAGCGCGTCCAGCGCTTCCGTAACCTCACCTTCCTCGGCCCGTTCCGATTTTTCCGCGGAATGTGTGATCACCGCCGCGACCAGGCGCTCCAGGTTGTCCAGGGCGGTGCCCCGGTTGGCAAATTTCGCCGATACGATTTCGCCCTGTTCCGTCACGCGCATGCGTGAGCCGACCGTACCGGCCGGCTGTGCGGCGATTGCCCTGCCGGCCGGCGCGCCGCCACGGCTAACAGAACCGCCCCGACCGTGAAAGAAGGTCACCGCCACGCGATGCTTGTCGCCGATCCGGCGCAACGCCGTTTGAGCTTTAAAGAGTTCTCTGTTCGAGGTGAGGAAACCTCCATCCTTGTTGCTATCGGAATACCCCAGCATGACCTCCTGACGATCACCACCTTCGCGCACGGCGCGCCGGACTACCCGATTGCTCAGCACCGTCTCGAGGATCGCCGGTGCAGCCCGAAGGTCCTCGATGGTCTCGAACAGCGGCACGATTTCCGGTGCCGAGACGATCTCCCTGGACGGCCCGGCGCCCCATATCGAAAAAAGATGAACGGCCAGAAGATCTTCGGCTGACGCGGTCATCGAGAGGATGAACTTGCCGATCGCGCGCGGATCACGACGTCGCGCGTCCGCAAGTAGGGCAAAGAGGGAGACAATCTCGCATGCGTCATCGTCGAGGTCGAGCAAAGCAAAATCAGGGACATCCTCAGTCATTGCCCGAACAATCCGCTCACCCCATTGCGCCGAGCCCGGGAGCGGAGCGGCCTCCCCGTCGAGAGCTCGGAATACCTTTGCCAGTCCGCCGTTTATCGCCGCGGAATTCTGCCGGATGTCCAGGGCAACAGTATGAAAGCCGAAAATCTGAGCCCGCCGCAGGACCGGTAGAACGAGCCTGTTCGCCGCGGCCGGAGCACCTGCTTTCGACAACCCGTCGAAGAGGGTCTGCAACGTCCGCGCAAATTCAGCGGACCGACCGAACGGGAGGGCTCCGATGTCATGGCCGGTCGCCTCGTCGATCGTGGCACGAATGCGCAGAAGAAGCGCGGCGGCGAACTGGCGGAACGGTTCTCCGGCGTTGCGTCTTTCGATCTCCACGCGCTGCGCACCACAAGCGGCGAGAAGCTCGTCCAGCCCGGTCTTCACGCCGGACGGGATCGGCGCCACGCTCGTCCCGATCGACAGTTGTCGGGCCATCGTCTGCAACGGGGCCAGATAGGACCTCAGAGCGGCGTCGCGGTAGCGGGCCAGGGAAGCCCGCGTGACCTCGGTCGTCACATAGGGATTGCCGTCGCGGTCGCCGCCGATCCACGACGAGAACCGAAGGAACGGATGGTCGACGGGAATATCGAACAGTGACAGGCACTCGGAATTCAGCGTGTCTGCGAGAGTCGGAAGCGCATCGAACAGAACCGTTTCGAAGAAGTGAATGCCCCAATCCACTTCCTGGGAGATCGAAGGCGACTCGAGCTTCAGTTCGCCTGTCAGCCAGAGGATCTCGACTTCGGCGAGGAGAGCTTCGCGATACGACCTCTCTTCCGCAGGGGACCATTCGCGCGTCAGCAAATCGGTGAGGCGGCGGTAGATGCGCCGATGAATCTCCAGCACCGTAATGCGCTTGGTTTCTGTCGGATGCGCTGTCATTGTCGGAGATAGATCCAGGTTCTCCAACACGGTTCGGATATCGGACTGTGGTAGAGCGCGGTCGGCGATGCGCGTCAGGGCTTCATGAATACCACCGGGCCGACTTGACCCGGTGCGCTCGGCCACGCGGCGATTGAGCACGGCGTCAAACTCGCGGGCGATTGCCGCCAATTGGTGCCAAGTGCCCAGACATTGCAAAGCTAACAACCGCCGCTCTTCAGACAGGTCACGTGCAATGACGGTTCCGTCCAGGACACCCGCAGCTTCAGCTAGCTGAGGAGACGCGGCTTCCACAAGAAGCTCTTTCAGCAAGTCATTGACGACAAGCCGACGTTCCTCGTGAGTTGTCACTTTAGGTGCAATGGACGTGTCCGCAAGCATGTCTAGATCCGTGTTGAACATGCACACAGACTGACAAATTCGGCGAGCCGCGCCAGAACCGTTCGGCTAGAAACTGCTACCGGTTGGGTGGGTGCGTCTTACCCGTTTGTATCCGAGTGACCGAGCTACGTGCAGGAAATAACGCCCTTTCGATGAGCTCGACCTCGCTGCTCTCGATTGCGCCTGACCACACATCTTGAGCAAGGCGTGCTCCTTACATCCTTGACGCCACAAACTCCCAGTTCACAAGTTTGTCCAAGAAATTCTGGATGTATGCTGGTCGTTTGTTCCGAAAATCAATGTAGTAGGAATGCTCCCACACATCGCACCCGAGGAGTGCCACTTGGCCAAAGCACAACGGGTTAACGCCATTCTCGGTTTTTGTGACTGCGAGCTTTCCATCAGGTTTCTTCACGAGCCAGCACCAACCAGAACCGAACTGCCCAGCCCCGGCCGCGGCGAACGATTCCTTGAATTCGGAAACGCTGCCAAAAGAATCCGCCAAAGCGGCTTCCAATGCGCCAGGCATACCTGTTCCCCCAGGCGTCATGCTTTCCCAGAAGAGGCAATGATTCCAGAATTGCGATGCGTTGTTGAAGATTCCGTTCTGTGCGACGGCACCTTCGGTGTATGTACCTTTTACGATTTCTTCGATCGGTTGGTTTTCCCACGTACTTCCTGCAATCGCCTTGCTGCCATTATCTGCGTAGGCCTTGTGGTGGATATCGTGGTGATACTCCAAAGTTTCCTTCGACATTCCGAAATCTTGCAAAGAATCGTGTGAGTACGGGAGGTCAGGCAAGGTGAAGGTCATCGGATTCTCCTGATTAGGCGTCTGTTGTCATAGTTCAAGCTCTGTTGGCACCTGGGACCCATAAGACGTCCCGTGCGCCATTCTCGTTGGCCACCCGAGCCGCAACAAAAAGCAGGTCGGATGCTCTATTGGCAAATTTGATCGCCTCAACGTTTACATACTCAGTTTCGATTGCATTGAGCGCAACAATAAGTCGCTCAGCCCGACGCATAACAGTTCTGGCCACATGAAGTGCCGCAGAAGCGCCTGTCCCGCCGGGAAGGACGAAAGAGCGTAGGGGAACCAGATCCCTGTTCAGTAGATCTATTTCGCTTTCCAGTCGATCCACCTGATCGGAACAAATTCGAAGCTCCGGGTTCCTTCCATCATCGATGCGCTCCGGCGACGCGATATCGGCACCCAGGTCAAACAGGTCGTTCTGCAATAATTCCAGAACGCGGTCCAAATCTGGATTGTCTTTTGTGAACTGCCTAGATGATCCTATTTGCGCGTTAGCTTCATCGACAGTCCCGTATGCCTCGACTCGGAAATCGCTCTTACTTCTGCGTGCCCCTGAAACCAGGGATGTCATCCCGGTGTCTCCAGTACGCGTGTAAATCTTTGAGAGTACAACCAATTGGTATCCGTATCCCCGATGCTGACTCGTGCATTGGTGTTTAGTCTTGCTTCACCGCCACGAGCGCCACCCCGAGAGCATTTTCCAGATTTTGAAGTTTGCTCAGGGCATTTTCAGATATGCCGTCGTCAATGATATCCATTTTGGTCAACGCGAGTATCGAGCAACCCAAATCTGCTTCTAACTCCTTGAGGGCGGAAAGTTGAGCAGCATCTAATGCGGACATGACATAGAGCATGGACTCCTCGCTTTCGTTTGGCCGATATTGAACGAAAGCTATCATTGTGCGCGTTGTGGTCTTGTCGCGCTTTCGTGCCGCTCCAAGTGCTCATTTAGGCCACTTGGCGCTCGAAGGCCAAGGGGCTTTTCCCTCCCAGTGCTGAATGCCGACGGCGCGGGTTATAG
>NZ_JBXWRJ010000037.1:0-16460 GCF_059612845.1 Ruegeria sp. YKSE079 | reverse complement strand
CCCGGCGCTTGCTTCACCGCAAATCCGCCGCTTAATCTGACCAACCAGATGCGCCAGACCCTCTCTTAGATCACGCCGCCAACTGGCCCAAAACCTCTGACGACGGACAACATCTGCCTGTCTCCTGAGGGTGTACCCTTTTGTGACGCATGGATCAGGCGGCCATTGCTCCGAAGTCGATCCGCTTGTCCAGGTCAACATCGAACCGACCATACGGGTTGATGTGGGAATAGATCAGTGGTGTGAGGCCGTGGTAATCCCGCTCGGACAGGCGAGTTGCCCACCCCGGTTCCGACAACACGGATTGCACCATGCGCGTGTTCACATAGACAAGGGATGCCTGGAGCAGATGCAATGCATGGGCGGAGATTTCCTGATCGGCAATCCGGTTGCTGGAAATCTCGCCGCCTTTGCCAAAGAACACGAAGCCATTGGCGCTGTTCCAGTTCTCAACTACATTCAGCCCTTCATGAATCTCGCGGCGGAAATCTTCGGATCGGAGGTATCGACACAGAAAGATGGTCTTGATCGCCCGCCCCAGTTCAGCGAGTGCCTTGTATGTTGGATGCATCACATCGGCGCGTGCAAAGCGACGCAGGATGGCTTCCGGATCGGCCGTGCCATGCTGCATGGCCGAAGCGTATTTGACCATTTCATCGTACTGTCTTTCGATCTCGGCCCAGTCAACAGTGCCGGACAGGATCGGTAGCAGGTTGGGCAGCTGCCCTCGCATTCCGGAATTCGGTAAGGCCAGCTTTTGTCGGGCAATGGCCTTCAGGCGTGGGGCCAATTCGAATCCAAGGAGATGACAGAAGGCGAAGCCGATGGCGCTTTGACCGTGGCTATCAACATACTGGCGCTGGATCTCCATGTCGGTGCAATGACGCAGAACCCCTTCGATCATCGCGGCCACTTCGGATGATGAGCAGCGTTTCAGTTGGGAATAAATGCAGGTCGCTTGCCGTTCGACATGCCAGTAGATCATCACTCCGCGCCCGCCATAGCGGGCATGCCATTCGGTCATCAGGTTGCGATCCCAAGCTCCGAACTTGGTGGAATCCGCCGCGCAGGCGGTTCCTGCATTGCCTCAAACTGACGGATTCCGAACCGCCAAGGTGGCATCTGCAACCTTGGCCGCCGCCGCCCGAAGAGAAGCGGGATCGACATAGCGGCGACGGATATGCAGCAACTCATCATAGCTAAATTTCGGCGTGCCGGCAGCAACACGTTTCAAACCGGCATTGGTGCCCAGACCGTAGAGACAAAGCAGCAGACGTTGATCCCGGATATCACGCGGCAGTGCTTCCCGGCTGGCCGACGTTTCGAATGCTCCCAGAAAGCCGGTGTCCAGCGCTGTCTCTTTCAGCGTATCCAGCAGCCCGGTCATTGGCCACCGCCGACCAATCTCTGATTTAAGGCCGATCAATCCTTTTGGCTCTGGTGCTGGAGGGAAAGGTGTAATGCTAATGCGGTTTTCGCCAGACCAGCGCAGGCGCACCTTGTCATTAATGGGCAGTGAGGTGTTCAGTTGACGCAACTCATACTCCAGCTGGTCCCGAACAGATCGGGAAAATTCCTGCGCATCCTGGGTGAGCTTCAGGCCAGCATAGTACTCGTCGCGCTTCTCTGGAAAATCCCTCGGCAGATCATCGTCCGGGTTGCGATAGCGATCAGCCCCCACGATCCAAATCTCTTTGGCCCTGATACGATCCCGCAGCTGTGTCAGGACGCAGAGCTCATAAGAGATGACATTCAGCCGACCGCGCTTGTCGACCACGGTTTCCCGCCATTTGCGCGGAATCGACCCCTCCGGCGCCAGCGCAGCTGGTGCATAGCGCCGTCCTTCCTCATTCAGGCGGATTATCAGAGCTAACGCATCCAAAATCGGTCGCCATATCTCATTATTCGAGCGGAACTGTAAGACGGACAATAAGGGCGGCAACATTCGGCGATAGTGGCTGGCATAGGAACCCCGCATCAATGTCTGAATCCGAACATCCAGTGTTCCTTTGGCCCTGTGTTCGTCGATGATTGCTTTCAGTTTAGCCGCGCCCGCGATTGGAAAGATCACATCCACGACCTTCCCATTCGGAGCCATCATCGCCGCCGTCGCAATATCCACCAGCAACCGCTCTTTGCCGTGAACCTTATCCATGTCAGCGGCAATTCTGCTGATCACCTTGCGTTTGGAGCGCGAACCGATGCGATGAACAACGTCGATCAGCAGGTCAACAAGACCATCAGTCAGCTGCGCTCTGCGCGACATCAGATAGATGGCCAGAAAACCGAGGCGCTTTTCCCGGCTGTGCCGCCGCATCTCTGATGCCGTTTCGCCCTCAACCCGGCGGGTCAATACCCTTGCCCAAACTGGATCAACTCTATCGACCACATCGAAAGGCAGATTGAGGCCCTGAATAAAGGCCAACCGGTCAGCTGCATCGAGCACATTGTCCAGCGTGGCTGCGCCAACATCGTCTTTCAAGCTTTGAAATCCATGATCGCTGCGTGGATCGGCCAAGCTGGCTTCCAGTGCCGCAATCGCCTGCGGAGATAATCGGCTGGATACATGGGCCAGCATATCTTCCTGAAAACAATGCTGCGCGGAGCGCACCAACCGCTCCATGATCTTTCTGGATGGGATGAACACGGATTGGCCCAAGGCCCATTCATAGCCGAATTGAACCAGATCTTCTGTGGAGGGGCCCAAAGTTGAAACCTGCGTTGCAAATGCCTCATGCAGTTTAGCGCGATCCCGGTCATTGGCGCGGCGAATGCCGAGGAAGCGCAGAATTTCCAACCGGTGGCGGCGCGCTGTATCACTGACAATGTCGTAATTCGGGACATGCGCGAGATCTTCACCAAGTTGCTCAGCGAGATAGTCCAATGCCGAGGATGGCATATCCTTCAACTGCACCGGAAAATACCCGAAGTGCCGAAAATGCGCCAGTTGGACAGCAAGCCCAATCCGCATTGCGTGCCGATAGCCGTTTACAAACTCAAGATCAGCGTAAGACAGACTCCAGGCCGCCAGAAATTCTCGTTCCAATACAATACCCTCCAGACCAAGGGGCAAACTGTGTAAAGATCAAGAGCTCGTCAAGCTGAACTGCGTTCCACTATTGTTCCGCATAACGCCCAAATATGCACGCTCGGTCCAATTGGGCCATTGTGTTAGTTTATGTGCTGCGCGGCGAAGATATGCTTCGCCAACGGTCGCAAGCCGTGTGGACCGGGCGGTTGATATCGCGACGGTCGAAATTGCCATGCATATGACACAAAGCTCACCGCGAAATTTCCCCTGCCAGCACCGCTCGTCCGTGCACCGCCAAGGTTGCTGAAAATCTCTGACACCCAAACTTGCGGATTACATCCAGTACTCGCGCTTCGTAGGCAGCGTGACCGATCAAACGACACAGGTCGGACGCATGGAACTGGCGGTTCGCAGTCGGGGCGGCTTGCATCTGTCTCAGCAATTCGCGCTCTTTGGGGTCTGGTACCCGTTTCTGCGATGGTTTCACCTCGGGACGAGGCGGAGTCCCCGGCGAATTCCGCCATCGGCGCATGAAGCCAAGCAGGAAGCCTGCCGGCACCCTGCCGTTGCCTCGGGACCGATTGAAGGCGAGGAAGCGGTCCCAGATGACCTGGGTGTCGACGTTCCAGCAGGGCAGCGTGGCCTTCGCTGCTTTGATGAGCTCCGCCCAACTGGTCTGAAAAACGTTCGAACTCGCGGTGATGTCGATCAGTCCTGAGAAGATAGTTTTGTTATTATTATCTCTAGATAGTGATGTGTCACCTTCACCTGACACGAGTTCGTGGGTTTCACTCTCCTCGTCGAAGGCTGAGAACTGAAAGATCCAGGGCGCGAACTTTCCATTCGGCTTTGCCCGCTCAAGCTGCAACTCCGACGTCTCAAGTTCGCTCAAAAGAACCGAAAGATATTGTCGTGAAACACCCATCTTCTCCGCCAGGGCCGAGAGGGTGAAGGCTGCCGTTCCGCGCGACAAACCGTTGTAGCCATCCTTCCAGGCGATGGCGTCGAGGATGAGGGTGGCAAGCTTGTGCGCTGCAACAGAGAGATTTGTCTGCGTAATCCGTCGCAGGATCAGGCCGGTCGTAGGTTCCATGGTCGAGGTCTCCTTGGAGATCCGACGCCATGTCGTGAGACAACAACATTCTTGCCAGCAAAACAACTTTGCTGGTTGCAGGTGTTTTAGCGGTGCGCTAGGAAACTCTTGTTCACGGAGTTTTCTAGCACGGCGTCAGGCTTCACGGTCTGGCGTCGTCTCCTTTTCAGGGGTTTTGCACAGCCTCCCGTGCGGGGTTGAGATGGCGCGCGCGGCAAAACCGCGCGCAGATTTTGTCAGTAGCGAACTTCTTCAGAACCATAGTTCCCGGCGTGATCACGCCAGTCGACGAAGACGGAACGGTAAAAGTAGCTGCCACATCCATTTGGGATGCTCAGGCCGGATGCGGCTGGCACCTGGCCCACGGTGGATCTTGTCCATCGGTAGTCGCCCTGCGCGCCGTAGGACCCCAATCGCGTCGAGTCGCTGCGATTGCAGTCGCCATCTCGGTTTTCGTGCTGGCGGTACTGGATGTGATACACGCGAATGCTCCGAACGAAGTCAAAGGCGTCGCCCGAGATGTCGATGTCGGCTTGTTCATCCGCTTGGACGCGAACAAGGGGTATCGGAGTCGATTCCTGCGGTTCGGGCGGATCGCGGAACGTGATGTCATAAAGGCGTTCCATGGGCGACATCGGGCTGGGATCGTTGAACGACACACCCATCGGACACCGCCAGATTTGTAAGGGTGGCTCGATCGGCCATGGTGTGATCCGCCGAATGAAGACCGCTCTAGCATGTACGCAGGGCGCGGAGGCAGGCCAGCCGCCCGCAAGGCAGAGGAGGATTGCACAGTCCACCTGATAGGCCTGAGCCGGACCTGACGAGGCCATTAGTCCGGATATGCTTAGTGCCGTGGCTGTTGCCACGCTGTGGATCACGTGCTTCATGATGCCGACTCCATCTATAATGGTGCATCGATACGAAACAACATTAATGATAGCAAGGAGATTTGATTGCGAAGCGCAGCGAAAGGTCTCCGCTAGAGGTACCGTTGCCGGAAGAAGGTCTAGTCACGCGCGGGGCTCTGCCTTAGCTCAGCAGGAACTGCGCGAAGCTACGAGACTACGGGGTAGAAAGGACGCCCCCAGTCTCCGCTCGGGTTATCCATCATCAGGTCAACAAAAACCGGCATCAGGAATGCAAGGATAGCCGCTCCGTCGCGCACTTGCGCGCGGTTCACGCCGCCGTTCCAAGTCGAACCGCCGTGCACGAGCTGGTTACGCAGAACATAAAGACGGTCAAAGACAAAACTCAAAACTCTCGGTGTGTCTCCAGCCTGGAACGCCTGTCCGAAGGCCCGGGCCGAAGCATTGAAACGCTCCTGCCAATCGTCGAAGCCTTCGATTCCGTTGTGGTGTTGCCAGAACGGGCTGAAGACGTAGTGGTTCTCCAGGAGAAGACGAACTGGACCAGAGAAGCGCTGCCAAACGGCCTTGTAGATCCGTCGATCAGCATCCAGATGTGTCAGCCGACCAAAGAACTCAAGGAACGTGGCGCGCTCACCTAGCGGGATAGACTGGAACTCTCGTTCGTCGGCGTAAGCTGCATTGAATGCGATCCAAAGAAATATGAACCGCGCGTCATCGTCTTCTTCACAGGCCTCGGCACGACCGATCCAACTGATTGCACGGTGGACACGAAGGCCCATGGTTTCGGGAAACCCTGAGCGAATGGCCCTCTGTTTTTCCTTCAGTGCTTGGAACGTCAAGCTGTCGTTCATAAGAATTCTCCTCGAGAAATCAGGTCACGGCATCGCGGCAAAATCGGAGCGGCGATAGCCCTCGACCATGGCTCGCAACTCCGCCGGGGCGATGACCTCAACCTTGTCACCCCATTGATACAGGTGCCAAACCATCTCAAGCCAACCCGCTGCATGGAATCGGACGATAAGACTGCCATCTGGCTGGTGTTCCAGTGTCTGCCTTGGATGAAACTGAAAACCGGCTGCACGAGCGGCTGCGTTTGGCCTGAAGCGCCAGACCACTTCCCCGAATTGCGCAGGATCTTGCCAGACCCCGAAGGCCTGGGCTGCATAATCTGCAATGGTGAATCCGTCCTGGAGCTTGAAGCTTTCATTCAAGGTTTCTGCTTCATGTATGAGATCAATGCGGAAGTTTCGGACCTCATCTGCCTTTGCTGGGTCACGCGCGGCAAGATATGTCCTGTGCCCCAGCAATACCCCATGCGGCTCCAAGATGCGTTTTTTCGTGTCCTGACTGTAGCGCACGCGTAACCGAAAAGGTCCACGCAGCGCCTCGATAATTGCGTCAAGAATGTCGGGAGCGACACTGACACGGGGGCCGGGGCGTGTGACTTGGCCCATGGCCACCAAGACAGCCTCTGCATCCGCTTCGATGCGAGCTCGAGCCGGCACTCTTGCCAACATACCATCTCGAAGTTCCGCCAAGGCCTTTGCATGCCGCAGCCTGCCTTCTGCTTCGGCTGAACGGGCAGCGATCTCCAGTGCTTCGGCGCCAGTTTCATGCCGAAGTTGTAGCCGGGAGAGCCCAGTGTCGCGTAAGTACCAGCGTCGCTTCCGGTCCTCACCGTCTTCAGCCACGACATTTCCGAAGGTGGCCTCCAACGCATCAGTCATACGCTGAGCAGTGCGATGAGAAACCGAAAACTCGTCACAGATGTCTTCGAGACTGACCCCGCTGCGGCGGGCGGCGGCCATCTGAGCAAGACGAATGAGATCTTGGGCCTTGGAAAAGGACATGGGTTGCTCTGGGCCTGTCAGCTTTTGACACCCTGGTAGGCTATTTGTGTCATTGCGTCCTGTCGAGCCGATTCCGGTAAGGGTGACCACGTTGCGAGTTGAGAGGCTCGTCAGGCGCAGCAGAACTTAGAGAGGGAACGAACGATGCGCGGACGTGTGATCAAAATTGAACGGATATGCTCTCGTGCCGGGGTGATTGAAGAGCCGGCAATCACCAGCAAAGGGTATCAGTTGGCGGACCCGGCGCATGGAAAGAACAAGCACCATGCCGAATTCGCAGTTTATGCCAATACGCTGGATGATGCGGCAAACTTAATCGCCAAAGGGTTCTCACTCTGGATGGGAGCAAAGGGCAAGCGCGCTTCCCTTATTGCGCCGAAAAGTCTTCGGATTGTTCGGGGCCAGAACGGCTTCGCCGCATAGCAGTGTCCGCAGCGCGTCGTCGGCTGTAAAGCGTCAAAAATCAAATGTTTGCCAAGCACGACAGATATTGACACCCACCGATGTTATTGAAGAAGCTGCAACCTAACGAGACGTTTCCGCTCCGAGGGTTGCGCTCATTGATGATTGCTGGAACCCATGCGGAAAATTGACAACAAGATCCTTTTTTCGGCGACGGACCTCATGCGGTTCATGGGATGTACCCATGCGACCGCGCTCGACTTAATGCGCCTTAACGGCGAAGGGCCCACCCCGGGAGAAGACACAGAAGACGCCGCACTTCTGCAGAAGCAAGGAGATGCACACGAGCTGGCGCATCTCGAACGTCTGAAGACCGCGGGCAACAAAGTCGTGGAAATCGAACGGGGCAACCTGGACAAGGATTCCGAAGCGACTCGCGCGGCACTGCAAAGCGGTGCCGAGGTCGTCTTCCAAGGTGCATTTCTGTCTGGGAACTGGGGTGGATGGTCGGATTTTCTCATCCGGGTGGACACGCCTTCAACACTTGGACCATTCAGTTACGAAGTGGCCGACACCAAACTGAAACGCCGGCCGCATCCCAAGCATGTTCTGCAGCTCGTCCTTTACTCAGACTTTCTGACCGAAATTCAGGGTGTGGCTCCCGTATTTGCGCATGTCGAACTCGGGACAGGTGAGCGTGCAACGCTGCGGCTGGCAGATTACGCACATTACGCTCGAGCAGCCCGTGCGCGGCTTGAGGCTTTCGTGGCGGAACCGGCTGCCACGCGGCCTGTGCCTTGCGCCGACTGCGGACTGTGTCGTTGGGCAGATCACTGTGCCGATGTATGGGCGAAGGAGGACAGCCTCTTCAATGTGGCGAATGTCACGAAGGGCCAGGTCAAGAAGCTGGAAGCAGCTGGTCTCAAAACCATGGCGGAACTGGCGGCGCTCGCCGAACCAGTGCGCGGCATATCCGAGAACACTCGCTTGCGACTGGTCACGCAGGCGCGTCTGCAGCATGCCCGGAAGACTGGTGGACCAGCTTTCGAGTTGAGGGCGCCTGAACTTGGCAAGGGCTTTGACCTGCTGCCAGAACCACAGCCCGGCGACGTCTTCTATGACATCGAAGGAGATCCACACTTCGAAGGCGGACTAGAATACCTGCACGGGCTCTGGTTCGACGGACAATTTCTTGCGTTCTGGGCGCATGATCACAGGGCCGAGGCCCAAGCTTTGAGCGATTTATTGGCATTCTTCCGCGCAAGACTGGAAGAGTATCCTAAAGCGCGCATCTATCACTATGCCCCTTATGAAATAACGGCTCTCAAGCGGCTGACGACCAAATATGGAATCGGCGAAGCCTTTCTCGATCGGCTTCTACGCGAGCGCCGTTTTGTCGATCTATTCGCCGTCGTGCGTGGAGGACTGATCGGTTCGGAGCCAAACTATTCGATCAAATCGATGGAAGCTTTTTACGACCGAAAGCGCGACGGAGAGGTCAAAACAGCGGGTGGTTCGGTCGTAGCGTACGAAAGATGGCGCGAGATCGGTGATCAGCACATCCTTGATGAAATCGAGGACTACAACCGTATTGACTGCATCTCGACCGAAGAGTTGCGAGACTGGCTGGCTGGCATCCGCCCGGCAGGACCGTGGCCACCGATTGGCCAAGACGCGGCTCCGAAAGAAGCTGAGGAAGACGCAGAGACAAGGGCGCTCCGCGAGCGGATTGCCGCTTCTGCTTTGCCGGATGAGCGGCAAGATCTAGTGTTCAATCTGGGTCTTTTTCACAGGCGCGAGGTCAAGCCTGCCCAATGGGCCGTTTTTGACAGCGCCGCGAAAGACGAAGATGAGCTCATCGACGATTTGGATGCCTTAGCTGGGCTAGAAGCGATTTCCGCTGTCGAGCCGGTAAAGCGTTCGTTTGCACGCCGCTACAGCTTTCCAGTGCAAGAGACAAAACTGCGGTCGGGCAAGAAAGCCACAGTTCCTGTTTTCGATGGCGCCCCGGTCTCGGTCAATATCGAGGAGATGGACCGGAGAAGACGAGAGATTACGGTCAAGGTCGGACCGGGAAAAGGCCACCTTTTGGAGGATCGCCTCTCTCTCCACCCCGATTGGCCGCTTGATACCAAGGTCATCGCAGCGGCTCTGCAGGACGTCATCGCCGATCAATGCACGGTTCAGTCCTATCAGGCCGTAGATGATCTTCTATGCAGAGCGGCGCCGCGTCTTACCACTGGTGCGCTGTTACCGGTTGAGGACCCAGTCATAGGCACGATTGATGCCGTCGGCGCGATGGATCAAACGGTTTTGCCTATTCAGGGCCCCCCGGGTACGGGCAAGACGTTCGTCACTGCCCGCGCGATCCTCTCTCTTGTCCGAAAAGGCGCGCGTGTAGGTGTCACATCGAACAGCCACGAGGCCATCCGCAACGTATTGATGGGGTGCCTAGGTGCGCTTGAAGACGAAGATCTGCCGATCACGCTGGATCTGGTTCACAAGGTTTCCGGGTCCGACGATGGCTACCCAGACGATTGTCCAATTCAACGCACTACGGATAACGCCGAAGCCGCAAGTGGCGGACATGTCGTGGGCGGAACTGCTTTCTTTTTTGCTAGGGAAGAGAATGTGCAGGCATACGACTGGCTGTTCGTAGATGAAGCGGGGCAGGTTGGCTTGGCCAACATGGTTGCCATGGGGCGCTCTGCAAAAAACATCGTGCTGGTTGGCGACCCGAGACAGCTTCCGCAAGTGATCCAAGGGGCACACCCTGAACCCGCAAATCTTTCCTGCCTGGACTGGATGCTGGGCGATCACGCAACAATTCCGCCTGACAGGGGGATTTTCCTTCCCGTCACGCGCCGGATGCATCCCGACGTCTGCCGATTCATCTCCGATCAGGTCTACGAAGGTCGTTTGACCAGTCACGCAGATACTGTCCGCCAAGGCGTATCGGGAACCAGTTTCCCCGCTGCGGGCGCCTTTTGGGTGTCCGTGAACCATGAAGGCAATGCGCAGATCGCGTCCGAAGAGGTTGCCGCAATTCAGGACACGATTGACGACCTTCTGACGGGGAACTGGACTGAAAAAGACGGCACTGAGCGACCCATGCGCCGGTCTGACATCATCATTGTGGCCCCCTACAACGCTCAGGTGAATGCCCTCCAAGATGCACTTCCCGATGGCATTCGGGTCGGGACGGTCGACAAGTTTCAGGGGCAGGAGGCACCAGTATGCCTTGTCTCAATGACGGCATCTTCTGCCGAAGAGACATCGCGAGGCATGGAGTTTCTGTTTTCGCTCAACCGTATCAATGTAGCGGTGTCGCGTGCCAAGGGCCTGGCCTTGGTCTTCGGCTCACCACGCTTGCGCAAGGCCAAGTGCGATACGGTGGAACAAATGCAGCTGGTCAACACGCTATGCGCGCTGAAAAGCTATCAACCAGAATCAACGAGATAGGGAAAATGGACTGGAGCAGTTTCACAAACCGCATCTCCGAACTTGAAACAAAGCGCAAGCCCTCGGCTAATCGCCGTGCAGTGTTTGAAGTCATTCGGAACTCGAAACTGCGGCCAAACCCGGATTACGATGCAAGCCTCTATCTTGGCCCACTGATCGATCCGCAGGGTCGGCCGCTCTGTCTCGAGTATACGAACGATCGCCCAAACCTCTGGTTTCACGAGAGCCATGTGCGTGCTCTGCAGGATGCGGGTCTGGATCCCAGCAGGAAGCCGCCGTCCGGAAGCGACAGTGAAGGTCGCCACAGCGGGCTCAAGTCGAAAGGTTTTCAAGATATCGATGCTTGGAAACTTGGTGACCTCGATCCCGACAGAGCCCGTGCAGCTCTGACCGCTCTTGGCTTTGCGGGAGACTTTCAGCTCGACCCGACTGCCGTGACGCGCTGGATAGATCGTCTGCAACACTTCTTTCCAAGCCTTGATCGCTTCGACCGCCCGGATCCTGATTTTGATGAAGCAGAACGAAACTACAAGCTGGCAACGATCAACAAGCTGCGCCCGGCCCTGGAAAGCGCAGGCGATGACAGATCGATTACTGAAGCCGTTTTCACCGCCGCGACTGACTCTAATAACCTTTTGGATTGGCGCACGAGCGAACCTCTAAGCCCAAAGAGCAATGCTGATCACGAGCTTCTCGATCCCGCCGTTGCGTCGCTTGTACGTGCTGCACTTAGATCACCGGAAGAACACGCGGCGGCGCTCGACGTTTTCGCAGGCATTTGGAAAGAGGCCGTGCCGAAAGGCACGGAAGACGCGGCGAGGCAGATCGGCGAGTTCATTTTCTTTCATCTATGGCCAGATCAGGCAGTCTACATCCGGCATACGGTTCGGCAGGATCTATGGCGCGAAGCAGTAGGAACACCATTCCCGAAGCATTCAACGCTTGCCGAGACCTACGCGGAAGAGATGCGCTTTATGGAGGCAGTACGCCAGGCATTCGAAGAGCGTGGCCTCGCACCTCGAGATATGATCGACGTTCAAAGTGCGCTTTGGGTCGTCCATAACTATGCGATGGAGGAAGGCGCAAAGAGCCAGGCACTCGATCGAGCCCAGATTGAAACCGCGATGGACGCATACGACAGCTACCGTGCGAACGGGGCGCATAGCGATATCTTTGGTGCTTTCGGTGAGCCACGCGACTATTGGGTCCGGTCATCGCGTGAGCGCGAAAACCGTGTATATCCGACCAAACCGCTAATTGGCTTCATTCTCGGCAAGACAGAACTAAACGGTGGCTGGGGACAGAAGGCGGATGCTGCTGCGCGTCTTCATAACGCCGGTTACATCATCGTCGACCAAAACGATCAGCCCACCGAGCGACCTGAGCGCTACGAACACCTGATGGAAGGCGCCGACCGGATCAGGCTTTGCGCCCTGAACTATTTCATCGAACCTGCTCGGGAAAAGGCGGCCAGGGAGGTCTCCATCCGCGCAGGAGACCTTGCTACGGCGATCGGGCTGAAAGACGCGTTCCCGAACATCTGCCAGGCACTTGGCGGTGAAAAATTCCAGAAACTTGCGCAAGTACCACCGCCCACGAGCACCGAACCAAATCCAAGCAGTTCGACCGTTTTCACATATACTCTCAATTCCCAACCGGAGGCGGACACCGTGACCGACATAAAAAATGCGCCCTCGCCATCCGCCGTGAACTTGATCCTCTATGGCCCGCCGGGCACGGGCAAGACATATCAGACGGCATGGGAAGCCGTCCGGCTCTGTTTGGGAGAGCAGGTCGCATCTGGTCTGAAGGGCCGCGACCAACGATCCGCCCTGATGCGCACATACCGCGACCTCGTGAGCGAGGGACGGATTGAATTCGTGACATTTCACCAATCGATGTCTTACGAGGAATTTATCGAAGGGCTGCGGCCAACCACAGGCAATGACAACATGGAAGGGCCTGAGCCGATCGCAGGCAGCTCCGGCTTTCGCCTTGAATGTCATGACGGAATTTTCAAACGCATTTGCGAAGCGGCGCGCCTAGATCCGGGCACAACCGGACAAGCTCAGCTCTTGGATCGAAGAGAGGGACTCTTCAAGCTCAGCCTCATCGGCGCAGATTGGAGGGATCAGCTTTCTGCGGCCGTTCGTAACAACAAGATTTTTTGGGGATTTGGCGCAGGGATCGATTGGTCGGGGCCTGAGTATGAGGATTTTCAGGCAGTCAAATCTCAGTGGCTCGAAAGCAACCCTGGAACAGATGGACGCGCAGCCGATATTAGCGGCACTTGGTACTTCAGAGGTGCTGCTGAGCCAGGGAGCTACGTTCTCCTAACTGTCGGTAAGAACTTGGCAGTCGCTTTGGGAAGGATCGTCGGGGATTATGAATTCGATGCGACATCTACCGGTGCACAGCACAGTCGTCGCGTAGAATGGATTTGGAGCGACGAAAAAGGAGCGAAACGGTCCGACTTTTATCCGCAAAACTTCAGCGCCTTTCAGCCGATGTATCAGCTTGCCGCAGATCGCATCGACTGGGACGCTTTGGAGGCAATTGCGTTCGATGACACCGAACCTTTTGAGCGCAAGAGAAACGATAGCACGACTACCCCCCTATTTACTGTGGGAACCATGCCGCCCGTGCGTGAAGGAACTTTCCGTCACATTGCACAAGATGTCGCATCGCGCCTTGCGGACGAGAAACCGGATGGGTTCTCCTTGGAACAATATCGTGAAGCTCTCGTCCATGAAGGAAGGAAAACCGGGGTTGAGCCGACCGGGGGTTGGGAAGACCACAACATGCCTAGCTGGGCTAGTCACCCGGATCAATCCTGGCTGGTTCCAGTTAATCAGAAGAGCAAGCAACATGGTAATCGCATTCCAGCCGCCGGACCTGAAAGCTATGTCCTCATCATCGACGAGATCAACCGGGCGAACATCTCGAAGGTCTTCGGCGAGCTGATCACGCTTCTCGAGCCCGACAAGCGGCTCGGGATGGACAACGAGATCCGCCTCACGCTTCCCTATTCCAAGAAGTCCTTTGGCGTGCCTCAGAACCTCCATGTCATCGGTACGATGAACACCGCCGATCGCTCCATCGCGCTGTTGGACACAGCACTACGCCGCCGGTTTTCTTTCAAGGAACTGATGCCCGACCCTTCAGTTTTGTCGGACAACGTCGAGGGGGTCGATCTGCAAAAGCTGCTGTCTACGATCAACGAGCGAATTGAGTATCTGTTCGACCGGGAGCATCAAATCGGGCACGCGTACTTCACAAGCTGCCAGACGCGGTCGGATATCGAGAACGTCATGCGAGACAAGGTGATCCCGCTTCTGGCTGAGTATTTCTATGAGGACTGGTCCAAGGTCGCAGCTGTTCTTGGCGACTCTACTCACGGTCCCGCCCGCTTCCTTGACGCCAAACAAATTGCGGTACCCGGAGGCATGACTGAAGACGACTTTTCTAGCGAAAAGCTGCGGTGGACGGTCAAAGACAAATTCGACTTCTCGGAGTTTGCGGCCTGATGCCGGCCTTCACCCTGCGCGAATGGGAAACGGTGCCCCACGGCGAAGGGGACGGCTGCATTCCCGAGCATTTTGCCGAGCGTCTCGCGGCGCTCGCCAGAGTATCGACCTTTGCAGGAAGGGGTGGAGGCGGAGTGCTTGAGGATCGCCGCCATGAACTGCGAGCGCGTGGCGTCGTCGGGGTCCTGGCAACCGATGGGTGCAGCCTTGAAATTCTTCCCAAGATCGATGTCGCGGGGCAAGGAGGCGAAGCAAGAAAGAATGCTGCCATTCGCAAGCGTCTTGTGCACATGCTCGCAGTCGCACTAGACCTAAAAATCGAGACAGGCCAAATCACAGAGCTTGACTGGCAGCGCGAAACGCTTCTGGAAATTCTCATCCGCATTTTCTGCAGCAAGCTAACCGATGCCGTTCGTCGCGGCATGCCGCGGCGATACATTGTCCAAGAGGATGACCTTGCGGCGTTGCGCGGGACGCTCAATCTGCCTCGTCAATTTACACGCCACGCAGCGAACCCCTCGCGGCTCGCCTGCAAATTTGACGAGCTGTCAGAAGACATCGCTCTGAACCGCATCATGAAAGCAACGGTCGCACATCTCTCCAGAATGTCGCGCAGTCCCGCCAATCAACAGCGTCTGCGCGAACTGGCTTTCGTCTACGCCGATATATCCGAAGTCGCCGTTCCTGCGCTGAAATGGGATGAGGTCATCATCGACCGGACCAACCGAGCATGGCAGGAATTGTTCGGGATGGCGCAACTTTTTCTGCGTAATCGCTACCAAACGACTAGTGCCGGGGCGGGACGGGGGACTGCACTCCTCTTTGAAATGAATGCACTCTTTGAGGAATATGTCGGCCGGCTGATCACACGCGCTTTGGCACGCACAGAGTATCGGGTCTCTCTTCAAGGCGGGAGACTATTCTGCCTGACATCGCTCGATGATGAACGCGCTGTGTTCCAGACGAAACCCGATATCCTGATCTGGCGTTCAGGGCAGGTTGTCCATGTGATCGACACGAAGTGGAAGCGGATCTCCTCCCGTATTGATGATCGAAAACAAGGAGTATCCCAAGGCGACGTCTATCAGATGATGGCCTATGCGCACCTGTACAAAGCCCCGCGACTGACGCTGCTCTATCCGCATCACCAAGATCTTTCAGAACCGGAAGGTCTTCAGGCCCAGTTTCGGATATCAGGTCAGGAGACGATCATCGAAACGGCGAGCGTGGATGTCGCAAGTGGTGACGACATGATCGCCCGCTTGAAAAATATCATTGCGTTGGAGACTGACGGAGCGTTGGTTTAACGGTGGAATTCTACTGGCGGCACAAACCCGTAGTCGCTTAATCGAGGGCATTCAGGAACCTGGCATAGTCCTCACTGACCTCACGCGCCTCGTGAAAGGCACGGGCGCGCTCGGCGTCGAGACAACGGAAGTAGTCCTGCACATCGGCAATGTAGGTCTCGAAATCGCTTCTGATCAGATCGGCGTAGGCACGCATGTCGTCTTGCGACTGGGGCAAGAACGGTCGCTCGGGAGGTATGCAATCCGCAGCGGCATCGACTGGTGAGCTTCCAAGCAGGAGCGCGAACAGCAACGGTGCGTTGCGCGCAATAAACAAGCGCAGGGCAAAACTCCTTTGCCGCCTTTAAGATTATCATTCTGTCGGCTATCACCGTTATCGAAGCAAGGCGAACTTCGTCAACACGTTATTATTGCCTTGCTATCATTAATGTTGTTTTGTATCGCTCACGGTGTTGCGACCCCGTGGGCCTGATACTGCACCCAGGCAGAACAAGGACCCAAGGGAAGGCCATGATAGAAGAAGCCCCGAATGTGGTTACAGAAGACGGACTGCGCGGCTTGCTCGCCGAGGGCTACCTCATTGAGGTGGTCTGCAAGGAGAGAGCGGAGAAGCGCCATAACAGCTGGTACGGCTCGTGGGTCATCCGCGCCGTCGCCACTGATGGGCGTGACGATAAAATGCTCGTCACCAGCCGAAGCGTCCTCAAGCTCCGCGACTTCAAAACCATCGTTGGTCTTGTCAGTTTCCTGGCCGACATGGGCTGTACGACCGCTAGCATCCCACTTGAAGAAGGTGGCCGCGAGCGAGCGTGTTGCACAAATCGTTTCCGATGCGTAGCCAGTCCTTCGAATTGACTGCGGGATGCTGGGATACTTTTCAATTTCAATGCGGCGCGGTGGGATAGGTTTGCGAAGG
>NZ_JBXWRJ010000036.1:0-19631 GCF_059612845.1 Ruegeria sp. YKSE079 | reverse complement strand
AACCCGGCGCTTGCTTCACCGCAAATCCGCCGCTTAATCTGACCAACCAGATGCGCCAGACCCTCTCTTAGATCACGCCGCCAACTGGCCCAAAACCTCTGACGACGGACATGCGTCGAACACCTCCGGGGGGCTTTGTCGCAAACTCTGCACGTACCTGTTAGGTCGACTGAAGTTTTGATACACGGGTGCCCAAAACAGACAGGGGCAGGCCGTGACAATCTCATTCAAAGGCGCTCGTTTTCCAAGGGACGTGATACGACACGCAGTGTTCTTCTATCTTCGTTAATCAGTATCCTACCGAGATCTGGAAGAAATTCTGGCTGAACGACGCGTTTCGGTTGATCACGCGTCTCTGAACCGTTGGATCGTCAAATACGCACCTCTGGTCGCCGACCAGGCGCGTCGTAAGAAGCGTTGCTTCGATCGATCCTGGCGAATGGACGAAATCTATGTGCGCGTCAAAGGTGAATGGGTCTACTTGTATCGTGCAGTCGACAAACACGGTAAGACCCTTGATTTCATGCTATTCAAACGGCGGAACAAAGCTGCGGCGACAAAACCACGCCCAGACTGCGTAAGCGATGATCTCACGAGGAAAGCGGAACCCCTTCAGGCGCGGCATTCTTGTCGGAATGTTCATGGCCCGCAGAAAATCCGGTCAAGCCGGGCGCACAACTTGGCAATACCCGATGTCGATATCGCAGAGAACCCCGCTACAGACCTGCTGGGGTGAACACCTACCGATTGTTTAAAGAAATCCCAGTTGAATGCGATACCTATGTATTGTCCCCTGCCCCATCAGATAGTGTGGCCAGCGCGGAAACATGTCGCGGCAGATCGCAACGGGAATGCAGGATATCTACTATGATCACCGTATCCGGCTGGTCCAGGTAAACCAGGAAATGCTCTCCCGCGCGTACATATCTGAGGTCTGCTGCCTCTTCGACCAATATTGAACAACTGCGGCTGGCCACCTTGCCCTCGGTGATGGCCTGGCAGCGCGCTATCAGTTCTTGTTCATAGAGATCGGCTTGATGCGGCCCAAACTTGTCGATGGTCCATCGGGCAATTTCAACCAGGCTGCCTTCGGCGCGGCGTGTCAGCCGAAATGGTTTGGTCACGTTTTGGCTCGGGCCCTAGCAAAAGCACGACGGATCGCATTCGAACCGCTGCCTTCTGCCAGATCTCCAGCCTGAGCCTGCGCCAAACCCTTCTGCAGACCTTGTTTAAGAGACTCCAGCCCGGCTTCTTCTTGTTCCAGAAGCCGAAGGCCCGCTCGCAACGCTTCGCTGGCGTTCTGATAGCGACCGGATGCGACCAGATCCTGCACCAGCTGATCCTGCGATTCTGTAAGTACGACATTGCGGGTTACCATGGCTTAAGCCTCCTCGTTGGCAATATATGCCAACTAGATGGCTGGTTCAACGATCGCGATTGGGAGCGGGCAACCAAAGCCTTTCAACATTTTGTAGATGGCTTTGATACCAACCATATTGGCGCCGCTTTTGTCGATAACGATTTTGCGGGGCAATCCGTTTACTTCGAGGGCACGAGCGAAGAATTTTGTCGCCGCAGCTTTGTTCCGCCGTTTGAGTAGCATGAAATCAAGGGTCTTGCGGTGTTGGTGCCGGTCTGCGCTTTGAACCGCTCGGTATCCCCGGCGCGGTATTGCTGACACTGGCCGTCGTCGCGCTGATTAGCATCTCGCGCATCAACTCAGCGTTCTGACTGCGGTTCTGCTGGGCGGGATTCCGTTTCCCGGTGGAAAGGGATCCATGCTGCGAGTGGTACTCGGGAGGTCTGGCCTCTGGCATGTCGTCAAACGGGTTGATTCTGACGAATGCGCCAATTGGGTTGAGTTAGATGAAAAAAACTATCGCCTGGATTGTGGTCTCCGGTTTGGGCGTCTTGCGCGCCGGGCGAAGATGATCGCAGAGTGAAAGCACTGCGACCCTTCCGCCTGTGGAGGGTCGAGCCTTATGAGGAAGAGGTTCGACAGTGAAAAAATTACCGCCGCTGACGAGCCTGCAAGCCTTCGAGGCCGTGTCGCGACACATGAGCATCAAACTGGCCGCCGAAGAACTTTTACTGACACCGACAGCGATTAGCCATCGCCTCAAAACCCTCGAGACACAGCTGGATGTGCAACTGTTTCACCGACTGACGCGGTCGCTTAGATTGACAACCGAAGGAGAGACCCTGCGCCCTTTCATCGCCGATGCCTTCTGCAACCTGAAACAGGGCATCGCGCAACTGAGCACCGACGAAATCGAGGGCGAGCTGGTGGTAACCACCACACGATCCTTTGCCTGGAGTTGGCTGAGCCCTCGATTGCCGAAATTCAGCCGGCTGTACCCCGAGCTTGAAGTGAAGGTTATCGCCTCGGATACAGTGCTGGATTTTGCACGTTTCAGTGTGGATGTCTCCATAAGATATACGGACACCCCGGATCCGGCGGAGCATGCGGCCTGGGTGCTGGATGACTATGTCACGCCTATTTGCTCGAGGCGAATGGAGAGCAAGATCCGCGACCCCGAGGACCTGTTGAGCCGGGATCTGGTCGAATACGAGTGGCTGGGCTTTCAGGACGGTGATCCGAATTGGCGCACCTGGTTCAACTCGGTCGGTATCGACGCTTCCAATATTCGTCCGATCGCACATTTCAGTGATGAGATCATGTGTATCGAAGCGGCGATAGACAATCGCGCGGCTGCTCTGGTCAGTGTGATTGCTGCTTCGCGCGAGATTGAGCGAGGGCGAATCGCGGCGCCTATACCAAGGGTTCTGCGCGACCGGAGCTACTATCTTGTCTGCCCTATGGAGCGCGCGAATTCTGCCAAAATGCGCGCATTTCAGGATTGGTTGTTGAACGAGGCTGACCTGTTTCGCGACAGCCCATACGGCATGAAGTTCATTCCGCAGGATGCCAATCGTTATGAACAACCTGATGCGAGTTGGTCTGAATAGGAGTAGGCCCGCGTGTTACGCCTTTGTGACATGCCAATTCGGCCAAACAGAAAGCTGAGAAATACTTTGTGATGACTGAAATCTGCTCGATTGTCGGCAAGGCTGCGGTTCCGAATACTCATCCCATCCATTAAGGGAGGAGCCGAAAATGGCCAAAACCACACTCACGAGACGCGCTTTGCTCAAGTCAAGTGCGATGGCTGCAGGCGCACTTGCCATGCCGTCGATCACCCGCGCTCAGTCCGTGACCGAGATGACAATGCTGGCTTGGTATGGTCAGGCTGAACCGGACGCGGTTGCAGAATTTGAAGAACTGCACAACGTCAAGATCACCCCGAAATACTATGTCGGCGGCGAGCAGATGCTGGCTCTGTTGGCACAATCTCCGGCGGGCACCTACGACCTGATCCACGCGGATGCTGAGTATGTTCAGCAGCTGGTGCTGGCGAATTTCGTTGAGAAACTGGATCCGGCAGACTATCCGTTCGACGATTTTTTCCCCGAATTCCACAAGTTTCCGGGCCATTGGCACAATGACGAACTTTATGCAGTCATCAGCCGGTTTGGCTTTCTTGGCATCTCACACAATCTGGATGCGGTGCCAGTAAAGGAAGCGATGTCGTATGACATGCTGTGGAACGAGAAGAACAAGGACAAGGTGGGTCACTTCGACTGGCACCTGCCGAACCTGGGCGTTCTCAGCCTGCGCGATGGCAACGCTGCGCCCTATGATATCGACAGCAACGCATGGGCCAAGCTGCAGGACACCACGCTAAGCCTGAAACCTCAGGTGCGGGGCTTCTATGACTATGGTGGCGTGCTGTCCTCGTTGAAGTCCGGTGAAGTGACCGTGATGCCAGGCATAGGTGAATGGATCACTGGCGTGCTGCGCCGCGACGGTGCGAATGTTACCACTACGATACCGGAACAGGGCGGCATTCAGTTCACTGAAAGCTTCTCGATCGGACGTGGGTCGCGCAAGGCCGAACTGGCGCGCAAGTTCATCCAGCATGCCTCCAGCCCTGCCGGTCAGTACAACCTGGCGAACCTGAACGTGTTCCCGGCAATTATCCCGTCGAAATCCGGGTGGGAACGAATGATTGCCGAAAAACCGGAAGATGCACGCCATCTGGGCATGTTTCAGGGCGACGGCAACGCTATCGACCTGATCCGCAAGGGCCGCATCCATATCCGCCAGCTGCCTGTGCAGCAGGACGTGGGTGACTGGAACGACTTCTGGTCGGCATACAAAAGCACCTGACGCCTAAAAGCTTCCGGTGCTTATGCCCCCCGCCATTCTCCCTTCTCCCCGATGGCGGGGGGCACTGTCAAACGTCACTGAAAAACGCCGGCCCATCCTGAAGGGTCAGACGGGTTAAAACATGACTTCTTCGATTTCCATCCCGCGCCTGTCCCGCCTCGCCTATGGAGGCTTATGGAGCCTGCCGTTGCCTGTGTGGTTGGCCGGGTTTTTTCTTGGGCCGATGATCTTACTGATCTGGCTGAGTTTCTGGGACGTCAAAAACTTTTTACTGACGCCCGATTTTCAATTGGAGAACTGGCACAAGATGCTGACGGCTCCGTTCTTCTGGGCTGCTTACCTGCGCACCTTCGTGATTGCGCTCAGCGCCGCAGTACTGGCCAGCCTGATTGCATTGCCATGTTCATTGGCGATCAGCTTCTTTCTCAGCACACGAGCCAGAATGACGGTTCTCGCGCTGTTCGTGGTGCCGTTTTTCACATCCTACCTCGTGCGTGTCTACTCCTGGCAGATCTATCTGACAGAAAACGGCATCGTGATGAAACTGTTGGCGGCAATCGGGATCGACAGTGGCAGCCTACTGAATACGCCGTTTTCTCTGATGGTGGGATTGGTGACGCTGACCTTGCCATTGGTGATCGTGATCCAGTCAATTTCGATGCTGTCCTTGGATCGCACGCTGATCGACGCGGCATACAACCTTGGTTGCGGCCCGCGCCGGGTGCTTTTTGCTACCGTATTGCCGGCGGTTAGACCGGGTATCGTGCTTGGGGCGCTGTTTGCTTTCATCTTCAGCTTCGGAGATTTTGTTACGGCGACCTATCTGGGCGGCGGCAAGTTCACCACGCTGTCTATCCTGATCGCGGATACCGTCAAATCCGGCCAGCAATGGCCTCGCGCTGCAGTGGTCGCGCTTGTGATGATCGCTACACTGCTGATCACCGCGCTGGCCTCAATCACTTACGCCTATCGGAGAACCTGAGACATGCGTGTTTCCCTGTTGACCCGCCGGCTTTGCGTAATCTTCATGGGCTTGGCTCTGGCCTTTCTCTATGCGCCAATCCTGACAAACTTTGTCTTCTCGCTGAACTCGGACCGGTTCCCGACTATCCCGCTGGGCGGATTCACGCTGGATTGGTATCGCCTGATCCTGGCCGATGATTTGGTGATCGCCGCTTTTGCGAACACAATCAAAGTTGCCCTGATCGTCGCCCCCATCGCGACCGCGATGGGATTTGCAGCGGCCTATGCCGACTATCGCTTCAACTTTATTGGTAAGAAACTGGTACTTGTCTTCGCCCTGATGCCGCCGTTGATTCCCTTGGTTGTCATTGGACTGGCAATGCTGGCCTACCTGTCCCGCATTGGCCTGTCTGGCACTTTATCCGCCATCGTGGTCAGTCATATCGTTCTCACCTCCCCGTTCGCCATGGCCATTATCCGGTTGCGGTTTTCACAGATCGACGGCGATCTGGAATTCGCGGCCCAGAATATTGGCGCCAGCAACTGGCGTGCGTTCTGGGAAGTGATCGTTCCTTCAACCAAGACCTCGATCCTGGCTGCGTTCCTTCTCTGTATGGCGGTCAGCTTCGATGAATACGCGGTAACCTGGTTCGTTGGAGGACTTGAGGAGACCAGTTCGGTTCGCATCCTCAGCTTCCTGCAATCGGCAGTCAGCCCCCGGATCAATGCCATCGGCTCCATCACCTTCATTACCTCGATCACTCTAATCTTGGGCGCGCAGGTGCTTTTACTGCGCCGCCTCACCCGGGGGGAAAAATGAACAGCCTGAACAAGATCAATCCCGAGCGCGGCGTCGCGCCAAAAGAACTGGAGCGCATGATGTCACACGCGCACATCTCGCTGAGAAATATCCGCAAAACCTATGGCGAGGCGGTGGCGGTCGAGAACCTTGACCTTGATATCGCAGAGGGCAAGTTCGTTGCCATCATGGGGCCATCAGGTTGCGGGAAATCGACCATGCTGCGGATGCTGGCAGGGTTGGAAGACGTGACCGGCGGTGACATCCTGCGAGAAGGGCGACGGATAAACGATCTGTCAATCTGGGAACGCGACATGCCGATGGTCTGGCAGTCGTTGGCATTGTTTCCATTCCTGACTGTGCAGGAAAACGTCGAATTTGGTCTGCGCATGAAAGGCATGCCCAAAAAGGAACGCAAGAGTCGCGCGCTGGACTGGTTGAACAAGCTGGGACTGGAGGGATATGCCGACCGGGGCATTGATCAGTTGTCAGGCGGACAGAGACAACGTGTGGCTTTGGCGCGATGCCTCGTAACCGAACCATCCGTCTTGTTACTGGATGAACCGTTGTCGGCGCTGGATGCGCATCTTTCGGTGCAGATGCAGGGTGAGTTGAAACGCTTGCAACGCGAACTTGGGATTACCTTCGTCTACGTCACCCATAGTCACTCCGAGGCTTTCTCGATGGCCGATACCGTAGTGATCATGAACCAGGGTCGGATTGAACAGGCGGGCAGCCCCGAAGACATCTATCTGCGCCCGGCCACACCGTTCGTGGCAAGGTTCCTGGGCGGCTCCTCGATCTTTGAATGCAAGACCCGCCGACTGAAATCCGGAGAGATGGTTCTGGAAAGCCCAGATGGCAGCTTCAAGTGCCCAGCCTCCGAACTCGTTGATCTGGACGAAAACGAAAAGGTTAGCCTGATTGTCAGGGCGGACCAGATTTCGGTCACCCCGCAAGCGGGCTGGGCTGAGAACGAAGTTGCTGCGCGGGTCGTAGGTGAGGAGTTCATCGGAGCCCTCGTCAATCTACGGCTTGAAACGGCTGCTGGAACGTCCATCACCGTGCAATTGCAACAGCGCGACATGCAGTCGCTGGACATCGAAGTCGGTGCCGGAGTGACCGCCAGCTGGCACCCCGAAGACGGCCACATCATCAACGGATAACACGAGAAAAGGAGCCAATGATGGCCAAGAAGAATATCCTTGTTTACGGCGACAGCAACACTTGGGGCTGGATCGGTGTAGAAGAGGCTTTCCCCTCAACCCGCTATGGCGATGACGAACGTTGGGCCGGTGTCATGGCAGCCGAGCTGGGCAACGATTATCAGGTCGCCGTCGATGGTCTGACCGTGCGCGCCACCAACCTGGACGATTCGATGGATTGGAATGCCATCAAGGCGGATATGTTCAACGGCGCCAAGACTTTGCCGGCCGCAATTGCTCGGGAAATGCCCGTAGACCTGCTGATCATCGCATTGGGGACCAACGACCTGAAGGCCGAAACCAACCGCTCTGCCGAGGACATCGCAAATGCCATTATTGATGTCGCAAAAGTGGCGCAGGCCTGCAGCGGTGGCGTTGCCTATCATTATGATGCGCCACAGGTGATGGTCGTCTCGCCAGCGCCGCTCAACGACATGCCACACCCAGATTTCGCGGGCATGTTCGAAGGCGGCAAAGCCAAGTCTGAAGCGCTTGGAGCTGCTCTCAAATCCGCAGCCGACGCAGCGGGCATCGCAAGCTTTGACGCTGGTGCCGTGACCGGAAATGTGCAGGGCGCCGATGGTCTGCATATGAGCAAGGATCAACACGCCCAGCTGGGTCGGGCTATTGCGGAACGAGTCAAGGCTTTGTGATTTTCAGACCACTACCACTCACACCCATCCCCATCATGCAACAGGAGGAGTTTTCCATGATGAAACTAGCAACAGGCCTGAAAACCGCCGCACTGGCGACCGCATTGGCCATCGGAACCACAGGTGCAGCAATGGCCACAGATCTGAGCAAAGCCGGAACGATTGAATACGTCACCTTCCAGGCCAAAGACGGTGTAACGGTCGAACAGATGGCCGAAGTTGCGGCGGGCGGCAAGATCAACGCGAATATGCACGAAACGTATGACGGGTTTGTGGATCGTCACGTCGCCCTGCAGGCCGATGGCGTCTGGATCGAAGTTGTTTATTGGGAAAGCGAAGAAGCTGGCCGTGCGGCTTTGGACAAGTTCGTGAAAGATCCGGTGAACAAACCGTTCCTGGATCTGGTGAACGCGGATACCGTGACCATCACATATTCTGACATCCACTGACCGGGTGGGGACAGGCCGCGCACAGGTTGGGCGGCCTGACTATTTTTCGTTTCAATCTCTTTCATGCGGATTTTTCAACTTTGTGTGTTCTGTTCGTCCGTGTCATGAAAGGACAAGATGAAACGACGCCTGCCACCACTGAACGCGATCCGCGCCTTTGAAGCGGCTGCCCGGCTGGAAAGCATTTCCGATGCCGCGGATGAGCTTTCGGTGACGCCGACCGCAGTCAGCCATCAGATCCGGCATCTGGAAAATCTGTTGGATATCAAGCTGTTTGAACGTTCTGGTCGGAACATTTCGCTGACAGATCAGGGGTCGCGGATGCTACCGGATATCACGCGGGGTATGGATAGTTTGGCGGCAGCCTTTGCCGAAACCTATGGCAATCTGGACACCAATACCGTGACCATATCGACCACGCGGGAGTTTGCACGATATTGGCTGCAACCGCGGCTGGATGCCTTCTATGACGCATTTCCGCAGTTGACGTTGAACGTATTTGCCAGCGAAAACGCCGTGGACATGAGCGGTAGCGAGATCGATGTGGCGGTGCGATATGGCAAGAAGCCTGCCGACAACAGCGGCGAAATCGCCTTGTATCAGGAGTATTACGTGGGCGCCGTCAGCCGCGAGCTGCTGACGCCCGGCCGGGCCGCCCGTATCGAATTCCTGACAAAGCGGCGGCTGATCGATGTGCGCTGGGAAAACTCGTCCCTGACCGGGCCGACCTGGAAATCCTGGTTCGAAGCGGCGGGGCTAGATAATCTGGGCAGCTATCGCCGGATGAGTTTTGACGCCTACAACCTGGCCTTCGACGCGCTGAAGCGCGGTCACGGTGCGGCGTTGTTGAGCCGGACCATCGTGCGCTCTGCCGAGTTCGGTGACGGGTTTGCCGAACTCGAGGGACCGCAACTGCCTGGCTATCATTACCGCGTGATTCGATCGCCGGCCGGTATGCGTAAGCGCGCGGCTCGGCAGTTTGTCGAATGGCTGGCGGAAACTGCCGTGGACTGAAACTCTTGGGTCGCGGTTCCAGGCCTGAGCCGACCGGATGTGGTAGCTCAGGTCTCCATAGAATGGGCGGCTGATCGAAATCCGCACAAAGTGCCAGACACCGTTTTCGTCGCGCGCGAACTCGTCCTGACATTCACCCGAATAGATCACCTGCAAAAGGAGACGCTGGTTCTGTTGAATGACCATGACATTGCGCCAGCATCGGGCGCTTTCCGCATTTCGTCCCCATAAGATCCTCGTTCGTGGACAGGTGCCGGGTGCGGGGGTGCCGTCGCCAAACAGGATGACCCGCGAAAGGAATTTATCCCGGATCTCCTGCGCACTTCTCAGCGGTGTCCCGACGTCGAATACCCATTCTCCACGCGCGAAAAGGTTGGCAAGATCATCCAGATCGCCACTGTCGAGCGAAAAATTATAGGCGTTGATGAGCAGGCGGATCTGGTCATGGAACTCCCTGTCCGTAAGTGAGGCTTGATGCGCCCCGCAGGTCGGTGCAGACAGACGCCACCATGGTTGAATTTCGGAAAACGGACCCGGGGTAATTGCCCTGATTGCAGCGTTTTCACCCGAACGTGACCGGAAATCCATGGTTACCAAAAGGTGCCTTATTCGGGTTGGTCGCGCGGCAAGGTAAACTCGCCGTCAATCTGACAACAATTGGACCTTCCAGGTGCTGCGCCCTTTTGCGATCTCCGTTCTCCTTTTGTTTGTCCTGCCTTTACCGGGTCGGGCCGAGCTGCGAATTCTGGTGCTTGGTGACAGCAACACATGGGGGGCCAATGCATCGGGTCCAAGGCACGGCGATGATGTGCGCTGGGGTCGGGTTTTGGATGCAGCTCTGCCGAATGCCGTGGTGATCGAGGAGGGTCGCATCGGCCGACGTACCGATCTGGGGAAGGGAGAAGCTCTCGACAATATAGGACAGGCGATAACGACACCACTTCCTCCCTTCGTCGAGCAGCATCTGCCGTTGGACATGGCAATTGTGATGCTGGGAACGAACGATCTGCAATCCGGGCAAGGTCGGAATGCGGAACAAGTTGCACGCTCGGTCTTTTCGCTTGCCCGAATCCTGCTGATTGGGGGAGTTGGCCAGGTGTTGGTTGTGGTTCCGCCACCTTTGAACAACCCCGAAAATGGAAGTCTGGCAGGATTGTTCGGAAACGCACAGGGGCTGTCCGAACATCTCGCCGACACGTACGGGCACCTGTCCCGGCAAACAGGCATTCCGGTGTTCGATGCCGGAACTGTAACTCGGGCAGATGGCGCAGACGGCGTGCACTTGACGGCTCAGGCGCAACGCAAGTTGGGTCGGGCCATGGCACTTGTTGTGCGCGACCTAATATCCGTCGAACATTCGGCTAAATGAAATACAGAAAACAGGAGACAGACGTTGATGAACAGACGTGTATTCTGCACTACATCGCTTGCCGCTCTGGCCATGGCATCCACAGGGCATGCAGGAACAGCGGAACAAGTGACGTTTCACTTTTACGGAGCTGAAGACTGCCCTCCCTGCATGGCCTTCAAGCGTAACCATCTGGCCGATGTGCAAGCCGAAGGCCGTTCCTTGGGTTTCGCAGTGGAAGACAACATTATCGCAAAGACGCGGGACGTACCGAACCTCGGAGTCTATGGGGATCGGGATCCAATTTTGCGCTTGGCCGCTCCGCAACTCGAACTGGTCTATCCGCCGATTTTCTTTGTATCTCAAGGTGGTAAGATCGTCTCGGTCCACGGGCATGACTGGCGCGCTGCCTTGGAGAACGCACGGCATCTGAATGATCAAGCCTGATGAAAGCTTTGCCTGCTTTTTTCGGCGGTGTTTTCCTGTTGCTGGCTGGCGCTGCTGGCGCGCAGGATTTGCAGGGGCGCGATACGGCGGGAAACTGGCGGGTGACGCACCATTCCTCGCATGGCATCTGGAACACCATTTGCGATGAACGTGAAGAGAGGGGTGCCCTAAAACAGCGATGCTATATTCGTTGGGTGGACGTCTATGCCGAGGCTCCGCAGTTTGGTGCCTTGTTCACCTTTATTACGCCAAGCAAAGATGGCTCACGCGGGAAACACGATGTGATGTTCGGCCCCGAGCTTGGAACGGCATTTTTGTCTGATGGATTTCGAATCATGCAAGGGGAGGATGAGATATGGAAAATGGAGGACCGCAGATGCCTGCTGTGGTCGGATTGCACGTTTTCTCAAGTGCAGTCATCCGCAGCCCTTAAGGCTATGTTGGCGGGTGATATCGTAGAGTTCGATTTCGTGGACAGAAACAACCGGCGGTTCCGGCTGGAATGGCCTCTGGACGGGTTTCCCGAAGCTTTTGAAACCTACGAAAAACTGTGGGCGGAACGACAATAGTTGTTGCGCGCATTCCAAAGCAGCAATGAAATGGCCGCCTTCTTCAAGGCGACCAGTATGCGTTGGATCAAGCTGAAGGCTTAGTTGCTGTGGAAGATAGCATCGCCTTTTCCATCCTGGAAAACGAAAAGGACACAGTCTTCTTCGCTGACGCAGGCATCACCGTGGAAGGCATTGCCGGGCTGAACAACGTGCGCGCCGACTGGAAGAACCTTGGTCTCTCCGGCAAAGCTGTGCTTCCATTCACCCTGGATGGTGATACCTTCGTAGGCAAAGGTGTGCGCGTGTTCGGGTACTTCGAAACCACCCGGCATTTTCAGATACATCGCGTAAGGACCGGTGTCGCGGTCGCCCCAAAGAATGGCCAGCGACATGGGGGTGCCTTCGATCGGCGTCCATTGAATGTCATCGAATTTGGTCATCAAACCCGTGTCGGCGACAGCGGCGGTTGCGGCGGTAAGCGAAACGGCAGCGGCGGCAGCAAACTTGAGTATACCCATCTTGAAGATTTCCTTTTGTGTTGTCAGACGTGATGGTTCAGAACTTATCCGACCTGTGCAAAAGCAAAATATGCACCGCTGCAATCACCCGTTTCGGAGCCGCCGATGAAGCTGAACAGTGAGGATCTCCTGGTTATTCTCGCACTGTGCCGCGAGCAGACGCTTGAACGAGCGGGCCGGTTTCTGGACAAGGATGTTTCGTCGATATTCCGGGCAATCAAACGGATTGAAGCCAAGATCGGTACGCCACTGTTTGAACGTTCAAAATCCGGATTTCATCCTTTTCCCGTGGCAAATGAGCTTGCGGAAAAAGGACGTGAGATTCATGGTGCATTGTCAACTGCGGATATTATTTGTTCCACGCTCGACGATCAGTTGAGCGGACGTCTGAGGATCACCACGACCGACGTCCTGCTGGAGTATTTTATCTTGCCCAATCTGTCGGATTTCCGCCGCGGGTATCCCAACATCGACATTGATTTCAGCACCAGCAACCAGTTCGCAAAACTGTGGGAGCGCGGTTTCGATGTCGCGGTGCGTCCCTCCGCAAACCCACCTGATCAACTGATTGGGCAATTTCTGAAACGCTTGGACTATGTTGCAGTCTGTGGCGGCGGATATTCAAGCGCATGTAGTGACACCTGGCCTCATGTTGACTGGCTGGTTCCAGGCAGCGGTCTGGCACAGCACCCAATCAGAAAGTGGATTTCCAGAAATATTACTGAAAGCGCGTCGACTACCAGTTTCGACTCGATGAGCCTTTTGATTGACGCTGTGCGAATGAACCTGGGAGTGTCTCTGCTTCCCGATCTACCCGTTTTGACCGATGGGCTTGTCAGGTTGGAAGGAATTGACATCGACGAGTTCTCCGAAATCTGGTGCCTGTACCATCCCAGCAACAAAGGCAATCCTCTGATACAGGCGTTCAACAGCTTCATGAAACGTATTTTGATCTGAGTGGCTTCCGCCATTCCCCAAATGGTCGTCGATTTCGCCAATCATCAGAAGCTTTTGGCGTCGCCAGCCCGGTTACGTTTTCACGCAACTCCTATAAGCGGCCGGTAAGGATTTTTGCCAGATCCGGTTCGACCTTTTGGGATTGGTTCAGATCCAAGCCGTTCTGAACATGCAGGATATGGTGGCGGATCGAATTTTCGGCAGCGTCCGGGTTCCCTTCAATCATGGCGTCGATAATCGACGCATGTTCATTTTCCGGGCATGTGGAGGCGCGGTTCGTGCCGAACAGAGCAACGATCAGCGACGTTCGGGTAACCAGTTCACGCACCACACGTGTCAAAACCGAGTTTCCGTGACACTTGGCCAATTCAACGTGAAACGCTCCGGATAGCCGGATGATTTCGGACCGGTCGCCACTTTGCCTGGCTTCTTCTTCCTTTTTTACGTGTGCGCGCAATATCTTAACGCCGGTGTCGTTTATTCCACGCGCTAGTTCCCGCACGATCCCGGTTTCTATCAACAGCCGGGCTACGAAAACCTCTCGGGCTTCGTCGGCGCTTGGGCATGCGACATAGGCCCCTCGATTTGAATGCAGATCAACAATGCCTTGACTACTGAGCAAAAGCAACGCGCGGCGCACCCGCATCCGGCCCACACCAAAGGTTTCGCACAAAGCCAGTTCGCTAAGCTTTGTCTTTGGGGCAAGCTTTCGTTCCATCACTGCGGAATAGATCCGATCTACGATCATCTGCTCGTCAGGATCGGTTTGCACAGTGTCGATATTCTGTTCCGCGTCGCTCGTCATTTCACTCCATTCCGGCAGAAACGGTCTGAAAATTGTGAATAACTGCCAAGTTATCTTCTCACAATATACTAACTTTGTGTTGACGATATCAACGGCATTGTCATCAAAAACTGTTGACACTGATTGTTAACAATGCAGAACTTGAAGCGCTGGCCGGGATTCGACCCGTGATGCATCTTTTATACCAAAGCGCCCGAAAGAGGCGCCGAGACCTCACTAGGGAGGAACTAATGAAACGCAGAAATCTGATGAAATCATCGGCTGCTTTGGCTTTGGCAGCATCCATGCTTGGCTCGGCAGCCTGGGCGGAAAACCCGGTTCTGAAAATCGGCTTTGTCGGAGTGACCTCGGGGCCTGCCGCGGCGTGGGGAATCTCGAACCAACGCTCGATGGAAGCGCGGGCCGCTTGGATCAATGAGAGCGGTGGCTACAAGATCGGTGATACTACCTATGACATCGAAATCGTATCCTTCGATGATCAAAAGGATCCCAAGCGCGCCATTGCCGGAATGGAGAAGATGGCGCAGGAAGGCATACACTATGTTGTCGGCCCCAACGTGGATGATGGCGCCGCCGCAGTTCGCCCTGTCGCGGAATCGCAGGGGATCATGTATTTCCCTTATGCATTTCCAAAGGAGCTTTACTCCGCGCCCGCATCGAACGCGGTATTGGGCATGGTCGCCAACTATCAATCAGGCCCCGCGATCTACAAGTATTTGCGGGATGAGAAGGGTGTGAAATCCGTCGCTTTCGTGGCCGCGAATGAGTCCGACCCGCTGAGCCAGCGGGACGGTGGCGTCGAAGCTGCCAAAGCCCTCGGGCTTGAGGTTGTTTCGGACAACGTGACCTATCAGGTCGACACCACAGACTTCACGCCGGTGCTGACACCCGTCATGCGTACCCAACCCGATTTGCTGGTTCTTTCCGGCGTTTCGCCTGCAAATGCGCCGCAACTGATCCGATCGGCAAGAGAGCTTGGCTTTCAAGGTATCATCTCCACCGAAACGGCGCAGGATGCCACTGTGCTGCGCGAAGGAGCTGGGGAACTGGCCAACGGGTTCATTTCCGTCGGTGGCGCGTCGACGCCCGAGATTGCTTCTGACGACATGAAGGAGTTCGTTAAGCGCTATACCGACATGTTCGGAGAATATAACGACGAGTCGAACACCAAGGTTTACGCGCTCGAATACATTCTGGCGACATTGAACGCCAATCCGGCCGGCATTGACGACGTCAAGGCGTTTCAGACCACGATGGATACGTTCGAAGCACCAAACCCCTTCATGAAGGGTGATGCCACGATGCGGTATGTGGGGACAACGTCTTTTGGGCAAAAACGACAGATCGCGGTGCCGCTTGTGGTGAATGTCTATCAGGACGGCGAATTTGAAACGCTTTTCGTCGCCGAAGTCGACTGAGGCATTCTCACCGTCACGCAACAAACCTTCGAGCCACTCACACCCCGAGCCTGTCAAAGGCTCGGGGAAACCGAACCTTATTCTGGATTCACATGGAACAGATCATAGCAAATGGCATCTATCTGGGCGCGCAATATGCGATGATAGCCTTGGGTCTGACGCTGATTTTCGCCCTGATGAACGTGTTGAATTTTGCCCACGGTCAAATGTATGTCCTAGGCGGATTCGTGACATACACATTTTATGGTCAACTCGGATGGCCGTTCGTACTTGCGCTGCTGGTCTCCTGCATCACTCTTGCCGTTCTTGGCGCTCTGATTGAAAAATTTCTGTTTGCGCCGGTCATTCGGAGGTCTGCTCGCGAAGAAAGCACCATGCTTTTGGCCGCCGGCCTGGCATTTCTGTTCGATGCCGTTATTCTTCTGGTCTTTGGCGAAAAGCAGCGTGGGGTGCCCAAGATCGTCAACGGTGTGCTGAATTGGGATTTCAGGATCATCATGCCATACGATCGCATTCTGATTTGCGTTCTGGCCATCCTGTCGATCATTAGCTTCATCCTGTTCATGCAATATTCCAAAACCGGGCGAGCCTTGCGGGCTTTGGCTCAGGACCGCACAGCAGCACAATTGATGGGTGTCAATGTTGCTCGTTACTCAATGATCGGCTTCGCTCTTGGCGCAATGCTGGCAGGCCTGGTTGGTGGGCTGTTGGTAACCATTACCGGGGTTAACCTCGGCATGGGCGGGCCAACCTCGATCAAGGCCTTCATGATGGTGATGATCGGCGGCGCAGGGGTGATTTCCGGCGCCATCGCCGGAGGCATTATTCTTGGGTTTCTCGAGGCCATCGGTTTGGCCGTTCTCTCGCAATACGGAGACATCACCTATTTGCTTATCTTCGTGTCCCTGATGATTTTCCTGGCCATTCGTCCGCAAGGGCTGATGGGCAAGCCGTGGGGATGAGACCGTGTCAAAACTGAACATAACCCAGATGGTCGCAGGGGTTGTTTTCCTTCTGGCGATCTTTGTCGCGGTGCCGGCTTTCATAGCGATCTCGGGCCGATCGGATTTCTACTACACACTGACTTCGGTGGCGCTCTTGTCCATCGCCAGTGCCGGTGTCTGGCTGACGTTCTATATTGGCCGCATCAATATCGGTCAGGGTGCTTTTGCCCTGATCGGGGCGTATGTCTCGGCCATACTGGTAACAAAAGCAGGTATATCCTTTTGGCTATCGCTACCCCTGGCGGGGCTTTTTGCAGCCGCAGTGGCGGTCGTAATAGGCGTTCCAATCCTGCGTTTGCGCGGTGTCTATTTTGCAATGATCTCTCTGGTGCTGACACAGGTAGTAACGCTGACCGCGCTGGCGCTTCCCATCACCAACGGTGCCAAAGGGATTACCTCGATCCCGCTGCCGGGAGGCGTATCAATCCTTGGCCTGACATTAGTCCCGGACTTTTCAACGCTCGAGAACCCCAGGCTGGCGTTTTATTATTCCGCCTGCGTACTGATGGTTCTTACCTTCGCCGCCATGTACCGGTTGGTGAATTCGCGGCTTGGTCATCTGTGCCGATCGATGCAACAGAATGAAGAACTGGCCAGTTCGATCGGAGTCAACATCTCCTATATCCGGGTCATCGTGTTCGCCATATCCTCTTTTCTTGGAGGCATTGGCGGGGCGATGTTCGGCTCGATCGCTCAGTCGGTCTATCCCTCCAGCTTTCAGGTCGCCGATAGTGTGAACTTCATGCTGAACTGTTTCCTCGGCGGTCTTGGATACGTCTTCGGGCCGATGTTAGGCACGCTGGTGTTGTATTTTGGGTGGGACCTGCTGTTTGAACTCGGTCGCTTCCAATTGCTGGCTTATTCCAGCCTGTTGATCTTTCTGATGCTGGTTCTGCCTAACGGGCTGCTCAGCCTGCGACTGCCCGGCAGGAAAGGAGCGGACAAATGAGCCATCTTCTGGAAGTCCGCCATGTCACCAAGAAATTCGGCGGTTTGACTGCAAACAGCGATGTCTCGTTCAACGTCAATGAAAATGAAATCCTGTCGGTGATCGGGCCGAACGGAGCGGGCAAGAGTACCTTGTTCAAGATGATTTCGTCCTTCCTGCCCACGACCTCGGGCGAGGTGTTGTTCAGGGGCGAGCGCATATCGAACCTGAAACCGCATGTGGTGGCGCGAAAGGGTGTCGTTCGCACCTTTCAGGAAACCACCATCTTCAAATCGATGACGGTTCGCGAAAGCATCGTTGTCGCCCAGCATCTGCGATCACGCGCGTCCTTGGCGGGGTATTTCTGGGGTACCAGGACAGCTCATGAAGACGTAGAAAGCTTCGGGCAGTATGCCGATGATCTGATCGAATTCCTTGGCATGACCGAGATTGCCAATGAACAGGCTTCGAACCTGCCGCAAGGTAACTTGCGGGCGCTGGGTATTGCCATTGGTCTTGCCACCGATCCCCAGGTTCTGCTGTTGGACGAACCCTTCGCAGGCATGAACCACGACGAGACCATGAAAATGGTCAATCTGGTGCGAAAGGTCCGCGATGATCGGGGGGTCACTGTATTGCTGGTGGAGCACGATATGCCCGCGGTAATGAACATCTCCGACCGTATCGTCGTTCTGAATTTTGGCGAGATGATCGCCGAAGGTACGCCTGCGGAAATCCAGAATAACGAAAAGGTCATCGAGGCGTATCTGGGCAGCGCCGATGATGAGATCGGGATCTGAACCATGACCAAGATGTTGGAATTCAAGGATGTCGAACTCTACTACGATCATGTCTATGCGCTCAAAGGCGTATCTATCGATTTGGAGCAAGGCGAAACCGTTGCCCTGATCGGTGCCAACGGAGCGGGGAAAAGCTCGATCCTGCGGGCGATAACCGGTCTGGCGCGGATCAAATCCGGTTCGGTGGCCTTCGAGGGCGATACGATTGATGGCAAGAACCCGGCGGATATTGTGTCCAGGGGCATTTCCATGGTGCCGGAAGGCCGACGTGTTTTTCCATTTATGACGGTCAAAGACAATCTGCTGATGGGGGCGTTCACGCGTTCGGACAAATCCGAAATTCGGAACACTCTGGACTCGGTACTGGAAAGATTTCCGCGATTGAAGGAACGCTACTCTCAATCCGCCGGTACCTTGTCGGGTGGGGAACAACAGATGATGGTAATTGGACGCGCTTTGATGGCTAAACCTCGTCTGTTACTGATGGATGAGCCGTCATTGGGAATCGCACCAAAGCTGGTGCAGGATATTGCCCGGTCCATCGTCGCCATCAACCGTGATGAGGGTGTGTCCGTCCTATTGGTCGAACAGAACTCGCGCATGGCGCTGTCGATTTCACATCGCGCCTATGCTCTGACCACCGGGAACGTGGTTATCTCGGGCAACTCCAAGGAACTTTTGACCGATCCGCGGATCAAGGCTGCCTATCTGGGCGGAGAAGTGTGAGGGTGTCGTGAAAATTCTTGTCGTCAATCCTAACACCACAAGCTCGATGACGCGAAAAATCGAAGCAGCAGCCCGAGCTGCCGCACATCCCGACACCGAAATCATCGCGACCAATTCGACAAGTGGCCCGCCGAGTATCCAGGGATATCTGGATGTGACGACCTGTGTGCCGGGCCTGCTGGACGTTGTGGCGGGCTATCCGGACGTCGACGCCATTGTGGTCGCCTGTTTCGACGATACAGGCGTTGACGCGGTGCGCTGCGTTACATCGGCCCCAGTGATCGGAGTTGGAGAAGCGGCCTATCACGCTGCGTCGATGATCAGCCCGAAATTCAGTGTCATCACGACCTTGTCCCGCTCGCTTGCAGGTCTGGAGGCCAATCTGTTGCGCTATGGACTGGACCGCCGCTGTGTCCGTGTTCGCGCATCGGATGTGCCCGTCCTCAAGCTGGAGGAAAACGATCCCAAAACAGTCGACAAAATCAGGGCGGAGATCCGCGCCGCAATTGACGAGGACAGGGCAGAAGCCATTGTTCTGGGGTGTGCGGGGATGACAAATCTTATGACACACCTGTCCGAGGAATTTGGACTACCTATAGTCGACGGCGTTGCCTGCGCTGTGACATTTGCCGAAGCGTTGGTTCGGGCCAAGCTGACAACCTCAAAACTGTGTTCATACGCTTAAGGTAAGGACCATTCACATTGAGCGTGTTGCACAAATCGTTTCCGATGCGTAGCCAGTCCTTCGAATTGACTGCGGGATGCTGGGATACTTTTCAATTTCAATGCGGCGCGGTGGGATAGGTTTGCGAAGG
>NZ_JBXWRJ010000035.1:0-20588 GCF_059612845.1 Ruegeria sp. YKSE079 | reverse complement strand
GCAACCGCCCTGTTCTCGGGTGACAAGCTGGAATTCTGGGGCGGCAATCAGGCGCCAACTATCATGCAGATGAAATGCGCCAGCGCCGCCAATCTCGACACCGAGGCCGTAGAGGTTCACACCACCTATCTTGGTGGCGGTTTCGGTCGCCGCGGCGAATTCGACTTTGGCGTGATCGCGACAAAGGTCGCAATGGCCATGCCCAATGTCCCTGTCCAGACCACATGGAGCCGCGAAGAGGACATGCGCCACGATTTCTACCGCCCCGGAGCTATCGCCCGGATGCGCGGTGCTGTTGTGGACGGCAAGGCGGTTCTGATCGATGGTAAAGTCGCGTCTCAGTCCCCCACTCACCAAGCCGTGGCAAGAGTGACCGGTTTCGCGGGCGGCGGTCCCGACAAGGTGCTGGTCGAGGGGCTCTTCAACCAACCCTATGCCGTGCCGAACTACCGCATGAGCGGCCATATTGCCGATCTGCAGGTCCCAGTCGGTTTCTGGCGCTCGGTCGGCAACAGTCACAACGGGTTCTTCCACGAAACATTCATGGATGAGATGGCCCATGCCGCCGGGAGCGACCCGCTGGAATTCAGATTGGAACTGATGAAGGACGAACACGCCCCCTCGGCGGGCTGTCTGGAAGCGGTGCGCGAGATGTCTGGCTGGACAGGCCAGACACCCGATGGCGTCGGGCGCGGCGTGGCCTTTACCTATAGCTTCGGCACCCCGGTTGCGCAGGTGATCGAAGTGATCGAAGACTCCGGCACTATCCGCATCAGCAAGGCCTGGATCGCCTGCGACATGGGGCTGGCGCTGGATCCCGAAACCGTCAAGGCACAGATGTTCGGTGGCATGATGTACGGTCTGTCCGCTGCCTGTTTCGGCGAAATCACGTTCGCTGACGGCGAAGTCGAACAGCTGAACTTCCCAGACTATGACGCGATGCGCATGCATACAGCACCCCAGGTCGAGGTCCGCGTGCTGGAAACCAACCGTTTCATGGGCGGTGCCGGAGAACCCGGAACGCCCCCATCCATGCCTGCACTCGGCAACGCTCTGTTCGACCTGACCGGACATCGGGCGCGCAGCATGCCCTTTAACAAGAGCTTCAATCTGTTGGTTTGAAACCGCCTTGAAAAGCCCGCTCGTTCAGGCGGGTTTGCCCTTCTGGGCTTGACCCGAACCGGCCTTTGCCGCTAGAGCACGTCGCATGAGCAAGAAACGGACCTTCTTCGTTAATTTCTATTATCCCCCGTCCATATAACGGCGGGCGCTCAATCATGTTCAACCGCCGCGACAGGCGGTTCGAACTTATCCACTTTCCTGCATCGCGGCCCACCCCCCGGAGTATCCCGATGCAAACCCGACCCGAAATCAGATCTGTTGGCCTCATGGGCTTTGGCGCATTTGGTCGCCTGATCGTCCGGCAGCTGTCACCGCTTGTTCCCATCATCGTACACGACCCGATGATGAACAACGCACCTGCCAGTATCACCTGCGGCACCCCGCTTCAGGTTGCGCAATGCGATCTGATCATTCTTGCCGTGCCTGTCAGCGCTCTGGATACGACGCTCAAATCCATTGCCCCACATCTGCGGTCCGGGGCCATCGTTGCCGACGTAGCCTCGGTCAAGATCGGCCCGGTTCAAGCCATGGTGAGGCTCCTGCCATCCGACGTCCAGATTGTCGGCACGCACCCATTGTTCGGACCGCAGAGCGCAAAGGAAGGCGTGCAGGGTCGAAAAATCGCTGTATGCCGAATTCGCGGTGACGCCTGCCTGACACTCGCCGCCCTGATGCGCCGCCATCTTGGCTTGCGTCCTTTTCTTGTAACAGCCGAAGAGCATGACCATGAGGCCGCCATCGCACAGGGCCTCACCCATTTCATCGCCCGCGCCATGACCGCTCTGGAACCGTTGCCAAACCGTCTGACCACCGCAAGCTTTGATTGTCTGTGCGAAGCGATCGACATGGTGCGTCATGACCCGCCCGGCGTCTTTCACGCTATCGAACAGGACAATCCTTTTGCAGCCTCAGCGCGCGAAAAATTCATGGCACGCGCCGACGCCTTGATGCACGAGCTGGCCCCAAAAAATGATGTGGTTCTCAAACTGGATCAGGCGGTCTGACGATAAATCCCGGTTCCCCTGCACCCCGCCCAACCGCGAACGGCATCGCCAAAGGCAGTGAACAGCGGGCGCGACACCGGGTCGTTGGCGGCATCCCATTCGGGGTGCCACTGCACCGACAGGGTAAAGCCCGGTGCATCCTCGACATAGATCGCCTCGGGCGTGCCATCCGGAGCATGACCATCAATGACAATACCCTTCCCCGGCACCTTGATACCCTGCCCATGCAAGGTGTTGGTCATCACCTGCGGCGCGTCAAACAGCCGGTGAAACACACCGTTCTCCGTCAGCGTGACGACGTGGCGCAGCGCGAATTTCTCCTCCAACGTGCCGTCAGGTGGCATGCGGTGATTCATGCGTCCCGGCAAGTCCCGGATCTCCGGGTAGAGCGTTCCGCCCAGCGCGACGTTCACCTCTTGGAACCCACGGCATATCCCCAGGATCGGTTGACCGCGTTCGACGCAAGCGCGGATCAGAGGCAGGGTAATTGCATCCCGCGCCCGGTCAAACTCGCCATGCGCATCGGTCGCAGCTTCGCCATATTCCTCCGGATGAACATTGGGGCGTCCACCGGTGAACAAAAACCCGTCGCACACTTCCATAAGCTCGGCCACCGAAACCAACCGCGGATCGGCGGGTACCAGCATCGGCAGACAACCTGACACGTTCGCAACCGCGTCCGAGTTCATCGTCCCCCCGGCATGCGTCGGATATTCATCGTTGATCAGGTAGGAGTTTCCAATGATACCGACGACCGGGCGCGCCATGGGTTTTCCCAATTTGTTGAGTGTGTTGCCCCGAACCTAGCGCGTCGCAACTGGCCCCGCAACAGAACACGGCCTGCACGACAGCGCAATGTGATGTTCATTGATGCACTCAGCCCACATGTCCCGCTCCCCACCCAAACACGTCACACTCCTCAACAATCCCGCACGGGCGTCACAAATTGGACACAAAAATCGGCCAATCGACACATGTGAACCTTTTCCGATCGAGGTATCATGAGCGACGCGTCTCATTGTTCCGACACAGTTCTTTTGCGCCGGTTTTTCAAGTCCGCGTTGCAGGCCAATGAGATCTTGCTCCTGATCCTGCTGGTCGTGACCGCCTTGCTTTGCGTCGTCGTATCCACAGCTTACGCTAAGCCCGTTGATTGGCGCGGTTTCGGCACCGGCGCGGCATCTGCTGCGGCCCTCTTCGCGGCTGGACTATATATACGGCTTCGCAAAAACCGCGAAAACCTCGCCCACCTGGCCATCGCGAACAGTATTTATCTGGGCTTCACCTGTTTTACGACGCTCCTGATTTTCCTGCGCTTTCCGACGCAGGATCTGAGCACCGACCTGACCCTGATGCGAATTGACGCCGTTTTCGGGTACAGCTGGCCCGCATTCGTCGAGTTTTTCGGGAACTATCCCCTGGCCTCGCGGGTTCTGGGCCTTGTCTATATCAGTTCTCTGGCACAGCTTTTTGCTCTGGTGGCCTTTTTATCTTTGACCGGTCAAATTCTTCGATTGCATCAGACACTGCTTGCAGGAAGCATCAGCTTGCTTTTGACCACACTGATCTGGTGGATTGCACCAAGCGTCGGGCCATCGGCATTTTACAATATCCCCGAGCGAACAATTGAAGTGACGGGGCTGGTCACCAACAACGAATACGGCGCCTATCTGAGACATTTGGCAGACAACGGCCTGCCGGAAATTGGCCCGGAAAACATCGTGGGCGCCATTGCATTTCCCTCGTATCACACCGTCATGGCACTTCTGGCGGTCTGGTACCTCAGGGGTACGTGTTTGATTTATCCGGCCCTGGCTCTCAATACCTTGATGATACCCGCAATCCTGATGCATGGCGGCCATCATCTGACAGATGCAATCGGCGGGATCGTGACCTTTGTCATTTCTGCAGTGCTGGCCGGATGGATTGCCCCGGACACGCCCGCCTCGCGGCGAAAAATCAAACCTCTCCGATAAGGCCCGTTGCTTCGATTCCCGCCAGCGCCGCTGCCGCATCATTGTCCGACGTGTCACCGGTCACGCCAACTGCTCCGATGACAGCGCCTTTCTTGTCGCGCAACAGTACGCCTCCGGGTACCGGGATCACCTGCCCGCCATAGACCCCGTTCACGGCCGCCATGAAATAGGCCTGACCTTCGGCGCGCTGCATTTGCGCCGTGCCCGCCATGCCCAACATGATCGAACCATAAGCCTTGCCGTGCGCAATCGCGAAACGGCCCGGCGCCGCACCGTCTTCGCGCTCAAAGGCAATCACGTGCCCTCCGGCATCCAGAACGACAACTGAAAGGGGTTTTAACTCCATCTCGTGGCCTTTTTCCAAAGCCTTTCGGATGATCGTGCGCGCACGCCGCAGGGTAATTGCCATATCCTGTCCCTTTCATCTGGACATCAGAAATCTGCCAGCGGGCTTTTGCCGCTTGCCTATGTATCCTTAGCGCAGGCTGGCCTTCAATTCCAAGCGCCGCGCATGCAACACCGGCTCGGTATATCCCGAGGGTTGTTCACGCCCCTTGAACACCAGATCACACGCCGCCTGAAAGGCGATGCCGTCAAAGCCCGGGGCCATGGGGCGATAGGCCGGGTCGTCCGCGTTCTGCTCATCGACCACAGCCGCCATCTTACGCATTGCGGCCATGACGTCCTGCCCTGATACGACGCCGTGATGCAGCCAGTTGGCGATATGCTGAGCCGAAATCCGGCAGGTGGCGCGGTCTTCCATCAGGCCTACATTGTTGATGTCGGGCACTTTGGAGCATCCGACCCCCTGATCGATCCACCGCACGACATATCCAAGAATACCTTGCGCGTTGTTCTCCACTTCGCGGCGGATCTGGTCGGGCGACCATTTGCGGAACGCTGCCAGCGGGATGTCCAGAACGCCGTCCACATGCGCCCGGCGCCCGCCGGCTTTCAGTGCGTTCTGCACCGCAAACACATCGACCTTGTGATAATGCAGCGCATGCAACGTTGCTGCCGTTGGGCTGGGCACCCAGGCGCAGTTCGCACCTGCCTTGGGGTGTTCGATCTTGGTCTCCAGCATCGCCGCCATACGGTCGGGCATGGCCCACATGCCTTTGCCGATCTGCGCCCGGCCCTGCAACCCGCATTCCAGCCCGATATCGACATTGAGGTTTTCATAAGCTCCGATCCAGGCCTTGCGCTTGATGAAATCCTTACGGCTGAATGGCCCCGCCTCCATCGATGTATGAATCTCATCGCCCGTCCGGTCGAGGAATCCTGTATTGATGAAAGCCACCCTCGATTTCGCGGCGCGGATACATTCCTTGAGGTTGACCGTCGTGCGTCGTTCCTCATCCATTATACCGATTTTCACGGTATTTCGCGGCAGACCAAGAATGTCCTCGACCATGTCAAAAGTCTCTACTGCAAAAGCCACTTCTTCCGGGCCGTGCATCTTGGGCTTGACCACATAGACCGAGCCATGAACCGAATTGCCGCCCTCACGATCCAGATCGTGCTTTGCGATCATGACAGTGATCAGGGCATCCATAAGCCCTTCGAATATTTCCTGCCCCTCTCCATCCAGAATGGCCGGGTTGGTCATCAGATGGCCCACGTTGCGCACCAGCATCAGCGCGCGCCCCTTCAGCGCCGCCATCTCGCCGCTGGGAGTGGTATAGGTCTTGTCCCCCGCCAGTCGCCGGGTGAAGGTTTTTCCACCCTTGCTGACCTCTTCGGTCAGATCACCTTTCATCAGACCCAGCCAGTTGGAATAGGCCAATACCTTGTCTTCGGCATCGACGCACGCGACCGAATCCTCGCAATCCATGATTGCCGAAACAGCGCTTTCCATCCGGACATCGGCCAGGCAGGCCTGATCGCGGCTACCAATCGGATGGGCGCGATCGAAGACCAGCTCTACATGAAGACCGTGGTTGCATAAAAAAACTGAATCCGGCGCACGCGGATCGCCCTTGTAGCCCGCGAATTTTTCGGGCTGCTCCAACGGCAGATCATCCACCAGCAGCATACCTTCTTTGATATGGTAACGCCGCGCATCCGCGTGACTGGTGCCCGAGACCGGGAACGCATCATCAAGAAACACACGCGCCCAGGCCACAACCCGTGCCCCGCGCCCCCGGTCATAGCCACCGGCCGACGGCAGGCTGCCCAGCGCATCAGTACCGTAAAGACTGTCATACAGGCTGCCCCACCGGGCATTGGCCGCGTTCAGTGCATAGCGGGCATTGGTGATGGGCACCACAAGTTGCGGCCCCGGTATGGTCGCGATTTCGGGATCAACATTTGCGGTTTCGACTTCGAAGTCATCGCTTTCTGGCAGCAGATAACCAATTTCGGTGAGGAAAGCCTTATAAGCTTCGTGATCGTGGGCCTTGCCACGGTGGTCGATGTGCCAAGCGTCGATCTTGGCCTGCAGCTCACTGCGCTTGGCCAACAGGGCGCGATTTTTAGGCGTCAGTTCCGCCACCATCCGCGCCAACCCCGCCCAAAAAGCATCCACCGAAACACCACTGGCCGGCAAAGCCCTCGTTTCGATGAACTCTGCCAGTTCAGCGGCCACCTTCAGCCCGTTCCGATCCAGCCTGTCACTCATATTTTCCCGCCCCGCTACTGTGTGCAACTGTATGCAGACCCTACCTAGCGCAGCCCCCTGCGCCCGGCAACCGCCACAAAATCCGGGATTATTCGGATCTGCAAGACAATCCTTTCGGAAATACGAGAAAGCCGATCGATTGCCCACCCGCGCTTGCAGCCCGACGATGAACCATCATAGGGTCGCGACGCAGTCAACCCACACGAGGCCTATGATGCGCGATGCCGCCCCGACCACGATCTACCTCAAGGACTATGCACCATTCGGGTTTCTGATCGACGATGTCCATCTGACCTTCCGGTTGCACCCGACCAAGACCCTGGTCACGTCACGCATCCGGTTCCGCCCCAACCCGGAATCCGGCAACCGCGAGTTCCGCCTCAACGGCGAGAACATGACCTTGCGATGGGCCAGGATCAACGGGCAGGATTGGAAATCCCACATCCGAGATGGCATTCTAACGGCTACCCTGCCCGACCCCGAGGCGCCTTTCGTGTGGGAGGCCGAGGTCGAGATAAACCCCAGTGCAAATACCGCGCTTGAAGGACTTTATATGTCGAACGGGATGTATTGCACCCAATGCGAGGCTGAAGGGTTTCGCAAGATCACCTTTTATCCTGACCGCCCAGACGTAATGGCCCCGTTCACCGTCAGGATCGATAGCGGTCAGCCCTTTGTCCTGTCGAATGGCGACACAGTGCCCGGGGATGGGCCGCACCCGGTTCTTCTGTCCAACGGAAATCCAGCAGGAAATGGCGAAGGCTGGGCTGAATGGCATGATCCCTGGCCCAAACCCGCCTACTTGTTTGCGCTGGTGGCGGGCAATCTGGTCGCCCATTCCGACCAATTCACAACCCGCTCGGGCCGTAAGGTCGATCTGAATCTCTACGTCCGTCCCGGTGACGAAGGCAAATGCGCCTTTGGAATGGAAGCGCTGAAGAAATCCATGACGTGGGACGAGGAGGTTTATGGCCGCGAATACGATCTGGAGGTGTTCAACATCGTCGCGGTCGATGATTTCAACATGGGTGCCATGGAGAACAAGGGACTCAACATTTTCAATTCCTCCTGTGTTCTCGCCAGCCCCGAAACTTCGACGGATGCCAATTTCGAGCGGATCGAGGCAATCATTGCCCATGAGTATTTTCATAACTGGACCGGCAACCGCATCACCTGCCGCGATTGGTTTCAGCTTTGCCTGAAAGAAGGACTGACGGTATTCCGCGACGCCCAGTTCACCTCGGACATGCGCTCGGCCCCGGTCAAGCGCATTCATGACGTGATCGAGCTGCGCGCCCGCCAGTTCCCCGAGGACAACGGGCCGCTGTCGCACCCGGTCCGGCCAGAAAGCTTTCAGGAGATCAACAATTTTTACACCGCCACCGTTTACGAAAAAGGCGCCGAGGTCATCGGGATGCTCAAGCGTCTGGTGGGTGACGAGGCCTATGCCAAGGCGCTCGATCTCTATTTTGATCGGCACGATGGTCAGGCCTGCACCATTGAAGACTGGCTGCAGGTCTTCGAAGATGTCACTCGCCGCGACCTGAGCCAGTTCAAACGCTGGTACTCGCAAGACGGAACACCACGGGTGAAGGTCGCGGAAAACTGGGCCGATGGTACATATACGCTGACGTTCAGCCAATCGACGCCTGCGACGCCGGGGCAGCCCGACAAGCAACCACACGTGATCCCCGTTGCAGTAGGCTTGCTTGGTCGAAATGGAAACGAAGTTCTAAAAACAGAGGTATTGGAGCTAACCGAGAAACAGCAGAGTTTCGCCTTTCCGGGCCTGCATTCCAAACCCGTCCCCTCCATCCTGCGCGACTTTTCCGCGCCGGTCATCCTTGAACGCGACAGCACGCCTTCCGAGCGTGCCTTTCTGCTGGCCCACGACACCGACCCGTTCAACCGATGGGAGGCCGGGCGATCGCTGGCGCAGGACACGCTGTTGCGGATGATCACCCGGGACGCGGCACCCGACACCAACTATCTGGACGGGATGCTGGCCGTTCTGCGGGACGACAACCTCGACCCGGCCTATCGTGCGCTGATGCTGGGCCTGCCGACCCAGTCGGAACTGGCCGCCACCCTGCACGAACGCGGCACGACACCCGATCCGATGGCAATCTGGACCGCCGTCGAAACACTCCGCCAGGCGACTGCCCAGCATCTGCAGGACCTGCTGCCGCGCATTCACAGCCAGTCGCAAATCGATGCTCCCTATCGCCCCGATGCAGAACAGTCTGGAAAACGCGCTTTGGGGAGTGCCGCTCTGGCCCTGATTTCCCGTCTCGATGGCGGCGCTCTGGCGGCCAAGGCATACGCTAACGCAGACAACATGACCCTGCAGCTGACGTCGCTGACGCATCTTTTGAAATCCGGAAAGGGAGAGGCCGAACTGGCCGCCTTTTATGATCAGTGGAAGGACGACCGGCTGGTGATCGACAAATGGTTCGGTTTGCAAGTGTCGCTGGCCACACCGGAACAAACACCGGAAATCGCACAAAATCTCACAGAACATGCAGATTTCAATTGGAAAAATCCGAACCGATTCCGCGCACTTTTGGGGGCTCTGGCAATGAACCACGCCGGGTTCCATCATGAAAGCGGAGCGTCCTACAGCCTGCTGGCCGACTGGCTGATCCGGCTTGACCCCGTCAATCCGCAAACCACCGCCCGCATGAGCACTGCGTTCCAGACGTGGAAACGGTACGATACCGACCGGCAAAACAAGATAAAGGCCGAATTGAACCGTGTCTACGCCACTCCAAACTTGTCGCGCGACACGAGCGAAATGGTGTCGCGTATCCTTGGGGGGTAGCTCCCTTGACCGATCCCATTGCAAACAGGTTCGAATTCATCCGCCACAACCGCACCCAACGTGCGGTCGTGATCCTTATCCTTGTCTATGGCGGACTGACCGCACTGATCATCCTGTTCAGTGCCGTATGGTGGTTGGTGGCCCTGCTGGTGCTTCCTACGCTGCCCATACTCTGGGATGTGATTGCGGATACACGGGCCGGCATGAGCCTTGACGACACCGAATTGAGTTGGTTCACCGGTCGGCGCAGCGGCAGCTTGCCACTGAGCGAGATAGAGTATTTCCGTTTTGACACTCGCTGGGATTTCTCGGTCCGTGTTTCGGCCTGTCTGGCCTCCGGCAAACGTGTTCGCCTGCCCGACGAGTCGATGCCCCCGCACCGCGAGTTCGAAGAGGCCCTCCTCAATAAGGGTATCCGCACCGAGCGTCACCACTTCCGCGTGTTCTGAAAAACTGCAAACGCGCCATTGCCCTTCCGATTTAATAACATTGCTGTGTTTGGTCGGCTGCCGGCCATGTTTCTGCCGCAATGCGAGGCCACACAATGCAGAGTTTTACGAGTAGCTTCCTGATGGACGTATCAATGTTTGAGATTGCTCAGAGATTTTCCTCTCTCCTGCCTGGTTGGCGCCGATTTGACTGCGCCTCCAAGAATGCCTTCTGGATGCTCCCTGATGAGCGCGCCAGTGCGCCCGAGGAGCGCCTTTTCATTCCCGTCGCCACGCGTAGCGCCGACGATCTGATCGGCCGCGAGAACCTTGATCGCGGTCGCGACCTTGCCCGACAAGAGCTGTGGTCACAACTCGCGACAGAGATTGCCGACGCTGACGCTGCGCGTGCCAAGGCTCCCAGCTGCACTCCGATTGCAGAGCTATTGGCCTATGGCGCCAGATCGGATGTCATTCTTGCGGTCGAACACGGTCTGGCCGAAGGGGTTGCCGCCGACGATCCTTCGCTGGTCGGCGGTATAAACGATCTGGAAGTCGTGCTAAAGGAAAACGACGATAACCCGATGATCGGTCTGGTGGTCGCGCAGGCTCATATCGATGTTGCGTGGGCATGGCGCGGCACGGGATGGGAAACAACTCTCCCCCGGATCAATCGCGAACGCTGTGCCGCCCATTTCGATCGGGCACACGCGTTGCTCACCAAATGCCGCGAAGCTGCGCCCGACAGTCCCAGCGTTATGTCAGCCTGCTGTGCGCTTCTGGCTGGCCGCAGATCACCGGGTATCAGGGTTGCAGATCAATATGAAACACTGATTGCTCTGGACCCCGCCAATCACCGCCACATGCGGGCGATGGGCAACCACCTGTTGCCACGGTGGTTCGGCAGCTATGACGAACTGGAACTCGAAGCGCGCCGCGCTGCATCCTATACACAGGCCCAATGGGGCGCGGGCGGATATGCATGGGTTCAGTTCGACGCCATTGCGCTGGATGAAAATGCCTGCGCCCGTGTGGATGTCGAGTTCTTTATCGACGGACTGCGCGATATCGCGCAGCGCCGCCCGGATCAGGAAATGATCAATCTGCTTGCTGCCTATTGCACCATCACCCTGCAGAATGGCCTTGGCCTTAACGAAGAAGCCGACCTTGCCCGGGTTCGCATAGCCGACGCTGCCAACTGGCTGATCCGCGAGCATCTGACCGAGTTGCATCCTTTGATCTGGGCGCATGCCGCAGACGGGTTCAACAACAGTGCGCGCATCAACTCTCCCAGCAGGTTCGCCGCTCGCGGCTATCGGCAGGCGCTGGAGGTCATCGCAACGATGTTCCGGGACGAGTTACGCGGCGGGCAGCACATCACTTTCACCCCGTCCGGCCCGCAAGTTCACGCGCAGTAGCGCGCTGCAAGTTCTTACGGGAACCCGCGATCCTTGGTTCTAACTCGCCCTTGGCGCTCTGAACCCCGGTTTTGCGGCTTCCCCCATGGCCGGGAACACACACGGGTTTCCATTGCCCCTTGCCCCTCGCGCCTGCCGGGCCTAATACGCAAGCTCAGACTGCTGCGGAAATGAGGCGCGCCATGCTCGACCTGACCTATGAAATGCCCAAACCCAAGATCATTGCCGGTGCCAAGCACGACTGGGAACTGGTGATCGGGATGGAGGTGCACGCACAGGTTTCGTCCAATGCCAAACTGTTCTCGGGTGCATCGACCCAATTCGGGGCCGAGCCGAATTCAAACGTCTCGTTTGTCGATGCAGCGATGCCGGGAATGCTGCCGGTGATCAACGAATATTGCGTTGAACAGGCTGTGCGCACCGGGCTGGGCCTGAAGGCGGATATCAACCTGAAATCGGCCTTTGACCGCAAGAACTATTTCTATCCCGACCTGCCGCAGGGATATCAGATTTCTCAGCTTTATCAACCGATTGTGGGCGAAGGCGAAGTGTTGGTAGAGATGGGAGACGGCACCGCGCGCATGGTTCGCATCGAACGCATCCACATGGAACAGGACGCCGGCAAGTCGATCCATGACATGGACCCGCACATGTCCTTTGTCGACCTGAACCGGACCGGTGTCTGCCTGATGGAGATCGTCAGCCGCCCCGATATTCGCGGACCGGAAGAGGCCGCCGCCTATATCGCAAAGCTGCGCCAGATCATGCGTTATCTGGGAACCTGCGACGGCAACATGCAGAACGGCAACCTGCGGGCGGACGTGAACGTGTCGATCTGCCGTCCCGGTGACTACGAGAAGTATCAGGAAACACAGGATTTTTCGCATCTGGGCACGCGCTGCGAAATCAAGAACATGAACTCGATGCGGTTCATTCAGCAAGCGATTGAGGTCGAAGCCCGCCGTCAGATCGCCATCGTCGAGGCCGGTGGAACCATCGATCAGGAAACCCGGCTTTACGATCCGGACAAGGGTGAAACACGGTCGATGCGGTCCAAGGAAGAGGCGCATGACTATCGCTATTTCCCCGATCCCGACCTGCTGCCGCTGGAGATCGAGCAAGCCTGGGTGGACGACATCGCCGCCCGTCTTCCAGAGCTGCCGGACGAGAAAAAATCTCGTTTCATCAATGACTTCGGCCTTACCGACTATGACGCTTCGGTGCTGACCGCCGAGGTGGAATCGGCCGCGTATTTCGAGGAAGTTGCCAAGGGTCGCAGTGGAAAACTGGCCGCGAACTGGGTGATCAACGAGCTGTTTGGACGGCTGAAAAAGGAAGATCACGACATCACCGAAAGCCCGGTTTCCCCGGCGCAATTGGGCAGCATCATCGACCTGATCTCGTCGGACGCAATCTCGGGCAAGATCGCCAAGGACCTATTCGAAATCGTCTATACCGAAGGCGGCGATCCTGTTGAAATCGTTGAGAAACGTGGCATGAAACAGGTCACCGACACCGGCGCCATCGAAGCCGCGCTGGACGAGATCATCGCCGCCAACCCGGCGCAGGTCGAAAAGGCCAAATCGAACCCGAAACTGGCGGGCTGGTTCGTCGGTCAGGTGATGAAGGCCACCGGCGGCAAGGCCAACCCCAAGGCGGTGAACGACCTGGTCTCGGCCAAACTGGGCCTCTGAACTGTCCGAATTGTACAGGTTCTGACAGGGGTCTTGTGCGAATTGTACACCTTGGAAGGGCACCCGATCGGGTGCCCTTTGCATGGATTTTGCAAGTAACCCGATTTCCCGGCTGTTCAGGAGCGGCCCTCAATTGAAACGCGTTTCACTTCCCAAGAAATTCTTCGAAAGCTTCGCCCGCAAAACCAATTGACGGGCTTCAGCTTTGCGGGGCTTTGCTGCCCTCTGCTGCGTGTGCAGACTATTGGGCAAGTTAAAAGTCGCTACCAAGCAGACCTTCGCTGCTTGTGCGGCATGGACAGGCCAATGCGGCTGTTATGCGCAAAAAGCCAACTCTGCAAAGTTTGGCCCGTTTCCCGACAGCAGCCATTCGTGTAGCGCGCGGCGAAAGCCGGGCGAGAGCCCACTTCGACCAATGCTGCGCGCTGCATGTCTGTCCGCTTTCAAGCCAAGTTCTACCGTTGTATGCAGAGGTTTAGAGTTCAACATTTTTTGGAAAAAGTAGTTGCCAGCACCACAAAGCCACGTTTTCCCTTTGTTCCTGACACCCGATGCGAAGGAAGGGAGCAAACTGCCCTCATATTTACTGAACAAGCAAATGCACATTCTTCTTGAGGCCGGTATTTCTTGGGACCGTCTCAACCCTGACCTTCGCGCCGCATTTTTACTCGGCTATTACCTCGGCAATGTTCGCAATGGGGGCCACAGCCAGTTCATGGGCAATGCCCGCAATTACTACGACGGGGATCCTAGACGGTTTCTTAGCTGGGCGATGGAAGCTGCCGTACGCTACGAGATGCAGGAAACCTTGGCCATTATGCGTGATGTACTGATCTGGATGTCGGAAAACCCAGAAGAGGCCGCAACACAGACGGGCTTTACCCCCCACGTTTCTCCTGCACTCAGACCCTATGACACAGCCTTATTTTCGGCCGATACGGTGGACGAACAGGCATGGCTCGCCCGCGTAAACTCCTTGCCTGCGAGCCATGCACAAACATTCCTACGCATGTGCAGCTACGAAAAAGGATATGTGCGTTTTCCCGCCATAATCTCCGAGATTGAAGAGCTCCGACTTTTGGCCAATTTCGAGCCGGTGGCGATCGTTTCCGAAGACTCATTTGAGGCGACGGTAAAGGCTGCTGCTTTCGCTGATCCGGTTGCAAAGGCAGCCCGCATGATTGCCCGCCTGGCCGACTTGGCGCAGGCTTTGCCTAAACCCGCAACATGTGCAGCCCTCAGTCTATTCACTGAAGGCGCGCACCTGCCACCTGCAGAGTGTTTGCGCGCAGGAGCCGCCAAGACCCGCCGTCCCAAGAAAACTGGTGTGCTGACTACAACAAGCGGCGATCAAGCCTTCATTGCAGAACTCGGAAAAGACAGCATTTCTGTCTTTGAAGCTACAGGCGACCCAGACGGTTTGCTTGAACATGGGATTGATTTTAATAGCTATACTGCCAACCCTCCGCGTGGGCTTATCGCCAGCCTGCTCTATTTTACCGCTTCCAAATACCGCTACAAGCGGGCAATTAAACGCGCAATCCGCAAGCGCGCCCTTCGTAAAACGCGCATTCTGGGCAAGGTCTCCAAATCAGTCGGAGACGAAATAGCAGCGCTCAACAGGCGTTTTCACCTCCCAGAGGCTTTGGCGCTGTGGATGGAGCAAAGACAGGACAGTACTGCTCCGGCTAATTGGCGTCTCGATCTGGTCGAAGCCGACCGCATCTGCTGGCGCTTTAAAGTCAGCGGCACTCAACTGCGCGTCGTCGCCTCGGCGAAAGAGATACAGATTAGCACAGGAGACAACACAATAGTGTATCCCTTTGAAGACTTGCACGCGGTGCGTCAAAGCTCAGGAGTCATGGCTTAAAGTATGTGCAGGGTGTAAATTGTTCCCGGAATTTTTTGTCCGCATCTGGCCGGTTCACAAAGGTGGTTGGAAAAGGTCTGTAACACGCGGGTTTACTGCCGTTTGCATCAAGAGCGTCAAAGGCCGCTTTATCCCGCGTCTTACCAGTTCACACCTCGCGCAGCGAAAGTCGATCCACCCCAGACCTGCCCTTGCTGCAGATCCCGGCGAAGGTTCCTGGAGAGACCCAACCTGTGAGTTCGATTTTCTCGCTGCACGCACTCGCAGCAAAGTACATTCTGCAGAGGCATGAAATTCCGTGATGCTGTTTTGTGACGATATCGGCCAATCGTAAATCACGCAGCAATTTTGGGTGTAAATTAATAGGTGGCAAACAGATCTTTCATTCAAAAGAACGAAACCTGGGTCAGGCAAGGCAAACTTTCATACTGTTGAATGCTTGTGTTTGTTTCTGACCAATAGGCATAGTTGAAACGGCTGCTGGAGGATCTCACGTTTTGCGCGTCGCCGGAGCTCATTGGCGCAGCAGAGACGGGCGGCGGTCGACATCCGGTTGGTGAAAAAATTTCACACACGCCAAATAGATTTCCTTAAGGCAAAAACGAAATTCCGTGCAGATTTTCCCAATGCGTTTCCAGCCAGGGAAGATCAAAATGACAATAACGAGACGAGTATTCACCATCGCCGCGACAGTTGCCGCGTTCAGTGTCAGTGCAGGAACAGGTATTGCCGGAGAAGCGCTCGATCGCATCATGTCCGACAACAAGATCATGGTCGCAACCGACGCGAACTGGGCCCCCCAGAGCTTTCTGAATGACAACAACGAAATGGATGGGTTCGACGTTGACGTCGCGCGTGAGATCGCCTCGCGCCTTGGTGTCGAGGTCGAGTTTGTGACCCCCGCCTGGGACATCATTACTGCCGGCAACTGGAACGGTCGCTGGGACGTCTCTGTTGGATCGATGACCCCGACAAGCGCGCGCTCCGAAGTGTTGAGTTTTCCGGCTGTCTACTACTACACTCCGGCGGCGGTTGCTGTGCACCAAGACAGCTCTGCCGGATCGCTGGCGGACCTGAATGACAAAACGATGGGTGCAACAACATCAAGCGTTTTCGAACTTTATCTCCAGCACGACCTGACAATTGATGCGGAAGGTGTTCCAAGCTTCGAATACCAGATCACCCCGGGTGAATTGCGGTCCTACAAGGATTCGACTGCTGTCATGGACGATCTGCGGCTTGGTGACGGCACTCGCCTTGATGGCATGGTCGGATCGCTTCCTTCGTTGCTTGAGGGAATCAAAAACAACTATCCGCTTAAGATATTGGGCGATCCGGTATTCTACGAACCGCTGGCCATTGCCATCGACAAGGGCGATCAGGATCTGAACGACAAGCTGGCCTCTATTGTCGCTGAGATGCAATCGGATGGTACCCTGACCGCGTTGAGCGAAAAGTGGTACGGGGTCGACTACACCTCCACCAAATAAAAACAGAAATCGGTCGGCCTGTCCCAAACTGGCCGACCGACAGTAAAGGCGGGCCAATGCTATACGCAGATACAGTGGTGAGCGATCCGCTTGTCCACAAACCCAAGATAATTGCCGTAATGCTGGCGGCTGCAGTTGCATTCTTTTTCCTGATCGACACGAGCGGATCAGTTTTTGGCGAGATGATGCGCCCGGTGATTGGAGAGCCCGGAGAATCCGGGCTGTACGGAAGATTCGCCACGGGCCTCGTGCTGGGCATTCTGCTCGTGTTGAACATTGTCACAATCGGGTTTCTCAATTTCCGCCTGCAGGTGATCGTGGTCTGGTTGCAATTGCTGGCCCTGTTTCTGGCCTTTTTCTACGGCTTTGATCTGAACTTTGAGTTCATCCGTTCAAAAGTCTGGTTCATGGTCAGTCAGGGTGTGTTCACCACACTGTACGTCTCGGCCATCTCGATCACGCTGGCCTCGATTGTGGCCATCATCGGGGCGGTTGCAAAGTTGTCCTCGAACGGGTTTGCCTATGCGATTGCCAGCTTTTACACCTCATTCTTCCGGGGCCTGCCGCTGCTGATGCAGGTCTATCTGATCTATCTGGGCCTTCCGCAGCTGGGCTATGTGATCGACGCGGTCCCGGCGGGGATTCTGGCGCTGACGCTTTGCTATGGCGCTTACATGACCGAGATCTTTCGGGCCGGTATTCAATCCATTGCCAAGGGCCAATGGGAAGCGTCGCGCTCGCTGGGTTTCAAGTTTGACCTGACCATGCGCCGCATCATCCTGCCACAATCGCTGCCGCTGATCATCCCGCCTACCGGCAACCAGTTCATCGCGATGCTGAAGGACAGCTCGCTGGTATCGGTCATCGGTGTTTGGGAACTGATGTTTCTGGCGCGCACGCTGGGTAACAAAACGTTCCAGCATATGGAGATGTTGATCACCGCTGCACTGATCTATTGGATGCTGTCGATGTGTCTGGAGCTGATCCAGGGCCGGATCGAGCGTCACTTCCGCACCAAAAGCCATTAGGAGGCCGCGTCATGGCAGAGCCCATCATCAAAATGCGCGGCGTCAACAAATGGTATGGCAACTACCACGCGCTGCGGAATATCAATTTTACTGTCAACAAGGGCGACAGGATCGTCGTCTGCGGGCCGTCCGGTTCGGGTAAATCCACCATGATCCGCACACTCAACTGGCTTGAGGCGCATCAGGAAGGGCAGATCATCGTCGACGGGATCGAGCTGCACCAGAAGATGAAGGATATCAACAAGGTTCGGATGGAAGTTGGCATGGTGTTCCAGCACTTCAACCTGTTCCCGCATCTGTCGGTCTTGCAAAACCTGATGGCCGCGCCGATGTGGGTGCGCGGTGTGCCCGAAGCCGAGGCGCGCGAAACGGCGATGAAATATCTCGAACGAGTGCGTATTCCCGAGCAGGCTGACAAATTTCCGGGCCAACTGTCAGGCGGCCAGCAGCAGCGTGTGGCCATTGCCCGGTCGCTGTGCATGAACCCCAAGGTGATGCTGTTTGACGAACCGACCTCGGCCCTGGATCCTGAAATGGTGTCAGAGGTTCTGGACACCATGGTCAGCCTTGCCCGCGACGGGATGACCATGGTGTGCGTGACGCACGAGATGGGCTTTGCCAAGGCGGTCGCTGATCGCGTGATCTTTATGGATGAAGGTCAGATCATCGAAGAAAACGATCCCGTGAACTTCTTCGACAATCCGCAAAGCGAACGCACCAAATCCTTCCTGAGCCAGATTCTGCAACACTAAGCCCATGCCTGAATTCGTAAAGATGCAGGGTCTACGCAATCACTTTGTGATCGTGGACGCCCGAACCACGCCCTATGGCCGGACGCCCGAAGAGATCATCTGGGTTTGCGACCCGAAGGTGGGTGTGGGCGCGGATGAGCTTGTGGTTCTGGAACCGTCAGACCGGCCTGAAGTGATTGCCGATCTGCGGATCTACAACATCGACGGGACCGAGGTACAGGCCTGCGGCAACGCCACCCGCTGCGTGGCCTGGTTGCTGCTGGAGGAGGCCGGGGCTGACGAGATCACCCTGTCCACCAGGGTTGGCCCCCTGCGCGCCAGGCGCCGCGGGGATCATCTGGTGCAGGTGGAGATGGGGGCATTGACGCAGGACTGGCAGGCGATGCCACTGAGTACACCGCAAGACATGATGGCATTGCCCGTGGGTAACGGGCCGCTGCAAAACCCGGTGGGCGTAAGCATCGGCAATCCTCATGCGGTGTATTTCACGGACGATCTGGATGCAGTGGATCTGACAGCCTTGGCCCCGGATATCATGGCCAACCCGATTTTTGTCGAAAGTGTCAATGTGGGTCTGGTTCAGATGCTGTCCCCATCCCAGATGCGGCTGTCAGTTTATGAACGCCCCGGCGTTCTGACCACGGCCTGCGGCTCGGGTGCCTGTGCGGCGGTGCAGGCGGCGCGGCTATCGGGCCGCACCGACCAGTCAGAGGTTCAGGTTCAAATGCCCGCCGGAAAAGTCACAATCCGCATCCGGTCTGACGAGGTGGCCGAGATGACCGGACCGGTGGCCCATTGCTTTACCGGGCAATACCGGTTTTCGGGGTGAATTCGCTTCAGCCCCGGTGCGAGATTTTCAATTTCCAGCCAAACTTAAGGTTGGCAAAGAATGAATACGGAACGAGAGGAGTGATCGCCATGCGGACAGGCGGACAGGTGCTGATCGATATGCTGCGGGTCAACGGGGTCGAAGCCATATTTGGCGTGCCCGGCGAAAGCTATCTGGCCGCGTTGGATGCGCTGCATGATTGCTCGAACACGCTGAGATACTACACCACCCGGCAAGAGGGCGGCGCGGCCTTCATGGCGGCGGCTTACTCGGATGCGACCGGCAAGCCGGGTGTGTGTTTTGTCACCCGGGGTCCGGGGGTGACCAATGCCTCGATCGGGGTGCATACCGCCCAGCAGGGTTCGACCCCGCTGATCCTGCTGATCGGGCAGATCCCACGCGCCCATCGTGACAAAGAAGCGTTTCAGGAGGTCGATTATCGCCGCTATCTGGGTCATATGGTCAAATGGGTGGCCGAAATCGACGATCCCGCCCGCATTCCAGAATATCTCAACCGTGCTTTCCGCACGGCGCTGTCCGGGCGGCCCGGTCCAGTGGCGCTGGCCTTGCCCGAGGATATGCTGGCCGAACCAACCGACACGCCCGATCTGCCCGCAATCAAGCTGACCCCTCCGTCACCTTCCCCTGCGGATATGGAGCAGGTGGCTGATCTGCTGGCGCAGGCCGAACGCCCCCTGCTTTTGCTGGGCGGCACCTGCTGGGCCGAGGACGGGCACACCGCCGCCCTTCGATTTGCCGAGGATCACGGCCTGCCGGTCGCGGTTGGGTTTCGCAGGCAGGGGCTGTTTCCCCATGACCATCCGAATTTCATCGGCAACCTGGGCTTTGGCGGCAATCCGATGCCAAATGAATATGCCAAATCCGCCGATCTGGTGATTGCACTGGGTGCACGGCTGAACGATGGCACCACGCTGAAATTCAGCCTGATCAAGGCCCCGCAACCAGCCTGTAAACTGGTTCATATCCTGCCGGGGGCCGAAGATCTGGGGCGGCTTTATCATGCCGATTTGCCCATTCTGGCCGACCCGAACGAGGCGGCGAAATCACTGGCTCTGCTGCCGGTGACCAAGCGGCACTCTCCCGCGCAGGCGCGTGCGGATTATGAGGCGATGCGGTCACTGCCAGCACAGCGCGGCCCGGTCGATATGGCCGAGGTGATGCGCGTGCTCAACACAACGCTGCCCGATGAGACCACCATGACCACAGGCGCGGGCAACGCCGCAGACTGGCCCAATATCCACTTCAACTACCGTCAGTTTCTGGGCGCTCTTGCGCCGATTTCGGGCGCAATGGGCATGGGGGTTCCGGCAGCGGTGGCGGCCAAGGTGGCGCGACCCTATGCACCAGCCGTTTACATCGCAGGTGATGGTGATTTCCTGATGAACGGGCAGGAGCTGGCGACGGCGGTACAGTACGGCCTCGATCCTATTTTCATCATCGTCGACAATGGCTCATACGGCACGATCCGCACCAATCAGGAACGCAAGCACCCGGGACGTGTGTCGGGCACATCGC
>NZ_JBXWRJ010000034.1:0-22894 GCF_059612845.1 Ruegeria sp. YKSE079 | reverse complement strand
CTCAACCATCTTGCGCCTCACTTGCCGATCCTCGGCTTGAGCTTTCGTGACAAAAAATCGTTGGCGACGGCCAGCTCCCCGATCTTCGCATGCAGTTCTTTGACCTGCTCTTCGTCGGTCTCTGGGGACTTCTTTCCGCCGCGTTCAAACACGTCGGACGCGCCTTCCAGCAGAGCGCGTTTCCAACTGTCGATCATCGTGGGATGGACGCCAAATTGGCTGGCAAGTTCAGCCGCAGTTCGCTCACCCTTCAAAGCCTCAAGCGCGACTTTCACCTTGAACTCGGGCGAGTGGTTCTTCCGTTTCGACATCTCTGATCTCCTTTTCGTCGAAGATCAGCAGACAACAAATCGTAGCTTACGTCAGTGTCCGAAATTCAGGGGGTAGCTCATGGATCACCGAGCACACAAGGGTATTGCCAAGTTGTTGGCGGCCGATTGTGAAGCGTTGGAAAGTGCAGGGTTATGCTTCCATTTCAGCGGTGTAGTCGACCCATAGACTGAACGCATCGATGCGGGCGTGACGGTTTGAGGTTGTGGTGAGTTGATAGCGGCGGGGGCGGAATATCAGGTTGATCTGGTCATGCGCGGACAGAAACCTCTGAGCTTGTCGGTGTGACTTGAACCTGCCAAACAACTTCTCTCGCTTTCGCGTCAGCCTGTGCGAAACTTCGATTGCATTATTCAACCCTTTGTGGGCCCGGTGGTCAGCCTGCGGTGCCAAGGTGCTGTTGGGCTTGATGTAGCTGCGCGACTTGTCCGTGATCACGACCCTTGGCTCACCGAACCGAGCGACCAATCTCTTGAAAATCCGTTTGGCCGCCTTCGCATTTCGCCGCGTTTGAACAAGGATGTCGAGAACGCCGTCGGCGTCGATGGCCCGCCACAACCAGTGCTTCTTGCCGCGGATCGTGATAACAACCTCGTCCAAGTGCAATTTGTCATTCGGCTTGGGGCGATCGCGCCGGATGCTGGTCGCAAAATGTGCGCCGAAACGATTGACCCAGAGCCGAACGGTTTTCCGGCTCACGATGACACCCCGTTCCGCCAAGAGATCTTCGACATCCGCAGTGCTCAAGGCAAACCGATGGTATGCCCAGACCGCGTAGGCAATGACCTCACGAGGGTAGCGAAAGCCCTTCAGGCGCGACATCCTGGATGGTTTTTTCATATTCGTCTTCGCAACGCCAGACAACTCGGCAATACCCGGTTGAGCCCTGAACAAGATGGCGCGGACTCCATGGCGCCGGAATGGAAATGCCCCGGGAAGATCCGGGGCATTTCCACATTGGTCGGTGAAGTTCTGTTACCGCGGTTCGACAATCAACTCGCCCGAATTCATCTGTGCGATCAGAGCGTTCACTTCCTGAACGACGTTTTCAGGAATATCCGGGTGGAAAGTTCCAATGCGCATCGCCTGGCTGTTGGACATATCGCCACGGTACAGGTTGCCTTCCAGCTTCCCGGCAACGGCGAGCTCGAGGTAGCTTTTCATGTTGCCGCGCACATCCAGAATGGCCGATTGCAGAATCTCAGGCCATTCGTTGATCGCGTCGCGATAGATGCCAATCCCGTAGACGCCCTTCTCCTGAACTGCCTGCATGGAGCCCAGGGTCGCACTGTCCATCGTCGGCCACACGACATCGGCGCCTTGTGAGATCTGGTTCAGCGCCGCCTCTTTGCCTTTCGCGACATCATCCCAATCGCCGGTCCAGGTAACCAGAACATTGACATCCGGGTTGGCAGCCTTTGCGCCGTTCTCGTAGCCCGCAACAGTGTCATTGGTGAATTTGAACTTCTGCGCGGCAATGACGCCGATGGTACCGGTTTCCGTCATCGAGCCGGCCACATAGCCCATCAGATACGCAATCTGGCTGAAATAGAAATCGGCGTTTGCGATATTCTCCGAGGTTCCCAAGCCGTTGTTGATCATGAACATCGTGTCGGGAAAGCGACCGGCCACCCGCTCTACGGCGTCCTGGAACTCGCCGCCGTGGCCGATGACAAGGCCGTAGCCGCGCCGTGCATAGTCGCTCAGAACTTCGATCTGCTCAGGCTGATGCACGCTTTCGCTGTAGGCGGTTTCAAAGCCAAGATCCTTTCCTGCGTTTGCAAGCCCCTCATACCCGGCCTGGTTCCAGCCATTGTCGGAAACGGACCCCGGCATCACGATGGCTGCACTCTTGATGCCTTCGGCACCGGCCGCAAAGGCCGGCAGGCAAAGCGCGGCAAGACCCGCGGCAACAAAGTTGCGGAATTTCATAGGTATTTCCTCCCTAGCATTTATGCGTCCGACTTTGCGCGTAAGGAGGGGCTGCGAAAAATGATGTTTCCTCAGGGTTAAGATGAGTAAATTGTTGCCGCCGCTCCGGCTGCAACCGCCATCTGCCGGCGCTGAAACCCGATGAGACCGGACCTGAAAAACCGCCCAGCCTACCGCTGCTCCCGGACATAAGCCTCGCCAACCGACGCAGGTGCCCGTGTTTTCCCCACAAGGAAGATCAGGGCCGCCAGGGAGGCCGCATAGGGCAGGATCAGGAACAGCTGGTAGGGCACGTCAGGATTGCTGAACTGCAGTTTGAACTGAACCGCGTCAAAGAACCCGAACAGCAGCGCCGCCGCAATCGCGCCCGCCGGAGACCACCGCCCGAGGATGATCGCCGCCAGTGCGATAAAGCCTTTGCCCGCGCTCATCCCTTCGGTGAAGACATAGACTTGCGACAACACCAGATGCATCCCGCCCAACGCGGCCAAGGCGCCGCTGATTGCCAGCGCAAGGTATTTGAACCGGAACACGGGCACCCCCGCCACATCAGCCGCGCGCGGGTTTTCACCAACGGCCCGGAAATCCAGGCCCGCATTCGACCGGAACAGCCACCACCAGCTCAACCCGCCGATGGCAATAAGAAAGTAGAACAACGGATCCTGCATGAAAAACGCACTGCCAACCACGGGCAGGCTGCTTAGCCCCGGGATCTCCACGACCGAAAATCCGGCGACTCTTGCGCCTCCAGCCATATCCCCAAACACAAGCCGCGCCCCGAAGGCCGTCAATCCAGCCACCAGGATGTTGACGGCCAAACCCGCGACCAATTGGTTGACGCGCAGCCTGATGACCAGCCCGCCCAGCAACAGACCCGTCAGCATCCCGCAAATCAGACCGCAAGCCAGGCCGGCCGCTACGCTTCCCGTAACAAACACCCCCGAAGCCGCCCCCAGGGCGCCTGACAGCATCCCACCTTCCAGGGCGACGTTGTAGGTGCCGCTGCGCTCGGCGAAAACGCCGCCAAGCGCGGCAAATGCAATCGGGGTGCCCAGCCGGACGCTCGAGGCCAGAACATCCGAAATCAAAGCCGCATCAAGACCGGACATTACACGCCTCCTGCAGTTTTTTTCCGTTTCGCCGCAAGGCGTTTCAGCCAGCCGGCGCCGGTTGACTGCTCGCGAACGACCAGGGCGGCCGCAACGCAGATGACAATGATCCCTTCAATCGCCTCAACAACAGCGCCTTCAACGCCGACAGAGCGCTGCATGGTTCCGGCCCCGGCCGAAAGCCCGGCCAAAAAGAAGGCCGCTACTGGGGCCACAATGGGGTTGAGCGCGGCCAGGAAGGCAACCACGATACCGTCGTACCCGTAGCCGTCGCTGAACAGGTGGAACAGCCGGTACTTCAGCCCGGCGACCTCGATTGCACCGGCCAGACCCGCAAGTGCGCCACCGGCAATCATCGACATCATGATATTGCGCTTGGCGTTTACGCCTGCATAGGTGGCCGCCCGGGGGTTTCGCCCGACAAGATCCAGGCGGAAGCCCGAGGGGGTCGAACGGATCCAGAAATAGAGCAAAACCGCAGCCAGCAATCCGATCAGCACGCCAAGATGGGCATCCGAGCGCGGCATGAGGATCGGAAGCTTGAACTGATCCGCGATCTCTTCGGAATAGGGATAGGGCGCGCCCTCGGCCATCAAGGGCCCGGATACGGCATAGCTGACAATGTGAATCGCGACGAAGTTCATCAACAGGGTGACGATCACTTCGTTGGTCCCTTTGTAGGCCCGCAGGTAAGCCGGGAAAGCCGCCCACAGACCGCCCCCGGCAGCGGCCGCGCCAAAGATCGCGATCAGGCCAGGCACCCCAGGCGTATCGGGAATGTTCAACGCGACCAGGGCGCCGAACAGCCCGCCCATGTAAATCTGGCCTTCCCCGCCGATATTGAACACACCCGCCCGCAGCGGCAGGATCACCGCCAGACCGGCCAGCAGCATCGGAGAGGCTTTCACAAGCGTGTTGGAAAGCCCCCAATAATCGAGAAAGGACTCATTGAGGAGGGCGCCGTAGGCGGCCAGAGGATTGTGGCCGTCGATGACGATCAGCACGGCTCCAAGGCTCAGGGCAATCACAATTGCCATAAGGACACGAAACTGAATTTGCTTGGCGTTCATGTCACCTTCCGTTGCTCGCAGTCATCAGCATTCCGATTTCCTGAGAAGAGGTTGCTGCGGGATCGACCACCCCGGTAATTCTGCCAAACGCGATGACGGCCACACGGTCCGACACCTCCAGAACATGTTCCAGTTCGGTCGAGATATAAAGCACCGCAACACCGCGCCGGGACGCCTCGAGGATCTTCCGCTGAACAAAGCGGGTGGCGCCAACGTCCAGCCCCTTTGTCGGCTGGACCACCACCAGCAAACGCGATGCGGTTTCGATTTCCCGCCCCAGGACAACTTTTTGCTGGTTGCCGCCCGACAGCGCCGACGCAGGAAGCGAGGGATCTTTCGGGCGTATGTCATATTCCGAGATCAGCGCGTCAGCATAAGTCCCGATCGCACGCCGGTTCACCAAGCCGCCGTTTCGGAATTTCGGGTCCTGAATGGTGCGAATTGCCGTGTTCTCTGCCACGCTGAGGGACAGAACCAGACCTTCTGCATGGCGGTCTTCCGGAACAAACCCGATGCCAGCCGCAATGCGTTCCGAAATTGTCTGGCCGCTGATGTCCTCACCATCAAGAACGATTGCACCATGGGTTATGTTCAGCAGACCGCCGATCGCTTCAGACAGCTCGCGTTGCCCGTTGCCGTCAATCCCCGCGACCCCCAGGACTTCGCCCTTTGCAATTTCAATGCTGATGTTATCCAGAATGCGGACGCCGTCGTCCGTGACCACAGATACATTGGCCAGCGACAGGGCCACCTCGCTGCTCACAACCCTGCCCGGCTCGCGCAGAACATTCTGCGCCAAGCCGGGTCCGGCATCGCCGCTGCCCATCATCAGCGCGGACATTCTGCGGGTTTCTGTTTCGGAGACTGCCAGATCTCCCTCGATCCGGCCGTGACGCATGATCAGAACCCGGTCGGCAGCCTGCACGATTTCTTCCAGCTTGTGCGTGATCAGAAGAACCGTCAGCCCCTTTTCAACCATGACGCGGATTTCTTCCAGAAACGGCTGCACCTCGGTTGGGGCCAAAACACTGGTCGGCTCATCCAAAATCAGGATCGAAACATTGCGGTACAGTGCTTTGATGATTTCAACCCGCTGTTTCATGCCCACCGGCATGTCTTCGACCTTGGCGGAAAAATCCACCTTGAACCTGAAGTCGGCGCAAATGGCCTCAACATCGCCCAGGGCGCGCGGCGTGCGCTTGGAAGCCGGCAGCCCGATCTGGATATTTTCCAGCGCGGTCATGTTTTCCACCAGGCTGAAATGCTGGTGGATCATGCCAATTCCGTTTTCAAGTGCTACCGAGGGATTTGTCAGCTCGCATGGCGCCCCGTTCAGGGCAACCCTGCCGCGATCCGGCTGATAAAGGCCCATCAGCACACTTGCCAGGCTGGTCTTGCCCGCGCCGTTTTCGCCGAGGATCGCAATGCACTCGCCGCGATTGGCTTCGAAGGTGACCTTGTTCAATGCCTGAACGGCCCCAAAGGCCTTCGAAACCCCGGTGACACTCAATACAGCAGCCAAGACGCCCTCCCCTGCAGCTTGTCCGAAACATGCTGCGGCTTGGTGTTGCGATCAAATGAGATAACCTCAGGATAAAGATGAGTTGCGGTTTCCAACCGCCGCAATACCGCACAAAACGCCCTTGCCTCGCGCAGGCCCCTGCGCCGGGATCCAACGTCTCTTGCGGCCGGCCTGCGGTCGTTCCTCTCTATCCGACAAGGCGGAAATACAGCATGGGCAGGCGTTCGGGCAAACTCTCCAGATCACTGGTTTGAACAATGTTGCGGGCACCAAATATCCGGGGCAGGGCCATATTGTCTTCCCCGTTCAATCCTATCGCAAAAACATCTATGCCGCTCGCGGCCAGTTCCATGACCGCCTTGCGGGTGTCTTCGATCAGATAGTCCGGATCGCTGACATCAATATCCGATGGCTCGCCATCCGTGATGACCAGAACCAGTTTGCGCCGGGTCGTTTGAGCGGCAATCTCTTGACCGGCAAAGCGGAGGGCACCGCCCATGCGTGTGGAATATCCCGGCCGAAGACCGGCAAGCCGGCTTTTGGCCTGATCATTGTAGGGAAAGCCAAAGCTTTTGATCTGATGGTACTTCAACTCGCTGCGGCCATCGGAACAGAACGCGTGCAAGGCAAACGGATCGCCCATGCCATGCATCGCCTCGGCCAGCAGCGCAAGTGCCTCGCGCTGCAGATGATAGATCGACTTGGCGGTGCCGTTGACAAAATCCTTGGTAGATTCCGAGATGTCGAGCAACACCAGAACCGACAGGTCCCGCTGGGAAAAGGCCGTGGTTTCATAAAGGCCGCTATCGGGGATCTGACCGGCGCGCAGGTCAATGCGGTGCCGGATGCAAGCGTCCAGATCCAGCCGGTCGCCTTCGCGCTGCCGTTTCAAACGTTTGATCTGGCCAATCCTGGATTGCCGAACCAGGCTTTCGATCCGTGCTGCCACATCGCTGTGTTTTGCCACGATGGCATCGATGATATGCGGCGGTGCAGTTCTCGGCCGGGGCTCGACAAGAGTCACCCAGCCGGGGCGCAGGCTGCCCGCCTTGCAATCCCATTCCGGCAATTTGCAGATTGGAACCGCCGCATCCTCCTCGGGGTTGACCGGGCGGTGTCTGGCTTCGGTTTCGTCCAGATCGCTCGGCGGTTGCGGATCGGTGTCCGGGCTGTCCTGCTCTTTCTTCTCGATCCGCACCGAGGCCAGCACGGTGTCCAGATCATCTTCCGCATCTTCGGGCGGTTCGCCGAAATCCCATAGGCCCATATTGTCGTCGCGATAGGCCGGTTCGACCACATAGGTCTTGGCGTTGAACTGCAGCCGCATCTGGCCAATATCATTGCCCAGCAGAACGCCGATCCGCCGGATGTCACCGGGGTCCCAATCGGGGCCTGCATTGCGGAACATCATGCGGCCTTTCCGGACCCAGGGGTGATCATCGGCGAAATCCTCATCGATCAGGGCGCGCGCCAGCCTGGCCAGCAGATTGCTGGTGGCCGGCGCCGTGTCGGCCGCCACATAACAGACACCGTTCCGGCCGGTTTCCTGCATCTGGGCATGGCCCGGAACCGTGTGAAATGATTTCCACAAATCCAGCAGGCCGGGATATTTGCGCGCGGCCAGCAGCTCTGCACGGGTATCTTCGAGGATTGAGACCAGCGCGATCTGGACCGGTTTTAGCGCCTTGGGCAGGCGGCGCCCGCCCATATGCTCGATATGCGCGCCGACATGGGTGACCGCGGCCTTGAACAGGCGTTCCGCCTGATCGCTTTGATAGCCCGCATAGCTGACCGGCACCCGGATGAACGTGCCGTCAAAACTGGTGCGGGTATGGGTTTTTCCGTCATTGAAACCCGCCGCCCGCAAGATCACCCGCTTGCGCCAAAGGCCCAGCGGCAGCGAGGTCAGGGTTTTTTCCAGATCGGCCAGCCGGACCGTGCCTGCCTCCAGTTCCAGCACGTGACGCGCGGCAGGGTCTTCCAACGCGAAATAGCTCCGCAGCCGTTCGGGGTCGGCCGCAGAAGAGGACACCCCGGTTGCCATCCAGCGCTGAAACCCGATCGCATCCAGTTTGGCCAGCAAGCTCTGCGACATCTCGCAAACATCCGCCACCTGCCGCGGCGCCGCATCGGTCAGTTGCCGCATCGCGCGCAGCCAGATCACGAAGCTTTCGCCGTCGGGAATTTGCCGGATCGCCGGCCGCAGATTGGCGATGAACGCCCGCGCGGCGTCAGGCCCGGCGTGCAGGCGCAGGTAGTCCGCCGTCTGCAGCAGGGCGCGGAACACCTCAGCTCCGAAAACCTTGCTGATTTCGGCTGCGCTTTCGGCAAAATCCAGCAGAAAGGACCGGCTCAGCACCCTGCCGGGCAGATTCGCCACGGCTTCCTGCCACAGCAGCTGATCCGGTTTGCGCGGCAGGTGCGCGATCGCGGCTGAGGCGATCAGGCCGGTTCCGGCCTCTGCGGGCAAAGTGGCTGTGTCCATCCCCGTCCCGCCTCTTACAGACAGGCCGTGAACATGTCGTTCAGGGCTTTGCGCGCATCCCGGTCATCGGTGATCGGCAGGATGATCGCGGTTTGAGCGGCTTCCTTGATGCCCAGCCCCTGGCTGTGCAGCCGCCCGGCCTGTATCAGCATCCGGGTTGAGGCGCCTTCGGCCAGCGTGTGGCCTTTGACATTGCGCGAGCATTCTCCGAATTTGACCAGCGTCTTGGCCAGATCCAGGCCCACATTTGCCTCTTGCGCGATGATCGCCGCCTCATGCGCCTCATCCGGATAATCGAAATCCAGCGCAGCAAAACGCTGTTTGGTGGATTCCTTGAGATCCTTCAGCACGCTCTGATAGCCGGGGTTGTAAGAAATCACGAGGTGGAAATCCGGGTGCGCCTGCACCAGCTCGTTCTTCTTGTCCAACGGCAGAATGCGTCGGTCATCGGTCAGGGGGTGGATCACCACAGTGGTGTCCTGCCGGGCTTCGACAATCTCGTCCAGATAACAGATCGCGCCATGGCGCACTGCCAGCGTCAGCGGACCGTCATGCCAGACCGTGCCTTCCGCATCCAGCAGATACCGGCCCACCAAGTCCGAGGCCGTCATATCCTCATGGCAGGCGACGGTGATGACCGGTTTGCCCAGTTTCCACGCCATATGTTCGACAAACCGCGTTTTGCCGCACCCGGTCGGCCCCTTCAGCATCAGGGGAATCCGATCCTTGTGGGCCGCCTCGAAAGTGGCAATCTCATTACCCGAAGCGTGGTAGAAGGGTTCGTCTTGAATTTTGTAGGTTTCCAGATTCATGGTGACACTGCTTTTTTAAAGGGGGCTGGCAGAGGGCTGCCGTCAGTGAATAGGGGTGCAGCCCCCAATACGGGGGCTGCCGGGTCAGATGAAATTCACCTGTGCACTTTGGTCTTGTCGTTGGTGATGCCGGGGATCGGGGCCTCGGACGTGCCGGGGGTGGAACGGGTCAGCGCCTCGACCATTTCGCGGGTGCCCTCGGGGTCGTTGACCCATTTCGAGTAGAAATTATAGGGGCAGGCCGCGACGCCGTTTTCATTCTCGCCCGATTTCCCCATGCCGGTGTAACCACGGTGCAGGAGCTTATACAGGTGGTTCTGCGACTGGCCGTTCTTGCGCGCGTCGCGGATCAACGAGGTCGACAGCTGCGCATATTGGATGCCCATCTCCTCCTCGCCGCATTCGCCCAGGGTGCGGCCGTCGAAGCCGATAATCGCGGAATGCCCGAAATAGGAATAGACCCCGTCGAAACCTGCCGCATTGGCCACCGCCACATAGCAGTTATTGGCCCAGGCCATCGCCTTGGACATCACCACCTGCTGATCCTTGGAGGGGTACATATAGCCCTGACAGCGCACGATCAGCTCCGCCCCGCGCATCGCGCAATCGCGCCAGATCTCGGGATAATTCCCGTCGTCGCAGATAATCAGGCTGATCTTCAGCCCCTTGGGCCCCTCGGAGACATAGGTGCAATCGCCCGGCATCCAGCCCTCAATCGGCACCCAGGGCATGATCTTGCGGTATTTCTGCACGATCTCGCCCTTGTTGTTCATCAGGATCAGCGTGTTGTAGGGCGCCTTGCTGGGATGTTCCTCATGCCGCTCCCCGGTGATCGAAAACACGCCCCACACATCAGCCTTGCGGCAGGCTTCGGCGAAAATCTCGGTCTCATCCCCCGGCACAGTCGAGGCGGTTTCGTACATCTCCTTCGGGTCGTACATGATGCCGTGCGTCGAATATTCAGGGAAGATCACCAGATCCATACCCGGCAGGCCGACCTTCATGCCTTTGATCATCTCAGCGATTTTATGCGCGTTCTCAAGCACCTCTGCCTTGGTATGAAGGCGCGGCATTTTATAGTTGACGACGGCAACGCCGACGCTGTCGTTACTGCTGGAAATGTCACCGTGTTGCATGGAGTCCTCCTGTTGGTTTCATGCGGTTTTCTATGGGTTGGTCAGACGGCCATGTGTTCGTGCACCAGATCATCGCTCAGCTCGGCTATCGGGCCGGATGACACGACTGAACCCTTTTCAAGGATCACGAACCGTTGGCTTGCCCGGCGCGAGAACTTGATGTCCTGCTCGACCAGCAGAATGGTGATATTGTGGTCGCGGTTGAGCGAAATGATCGCGTCTTCGATCTGTTCCACGATATTTGGCTGAATGCCCTCGGTCGGTTCATCCAGCACGATCACCTTGGGGTCCGTCAGCAGGGCGCGGCCGATGGCCAGTTGCTGTTGCTGTCCGCCGGACAGGTTGCCGCCCTTGCGGTTGATGAATTCCTTGAGGATCGGAAACATCTCAAAGACCGTTTCCTGCAACTCCTGCCCGCGGCCGCTGGTGCGGGCAAAACCGCCCATGTTCAGGTTCTCGCCCACGGTGAATTGCGGCAGGATCCCCCTGCCCTGCGGAACATAGCCAATCCCGGCCTTGGCGCGTTCATGGGTGGGCATCCGGCTCAGGTCCTGCCCATCGAACAGGATGGCCCCTTCGGTCCTGTCCAAAAGGCCGAAGATCGCCCGCATCAATGTGGTTTTGCCCACCCCATTGCGCCCCAGCACCGACAGAAACTCGCGGTCTTCCACATCAATGCTGATGTCCTTGATCGCACGGGAGTTGCCGTAGTACCCGTTCAGGTTCTTCAGATTAAGCATCTTCAATTCCAATCGATCCCAGATAGACTTCTTTGACCTTGGCGTTGTTGCTGATCTCAGCGGTACTGCCTTCGGCCAGCAAAGATCCCTGATGCATCACCGACAGGACGTCGCCGATTTCGCGGACAAACCCCATGTCGTGTTCCACCACGATCAGCGTGTGCTTGCCCTTGAGGCGATTGCAGATCTCGGCGGTTTTTTGAGTTTCGCCGATGGTCATTCCGGCTGTGGGCTCATCCAGCAGGATCAGCTCGCTGTCCTGCGCCAGCAGCAGTGCGATCTCCAGCCACTGGGTTTGCCCGTGCGACAGGAAAGCCGCGGTCTTGTCCAGCGCGTCCTGCAGGCCCACGAATTCCGCAAGCACCTCAAGCCCGTCGGAATCCGCCGATTGCGCGCGCCTGAACAGGTTCTTGAAAACCCCCACTTCGCGGCATTGCGCAACCTCAAGGTTCTGACGCACGGTCAGCTGCTTGAACACGCTGGGCACCTGGAATTTCCGCCCGATGCCGGCCCGGGCGATAATGTGCTCCTCGGCATCAGCCAGTTCCTGGCCGCGGTATTTGATCGACCCGCTGGTGGGTTTCGTCTTGCCGCAGATCAGATCCAGCGCCGTGGTCTTGCCCGCCCCGTTGGGGCCGATCAGGCAGCGCAACTCGCCTTGTTTGATGTCCAGGCTCAGATCGGTCACGGCCTTGAACCCGCCGAACTGAACGCAAAGGCTGTCGATATTCAGATGGCCGCTCATGACTGCTCCGCTTTCGATCTGATGGTCACAATGTCGCCGGCTGCGGTCTGTGCCCCGCCGCCTTGGGGTTTGCGAGCGAACCGGGCTTTGACAGCGTCCAGAAAACCAGCCAGCCCGTTCGGCAGGAACAGAACGATCACCACGAACAGGAAACCCATGATCAGGGTCCAGGTATCCAGGAACAGCTCGGTTTCAGACAATGCGCCCTGCACACCCGAAACCAGCATCGCCCCTAGAGCGGCGCCCAACAGGCTTTGCCGTCCGCCAACAGCGCACCAAATCACGATCGACAAGCTCAGCGGCACACCCAGGAAAGTGGGTGAAGCGAACTCCATCACCACGGTGTAAAGCATCCCCGCCAGCCCCGCGATGGCAGCAGAGACACACATGGCCAGCGTCTTGTAGCTTGCCACGTCATAGCCAAAGAACCGCACGCGGTTTTCTTCGTCGCGGATCGCCTGAAAGATCAGACCCGTTTTGCTGTTGGTCAGGACCAGGCCGCCAAACAGGCTTGCCGACAGGCAGGCCGCGACCAGGTAGTAGGTGCTTTTGGAATAGGCATCGAACTCGACCCCGAACAGCTCCAGCTGGGCCAGGTCGGTAATGCCGTTGAAGCCGCCGGTATAGGATTGCTGGTCGATGATCAACAGGTTCACCACAACAAGCGTGGCCAGCGTGATGATGGCGACGAACACGCCGGTGATGCGTCCTCTGAACATGAACCAGCCAATGAAGCCAGCCAGAACCACCGGCAGCAGGATTCCCGCCAGCAGGGTGAAGGTCATGGAATAAAACGGCTGCCAGAACCACGGCAACGTCTCGACATTGTTCCAGACCATAAAGTCCGGCAAACCCTCCGATCCGGTATGCACCGGCACGGTGCGCAGTTTCAGCGCCATCGCCATGCAGTAGGACCCAAGCCCGAAGCTGAGCCCTTGCCCAAGGTTCAGGATACCGGCATAGCCCCAGGACAGGCACAGCGCCATCGACACCATGCCAAAGACCAGATAGCGCGAGTAGCGGTTGAGCAGAAAGTCATTGTCCAGGATCGTGGGCAGCGCAAAAAGCGCAAGGCACACAAGGCCATAGACGGCAACCTGATTAGTGGTTCGGCGTGTCATGCCAAAAAGCCCATTGGTTTTCATGGCACTCACCCCCGCACCTTGAAAGCAAACAGGCCCTGCGGGCGGAACCGGATCAGCACGATGATGATGAGCAGCACCACCGCCTTGGCGATGGTGTCGTTCCAGACATAGCCCAGGCTGCCCGTCGCCTCGCCCAGCAGAAAGGCGCTGGCGGCGGTGCCGAACAGGCTTTGCACCCCGCCCAGAACCACGACGAAAAAGGCGTCGACCACATAGGTGGTTCCCATTTCGGGCGCGACACTCTTGAGCGGCGCGATCAGCGCTCCGGCCAGCCCGGCCAGCCCGGCGCCATAGGCGAAGGTCAGTGAATAAACCCGGCCGGAATTTACCCCGAAACACGATGCGATGCCGGGGTCCTGCACAACCGCGCGCAGTTTCGATCCGAATTCAGTCTTGAACATTAAGAACCAAGTCATCGCAAACAACGCTGCGACAAAACCCAACATGAACACCCGATAGCCAGAGACGTCCGTGCCCAGAATACTCACCGTCCCCGATAGGACGCTGGGCATCTCGACATAACGCAGCTCGCCCCCGGCGATCAGCCGCACCACCTGTTGCAGGATGATACCGATGCCCCATGTGGCCAGAATTGTATCCAGCGGCCGCGAATACAGATGCCGGATCACGCTGCGTTCGATCAGGAACCCCAGCAGCCCGACCCCGAAGAAGACGATGACCAGGCTTCCCAGGGTGCCGACGCCGAAAAACGTGTTCATCGCCCAGGCCCCATAGGCCCCCAGCATGATGAACTCTCCATGCGCCATGTTGATGATGCCCATCGATCCGTAGATGATCGCCAGACCAAGCGCGACAAGCAGAAGTATTGACCCGATGCTGAGACCGGTGATGAGGTTTTGTAAGAGGAAGTCCATGGGATACCCGCGTTGAGTGGTTGCCGGGGGCCGGCGGAACGGCGGAACACGGCCGCCATCCCATCGGGCCATCTGCCTGCGTCAGGCCTTGATCAGGCCGCTTTCGGCGCAGGTCTGATCCGGGTAGGCAGCATAGGGAACGGGCTTTTGCCATTCCTTGGAATCCTGCAGCACCTCGAATTGGCCGTCGGACTTCGCCACTGCGATTTTGGGCCACAGCCAGGTGTGCAGATTATCGCCCTCCAGGCGGATCTTGCCCTGCGGTGCGATCGTTTCCTGCCCTTTGATCGCTTCGCGGATGTTCTGCGGGCTGATGTCGCTGGCGGCCAGCTGCTCGACGGCCTGCTTGAACAGGTAAACCTGGAAATAGGACGGCTCGGACACGAAATGGGTCACCTTGTCGCCCCCCCAGCGCGCGCGGTATGCCTCAACGAATTTCTCGTTCTCCGGCGACTGGTGCACCATGAAATAGGGCGCCGAGGTAAAGTGGCCCGCAGCCGCATCGCCGCCCATCGCCGCCACTTCGTTTTCGGATGTGGTCAGGCTGGCCATTGGCATCTTTTCAGGATCCAGACCCGCCGCGCGATACTGACGATGCAGCGCCACAACGGAATCGCCCACCACGGTTGAGAAGATCACATCCGGCTGCGTTGCCTTGATCTTGTTGATGACCGAGCTGAATTCGGAATGGCCCAGCGGCACGTATTCTTCGTTCACCACTTCGCCGCCCAGTTCCGCCAGCAGTTTTTTGCAATAATTGTTTTCTTCTTTCGGATAGATGTAGTTCGACCCGATCAGGAAGAATTTCTTGCCGAAGTTTTTCACCAGCCAGGGGATGAACTCATCCTGCTGCTGATTCGGGACGGCGCCGGTATAGACAACGTTTTTCGAACACTCCCGGCCCTCATACAGGGTCGGATAGAAATACAGGTTGTCGCGTTTTTCAAAGACCGGCAGAACCGCCTTGCGGCTGGCGGAGGTGTAGGATCCGAACACCGACACGCAATTGTCGCCCACTACCAGCTTGCGCGCCTTGGACGCGAAAGTGGCCGGGTCCGAGGCCGGATCCTCGACAATCGGATTGATCCGCATTCCGTTGATGCCGCCGGCATCGTTGATCTCTTCAATGGCCAGCAGGGTCGCCTTGTTCAGGGACTCTTCGATAATGCCCGTGGTGCCGGTCAGCGAGAACAGAACCCCCACATTGATCTCGCCATTTGCGGCATAGGCCATGCCGGCATTCTTGCTCCAGATATGGGGGGTGCCAATGGCGGCAGCGGTTGCGAAGGCACCGGACGTCTTCAGCAAATTACGACGTGTGATCGACATTTTTTCTTCCCTGTTGACGCAAAAAAGCCCCCGAACAGACCAGCGGTCTGGTTCGGAGGCTTTTTTGCCGTTTCCATTTTTTGCAGCGTTTTTGCTGCCCTGATTTTTCAGGTGTGAAAAGGCTGCATCACTTCGAAATTTGAGTCAATTGTGAAAATTCGAAAAATATGCCGCACCTGCGCAATCAAATTAATTTCATTTATTTTAATGAGTTATGCGGAGTATCTGCAAAAAGCGCTCAGATTTTCGAAGATTCGATGATGTATCTCGCAACCGCAGAAATTGAGGTTTGCGACTGCATCGCGGACTGTCTGATCTGCCGATAGGCGGTGTCTCCATCGACCTCTTGCTCTGCCATGACGATCAGTTTTGCCCGTTCAATGTCGCGCATGGTGCGCACAACGCCGTCCAGCTTCGCCACCCGGTCCAGCATCCGCCTTTCATAGCGGTAATGACTCCAGGCCAATTTGACCGCAGTGGTTAGAAACCCGCCCTGAAACGGTTTCTGAACCACGGCGTGAGCGGCGCAAGCAACCAGCAGGTTGTCGTCATACCACTGGCCCGACGGCACCAGCACGATCAGCGCCGCCTTGGCATCCCCCGCGACCCAGGGGATCAGATCGACCAATTGCGGAAAATAATCGCAGATCAGGATGTCCATATCGGCATCCAAACGGCCTGCGGGCGGGGGCCACATGCAAGACACTTCCATCCGCTGCCTTTGCAGGGCGCGGATCTGCTCATCCGTGGCGGCATCGCGTTTGCAGCACATCGTCACCCGCAGGTTGGACAGATTGACGAGGCCGGATGAGCAGCCGGGTTTTCTGGCCCCCTGGCGTGGTTTCACAATTCGATCCCCCTAGGCGCGCGCGTCATGCAGGTTGACCAGATAGGGGTCGCTGGCCACCGCCTGCATCGACTCCCAGACAATCTCGAACTGGCCAAGGCGGGTCACACGCCCAACCCTGACCCAAAGATCCGTGTGCGAGTTGTTTTCGTTGATACTGACCCTGCCCTGCGGCGCGTCAAAGCTTTGGCCCAAAACCATGGGTCGCAGAATGTCGGGATCCAGCGTATTGGTCATCTCAAGCGCCTTGGCGAACATGTGAACCTGAAAATACGCCGCTTCGGCACACATGTTGATGGCTTCGGCATCGCCGTACATATCCCGGTAGAGCTTGAGAAACTTGGAATTCCGGTCGCTGTTGAGGCTTTGAAAATAGGGCGCGGCGGTGATGTGTTTTTCGCCCACATCCGCGCCCATGGCCTGCACTTCGGCCTCGGTCGTGGTCAGGCTGGCAATCGGGACGGTGTTGGGATCGAGATTGAAGTCATTATACGTCTGATACAGGTAGACCGTCGCCATGCCGACCACAGTCGAGAATATCACATTCGGCTGCGCCCGTTTGATCTCGCGCATCACCGCAAAGAAATCCTCGCGCCTTGCATTCAGCGGCACGTACTTTTCGCCTGCCAGCTTTCCGCCGCGGCTTTCCAGCAGCTCGCGCATGACCCTGTTGGTTTCATGCGGATAGATATAGTCGGAACCGATGAAATAGAAGCGATCCCCATAGGTGTTGATCAGATACTCGATCAGCGCGGTTGAATTCTGGTTGGGGGCCGCTCCGGTATAGATCACATTGGGTGAATATTCGAACCCCTCATACAGCGTCGGGTACCACAGCAGCCCGTTCAGACGCTCAACAACCGGCAGCACCGCCTTGCGGCTGGACGAGGTGTAGCATCCGAAAATGGTCGACACGCCATCATTGGCCATCATCCTATGCGCGTGAGTCCGGAACAGGGCGTTTTGCGAGGCCGGATCGTAGATGACTGGTTCGACTTCGCGGCCGTTGATGCCGCCATTGTCATTCAGTTCTTTCACGGCCACCATGGTGCCGCGAAACTGCGTCTCTTCGATCAGCGCCATATAGCCGGTCTGGGAAAACAGCATCCCGACCTTCCATGGCTCATCCGTGTGCCTGTTTGAAATCACGTCAGCGATACCACGGCTCCTTCCCTTTTCCAGTCTCTATCCGGAGGCTTCCCCCGCGTCCCTGCGATAGCTGGAGACCAGCCGGGGCAAAGCGCCGGACTGCTCTGCGCGCTTTGGAAACAGCATTGCGCTCTCCGCGGCTTGACGCAGCACAGTATAGGGCGCGTTCAACCCCGCCATGATGAGTTTTTCACACCTCCAGCTTTCGAATTGCTCAGCCGATACAGGCTTGACTCGGAAATAAGTCTGAAATTTTTCCGCAGGACTCGCCTGCCGCCGCAGAGGCGGCTTCAAACCAGACTTTAAACGCCCAAGCCTTGCGCACCGCGGCGGGCCGGGGCTGAGGCAGACCGGCCCGTGATTGCAAACGGCTCCCCAGAAGACCCGGCTGGCGCCAATCAGCAGCCCGAAGCTCTCCCTCTGTGCCATCGCGTTCGCCGCAAACGTCATGTTCCGCTTGGGAAACAGGAACGGGCCCTGGCGCAAGGCTCACGAACTGACCTTGAACAGCACCACTCCCGATACAATAAGGGCCAGCGCCAGCATCCGGCCCGCCGTTGCGGCCTCGGCAAAGACCATGACGCCGATCAGAAAAGTGCCCGCCGCGCCGATCCCGGTCCAGACCGCATAAGCGGTGCCGATGGGAATGGCCCTTTGCGCCAGAAACAGGAAAAACCCGCTGGCCACCATGCTGCTGACAGCAAAGGCGATCCAATACCAATTCGTGCCATTCTCGCCCGATCCGTTCTTGAGCCCGATGGGCCAGCCGATTTCAAACGCCCCGGCAAGGATCAGGATTAACCAATGATATGTCATGCAAACAGCTCCGCTTTGAGTGCTCAACCCGTTGGATTTTCCTTCAGCCAGGACAGCAGCGATCCTGCATCGGAGGCGGCCATCGGCGCGTCCGGGGCATTGTCGCCAAAGCCGGGTTCGGGCAACAGGCATTCGATGCGCCCGTCATTCACGACCATGGCATAACGCCAGCTACGCAACCCCATCCCATCGGCGGTGTATTCCACCAGCATCCCCATTCTGCGGGTGAAATCGGCATTGCCATCCGGAATCATCTGGACCTTTTCGATGCCCTGGGCCTGCCCCCAGCGGAACATGACAAAAGCGTCGTTCACGGACAGGCAATAGATCTCATCAATGCCCTGGGCCCGGATCTCATCGTAATGTGCTTCGAACCCGGGCAGGTGTTCATCCGAACAGACCGGCGAGAACGCCGCCGGGACGGCGAAAATGACGATCCTGCGGCCTGCGCACAGATCCTGCGCTGTGGTCGTGCGCCACTCAAACGGGTTTTCCAGGCTTGGGCTGTCAACGCGAACCCGCGTCTGGAACGTGGCAGGCGGAACGGCAGCGCGCATCTTTGTGCTCCTTTGCGGCAGGGTTCGGCGGGCGCTCAATCAGCTTTATCCAGCGCGCCGACCATTTTCAGAAGGTCCCCGAACCGGGCCACGGTCAGGAACAGCCCCGCCGCCGCCAGCACCGCAAAGACCGACACCGCCGCCATCGCCGGGGAGTAGCCGTAGCGCAGCGAATTCACCACCTTGATGGGCAGCGTTTCAACGGTGAAGCCTGCTACCATGAAGGCGATGATGTATTCGTTCATGCTGAGGACGAAACAAAAGGCCGAGGCGCCAAAGATATAAGGCAGGATCAGCGGCAGGATGACTGTTCGAAAAACCGCGCCCTCGCTGGCGCCAAGGGATGAGGCGGCATCGAGATAGGCGTCATCAATGGTTTCCAACCCTAAGGAAATCATCATCAGCGGGATCGTCACCAGAAACACCGAATGCGAGATCGTGGTGGCCCAGAACGAGCCATAGCCGCCAATCTCGGACCAGAAGATCAGGAAACCCAGCGCCGAGGTGACGGGCGGCAGCATGAAGGGCACCAGCCCCAGGCCGAACAGCGCCTTGGCGAACAGCACCCGGTGACGCCACAGCATGAAGCTGATCGGCAGCGCGATGCAAACCGCCACCACCGTCGCAATCGCCGCCACCATCAGGCTGGTGCCGATGGGACCCAGCCATTCCGGACTGCTCAGCACATCCTTGTACCAGCCCAGCCCGAAACCGCGCGGCGGAAAGTAAAGCCGCTTCTTTTCATTGAACGACACGCCGGCCACCACGATGAAGGGCAGCATTAGAAACAGCGCTACGGCAAAGACATAGAGTTTTCCAAGACGGGTGTGCATGGCCTAGCCTTCGGTCTTTCTGGTCAGCCTGCCGACCCCGGTGATCAGCGCAAAGCAGATGATGCACAGGAACACGGACATGGCGGCGGCAAAGGGAATGTTGGACTTATAGATCGCCTGATCGGTGATCAGCACCGACAGGGTCCAGTCTGCCGGACGGCCCAGCATCTGCGGGAACAGATAGGCCCCCAGGGCAAAGACAAAGACCAGTACCAGGGCCGAGATGATTGTCCCCCGCAGCGCCGGGACCACCACGGTAAAGAACGACCTGATCGGCCCCGCGCCCAGGGTCGAGGCGGCTTCGGGCAGGCTGCGGTCAAAACGCGAGATCGGCGGATAGATCGTCAGCACTGCAAAGGGAAAACAGAAATGCAGCATGGCGATCATGATCGCGGCCCGGCTGGGATAATAGGACACGGGCCGGTCCAGGATGCCCAGCCAGACCAGCGCATTCGAGACCCCCGCTGTGCGCGACAGAAGGATGGTCCAGCTGAAACCCAGAATAACCTCGGAAAGGGTCAGGATGCACAGCAGCAGGATAACGACAGGCACCTGAATGCCCCGCCCCATCCGCGACACCAGATAAGTGAAGGGCACCGCCAGGCTGACACAAACCACTGAAATCAAGGCGCAAAGGGTCAGCGACCGACCCAGCGCCGTCAAGAAGACAGGATCAAAGAACGCGGCATAGTTGGTCAGCACGAAATCGGGTTCATAGAACCCGTCCGGCACCCGGTAATAGAAGCTGACCGCCCCCATGATCAGGAACGGGCACAGGAAAAAGACCAGCAGCATAATTCCCGGCGGAATCAGGATAAGGGTTTTGCGGTCTACCCGCCAGAACCGGGGCATGGGCTGGGGAACTGCGGTATCCTGAGTTGTCATTGGTTCACGCCTGGATCAGATGGGCGGTTTCGGGGATGTTCAGATGCATCTTGTCCCCAACGCTGTAGCCCAGCGGCCGGCCCGGGGATTCCTTGACCAGAAACTCATACGCGCCTGCCTTTGCCAGCACCTCGATCTCGGACCCCAGATCCCGGATCAGACTGACATCGACCTCAATCGCGTTGCGCGTTTGCGCCGATTGCGGAGTAAGCCGCAGCTGTTCCGGGCGCAGGCACAAAAGACCCGGCGTCAGATCGCGCGCGGCCCAATGCGGCGGCTGCACCTTCAAGCTCTGCCCGTTGAATTCAAACGAGCCGTCCGTGCGTGCGATACCCTGCAAAAGGGTCGAGGTTCCGACAAAATCGGCCACAAATGGCGTCGCCGGTCTGCGATATATCTCCAGCGGGCTGCCGACCTGCTGGATCGCGCCCTGATCAATCACCACAATTACATCCGACATGGTCATCGCCTCGCGCTGATCGTGCGTGACCACGATGGTGGTGATGCCCAGCGACTGCTGCAGGTCGCACAGCTCGGTCTGCATATGTTCGCGCAGCTTGGCGTCCAGCGCCGACAGCGGCTCGTCCAGCAGGAACAGGCGCGGCTCCATCGCCAGCGCCCGCGCGATCGACACGCGCTGCTGCTGGCCGCCCGACAGCTGTTTGACCGGCCGGTCCGCGACATGCGGCAGCTTGATCAGCTCCAGCAGCTCTTCGGCCCGCGCCCGACGCTCTGCCTTGGGGCGTTTCTGCAGTTTCAGCCCGTATGAGATGTTTTCCCACACGTTCAGATGCGGAAACAGGGCGTAATTCTGAAACACCATGCCCACATTGCGTTTGTAGGCCGGCAGCCTGGTGACATCTTCGCCATCAAACCGGATGACGCCTTCAGAGGCGTTGTCCAGGCCGGCGACCAGCCTGAACATAGTGCTTTTCCCACTGCCCGAAGGCCCAAGAAAGGTGATCAACTTGCCCGCGGGCAACGACAGGCTGATGTCTTTCAAGGCTTCGAAACTGCCGAAGCGCTTCCAGACATGTTCCAAGGTGAGTGCGGTCATTATCCTGGGCCTTGGTTAGTCAGATCAGGAGATAGCGCGCGAGAACTCTGTCGCCGTCCAGTCGCCCCAATCGGTATAAAGGTGATAGGCAGGCGCAATAGTGTCCTTGCTGGTCGAAACCTGATCCCATTCCTCATCGGTCAGATCGGTGGTATCCTTGGGCACCACGGGGCCGCCGCCCAGATTGCGCGCCAGCAAGGCCTGCACCGGCGGATCCAGCGTGTAGTTCAGGAATTCATGCGCCTGATCGCGCAGCGCGGTGCCTTTGGAGATGCCCCAATAGGCCGGGTTCTTGACGGCGCCTTCCTTTGGGAAAATGCGGTCGATCCCGATCCCTTCGGCCTGCGCCACCGTGGCGACGTCATTGTAATAGATGCCAATCGGCAACTCGCCGGTCTCCAGACCGTTCTGGAACTGCGCCTCATCCCGGTACCACAGGGCAACTGTGTTCTTCAGCTCGGCCACTTTGGCCAGCACTTCCATCACACCTTCCTTGGTTTGCAGGATGTCCGGCCCGCCGAAATAAGTCGCGGCGGTGATGTCGATGATGTTGGAAATCTCGGGCTGCGCCATCACCCCGGCCAAACCTGCATTCGCCGGGTTCCACAGTTCGGTCCAGCTGGTCGGCGTTTCGGGGAAATCCTCGCGCAGGGTGACAAGGATGTTGAAGTAGAAGAACCAGGCCACGCCGTTGGGCATCCCTTCGGCGGTTTCGCTGACGCCCTGGACCTCGGGCAGGTATTTGGCGTTGGGGATGCGCGACATGTCCAGCGGCTCGATGATCCCGGCATTGGTGGCGCGCACCATCGGGATCGGGATCAGGGCCGAAACGTCCAGGGGCACGTTGCCTGCCCGGATCGCCTGCGCCAGCTGCACCACCTGCGCGTCGCCGTTCGGGGTGCCGATGGATTGCACTTCGATGCCCGTGGCGGCGGTGAACTCGGGATACAGCTTGTCGGCCAGAACCTCTTCGAAGAACCCGCCCCAGGACCCGACTTTCAGCGGCTCGGACTGGGCGTGAACAAACGGCGCGTAGAGCCCCGGAACAGCTGCCAGCGCGCCGGTCGCGGCAGAGCGCTTGATGAACTGTCTGCGGTTGATCGTCCCTTTTATGCGTGTCACGTCACTTTCCTCCATTATGCGCCCCGGATTGTGAGGACAGGGCCGGGCCGATCTCAAACGAGATTAATTCATGCCCAAGATGAGCTCGGCTCGGCACTCCCTGAAAACGGCGACAGCGACCCCCCAGGGTCGCTGTCTTGACGCGGTTGACCGGCGACGGGGGTCAGGCGGCGACCTGCGCAGCCACGACCTTGGTCCGGGCCTTGGCCTGGGCCACCGAGTCGTCGAACCGGGCATCGCCGAATTCCTGGTACTCGATGGCGATGGTCTCCATGTTCGCGGCATCCGCGCCCAGGTAATGCGCGCTGGCGCGGATCGCCGGGTCCAGCCCGTTCAGATGCGCGCGCTCGCCGCCCTCGGCAAAGCCGAACTCGCCGCGCGAGGACAGGACGATCAGC
>NZ_JBXWRJ010000033.1:0-24117 GCF_059612845.1 Ruegeria sp. YKSE079 | reverse complement strand
TCATCATCACAGCAGTCGCTAGAAAGCTCGTTACAATCGCGAACGCACTCCTAAAATCTCGGCAAAACTGGTCGGCTCAGACCGCCTGAGAAATACAGTTGCTAGTGCTTGGCACGATCCCGCAATGTTCAGGCCCGACAGGCCACTCAACGACGAATGTCTGCTTCCGCGACGGAAGCATGCCGTTTGGCAAACGCAGCGAATAACGGCTTTCCGCCCACCCTCCCTTTCCACCCGCCAAATTTCCGCGTACATGCCAAGCATGACAGAAAAGACAGCTACGTCAGGCATGCATATTCTGGTTGATCACTACGGTGGTCAGGCGCTGACTGATGCAGCCCGTATCGAGGACGCCATGACCGGTGCAGCGCTGGCCGCCGGTTCCATCATTCTATCCGGCAGTTTTCACAAATTCGGCGGGCATGGCGGCGTAACCGGGGTGTTGCTGTTGGCCGAGTCTCATATCTCAATCCACACCTGGCCCGAGCATGGCTATGCCGCCATCGACATTTTCATGTGCGGTGACGCGCGCCCGGACAAGGCGGTTGCCTATCTCGAAGACCAGCTGCGCCCTACCCGATCCGACATCACTCGCATTGAGCGCGGATCAACGGAACCAGTAGTCCCAGCCGTCTAGGTAATAGCCGATCAAAGCGTGCGATTGTAGTGTGTTTGGCTTTGCTTCGATCCGGTCCATATCCGCACCGAACACCCGCGCTGCCCGCCAGACATCGTCGTCAAGGTAATTCAGCCCCTCAGGCAACCTGATCCGCCGGTCGCGGATCGGTTCGAACCCGGCCAAAACAAAACCCCATTCGCCAAAGCTGGGCACGTAGCTGTGATACGGCACGGTATACATCCCCTGCCCCGGCTTTTGCGGATTTCGGCTGGCCTCGACCGTTTCGACCAGCGACCAAAACGCCTGTGTGGCAAAGAACGGGGATCCGGCCTGCGTGACAAAGACCCCCTTCCCACTCAGCCGTTCGGCCATCAGCCCGTAGAACTGCCGCGTATAAAGCCGTGACAGCGCAATAGATTTCGGATCAGGCAAGTCAATTATGATAACATCGTAAAGCCGCCTGTCGCGTTCCAGGAATTTCCATGCGTCTTCGTTGACAATCGTCACGCGCGGATCGCGCAGAGCGCTGTCGTTCAAAACTGAAAGCTCAGGGTGATCCCGAAACAGCTCAGTCACGCGCGGGTCAAGGTCCACCAGTGTCAACGTCTGGACGTCGCCGTAACGCAGCGCCTCGCGTGCAGCCATGCCATCGCCGCCCCCCAGGATCAGAACGTTGCCGTGGCGTGGAGCAAGCGCCATAGCGGGATGCACAAGCGGTTCATGGTAGCGGTGTTCGTCTAGTGAATCGAACTGAATGGAATGGTCCAGAAACAGGCGCACCCGGTCGCGGTACCGGGTCACAGTGATCTTCTGATAGGGTGTGGCTTCGGACAGGATTATGTCGTCCTCAAACAGCTCAGCTTCTGTGATCGAAACCAGTCTTTCCGAGTGCCACAAGGCCCCCGACATCGCCGCGAACGCCAGCCCCCAAACAGCCACCTGCCACCGCGTGGCCCATTCGCGGAACATCGCCAGCGAAAGACCCGCCACAGCAAGGTTCAACGCGCCAAAAGCCAGACTGGCGGACATGAGCCCCAAGTGCGGGATCACCAGCAGCGGAAACGCCAGTGAGGCAGCCAGAGCACCGATGTAGTCCACGCTCAGCACATTCTCGAACCGGAATTTCAGCGCGCCGATCTGTTCCAGGACGCGGGCGATCAGCGGGATCTCCATCCCCGACAGGATGCCGATGGCGATCAGGGCGGAATAAAGAGGCACCGCCACCTCCCCCATCCAGGCATAATTCAGAAAAAGCATCGGCGCCATGAAACCGCCAACCAGCCCCAGCAGTATCTGCGTCCAGACAAAGCCAGAAAACGCCTGAGTGACAAACCTCGACAACCAGGCCCCTACCCCCATCGCGGACAGAAAGACCCCGATCACCAGAGAAAACTGGCGTACGGAATCGCCCAGCAAATAACTGGACAGAGTGGCGGCAATCAGCTCATAGATCAGCCCGGCCACGGCCACCAGAAACGTCGCGGCCAGCAGCCACGCGGCGCGTGCCTCAACCCCGCGAGGTGTTGTCATGACAGGATGACAGCCGCGATGATGATGGACACCGCCACAAACAGAAGCCCGATCAGAATCGCCAGGGCAACGTTCTGATCCTTTTCGATCTCATGCACGACCGAGAACGGCGTCATCCAGTCGATCACTTTCCACACGATCCACATCAGAGTTACACCCAGAAATGTGTAAAAAACCGTGCTGATAATCTCTGCAATTTGAACTGCTGCAAGATAATTCATTGATTCCTCTCTATTTTATCCGATTTGATCGATAATATCCACCGCCGCCGCTGCCAACGCGAACGGATGTGTCCAGATCGCGGCTCTGCGCGCCATAGCCATGCCACGAGACATAGCCCGTGGCCGCAATGGCCGTTGTTGAAAGGGCAATGAAAATGATCCTAAACAGTGTCACGCTATTCCTCGTCCACCCAATCCGTCCCGGACCACCTTGCGCGTTGATGCAGGTGTTTACGCGCGAACTGGAACAGGAACAACAGCCCGAAGACTCCGGCCAGAGCAAAAGCCCACAGACCACTGGACAGGCCGGATCGGGCATTGACACTTAGCTGGCTGAACGCTCGACTTGGCACACGGTCTGCCGTCACGTGGTTCCAAACCCCTTGCTCAGGTACATCCAGAACCAAAGTGTAGTCACCGGTCTGCTCGGGTCGAAAGGTCAGGCTGGCGAATTTTGAACCTTCGGTCCAAGATCCGTCCGCATCCCGTCCCGCGTAGTACTCGATCGTGCGACCCGCCTCGAACACGGGCTCGCCTTCCGGGTCAAGCAATGCGATATCCAAGTAGGCCCAGCTGTTGCGAACATTTCCTGAAAAGGAAATCCGCGTGAGTTGGCTATCAGCCTTTAATGCGATTGGGATTTCGACCGGCAGCTCTCTCCAGTCGGCTGAATAATTACGTAGAACCGACTGTCCGACGCGGGTTTGCAAGACCATCGCCATTAGCAGGGAGATCATTGCAAACATGAAGGCCATGTTGCGCAGAAAGCTGTAGTTAGGACCCGCAACAAAGGGCTGCAACGGGTGAACGCGATGCGGCTTAAGGTCCAGCTTTATCCCAAAGGCCGCTTCAGCGTCTTCTTTCGGCACATAGACCGAGAGATGAGTTTCACGCTCAGCGCCTGTGGTCGAAAACCCTAACATCGCGCTTTCGGACATGGCAGATACGGTCGTGGTCATTTCACCCGGTTTCGGAGCCCAAGTAAACTCACCCTCGACATAGGTGATTGAGCTTGTGACTGTCCCATAGTACTGAAAGCGTCCGCGTTCATTAGTCACTGTTGGTGGATGTTCTGCGGTTTCAACCCACCGCTCGGACATCCAGCCCGGTCCGCGATAACGCCGGGTGAAAGTCAGGTGTCCATTTTCCAGTGTCACCCACGCGTAGCCGTGGGTTGGAGAAAACAGCTGATGATCAACCCAATTATAAACCAGCCCACCCCAGCGTTCGGAATGTTCCATCAGGCCAATGATCGTGAACTCTACCCCGAGCAGCGTGCCGGTCATTCCGATCGAAAATGGCGTCTGGGGCCGTTTCAAACCTTTGAATTGACAGAGCGTCCTGTAGTTGTCCTGCGCATCAAGTTCTGCCCCGCAATACGGGCAGATTTGTACGACCACCCTGCCCCCACCCAGCACGTCCAGACCGGCACCACAGCTGGTACAGTTGATCGACAGAAGCTCTGGGTTTCGAGTCATGTCCGATGTTCGACCTTTACATCAAACGGATCGTACCAGCGCCCGTAAAACCACATCCTGTGTGCCTCCCAATACTCGCAGGACAGCAGAGCGTCATCCCCGGCTGACGCGTTGGCGAAACTGTGCATTTCACCGACCTGAAGCAGCTCTTCAAATTGGCCGCGCAGAGCGACGCATTCAGCGGTTTCTACTTCTGTAATCGTAAAGGTGGCCGAGTCGAAATCCAGGGTTTCACCCGGTTTGAACGGGGGGGCGGATTTTGGGACGTCCTGACCCCGCAGCCGGGTTTGCCGAACAACGTCCCCTTCGTCGACTGAAATCCAGCAGGATGCCCCGTCATCATCGATCCCACAGAACTCATCCCAGAATCCGCGTCCGTAGGAATAGCGCGCATGCCCAAGGATAAGCGCGGAATTGCGACCCAAATGAACCATGTCACCAACTCCAAACAACAGCGGTGCGTCATGCATAAAACCTTGCTCTCCAGCCGATTGAATCTGCGCGTCATTGACCACCAAAGTAGTACCGCAGGATTGGCAAGTCGCGACCTTGACCCGCTTAAGCAAAATCGTGTTGTCGGTCCCGCAATTTGGACAGTGCAAGTATTCCATGCCTTCAAGTCGCGCAACGGTTGAGAAAGTGCAAGCCGTGATTTTCCAGGGCTGTGTTGACAGCTGTCAACTGTGTGACAAACGCTTGTAGCCAACGAATGTTGACAGCTGTCAACTTACGCCGCTGCACGGCCCGAACCGTTCAGCAAAGCCATTACCATCGGCCCCGGAGAAAACGCGCCCAATGCAGCTTTGCCCGCCAATGCCCGCAAGTAACCGCCGGGGCTGTTGATGTCGCTGAACCGTTGCAGAATGCAGGCAACCGTGACGGCCGCGGTCTCTGGGCCCATCAACTCCTGCGCTTCCTGCCAGGCCGACGGGCTGATACCCATCATTCCGCGCACATAGCCTGCGGCCACGAACAGATCATGCCAGTCTTTCGGATCCCGTTCGCAATAGGGCAAGATATCAGGACAAGCTTTCAAGATTAGAGCCAGTGGTACACGGGGTAGGGGCCGATCCGGGGCCGGTTGGCGTGCAACATCAGCCTTGCCCTTGTCCATTTTTGGGCAAAGTTCAGATTCAGGAGTATTTGTGTTTGAATTCTGATACTGCCGCTCAGATTCACTGTCATTGCCGCTCAATTCTTCTGTTTTTATCGCAAGCAGTTCCTGGATATCCCCAAGGATTTGGGCTGTTTCCACTTCAAGATCAGCAAGCTCCTGCAAAGTCAGTTTGCGGCGCATCTGCTTGTGAATTCCCATCAACGCCGCAAGAAGAGCTTCCCAATCACCGGGCAGGGCGTTTTCCTGCCCGTAGAGCGCAAGTTTCAATGCATCCCGCTTGAGCAGCGACAGCTTCTCACGCGCGGCGGCCAGACGGGCCTGATCAGCACGGGCGTGTTGAGCAGCCTCGGCGATCCGGGCGGCATTGTGCAGCAGCGGGCGCAGATCGAAGCCAAAGGCACGGGCGATCTCGCCATCCGCGCCGCGGCGGGCATAGCGTTTGCCATTGGGGCTGTCGTGACGTGCAATCAGACCCGCATGGATCAAAGCCGCCAGATGTCGGCGCAGGGTGCTTTCGGCCATGCCATGGGCACGTTCAGACAGCGCCACGTTTGACGGAAAGACAATCAGGCTGTCATTGTCCGACAAGGCCAAGTTTGGATGAAACGAGACCAGCGCGTTCAGCACCGCCAGGTCCCGGTCCGTCACTTCAAAGGCGCGTCGGGCCGTGCACAGATCGCGCAGCAGTTCCCATTTGTCGATGTGCGTTACCTCGGGTGCGGCTTGCAGGGCCACCGCCTGTTCAATCAGACCAGCCGTCACCGGCCGCCGCCCAAAGGGCGTCGTTGTGATGTGTTCCATATGCTGTCACGAGACAAAACTTTTTTACCCGCCGGACTCGACGCCAGTTGACAACCGTCAACTACAAGCCATAGAATCGGAGGTGCTAAATCACCAATTCAGGCCTCTTGGAACTTCGGTTCTGAGGGGTCTTTTCTTTCCGTCCTGTCTGTTTCGTGCCTCCTTGTCGCTGCTCCACGATTATCCCGCGGTTGCGGGGTTACTCATCCCGACCGGTTTTCCAGCGGTGATGAAGTTCCGAGATGTTCTCGGCCAGCCAGTCCTCGAACCCTTTGGCCGTTTTTGTGTTCAGAGTGAGAACCGCTTTGGTGCCACTGCGCCGCATCTGACCCAGCACCGTTCCGTCCGCGCCATTGAGCGGCGCGGCGTCCCGTGGGGCAGGGGACTTGCGCGGCGTGAGGGCGGTCAGAACCGCTTCAAACCGGTCATCGGATGTGCCGCCCTGTGCGGCCTCAACGGCGCGCTGCTCCTGATCCTTCGGCAACAGCTCTGCCAGTTTCAGCCAGCGGTCCCGACCCACCGACGGGGCAGCTCCGATCGCCTGGATCAACGGCTCCGGGATACGATCAGACACGGAAAGCATACGTGATATCAACGTCTTATCGACGTGCAGTGCGTCGCAAATCACCTTGCGCTCATAACCCATATCCTGCATCTGGCGGGCGAAGTTGACCTTCTCGATGAAACTTAGGTCGCGACGGGCGGTGTTTTCCTGCCCCTGCGCCAGGATCACCGCGCGGTCGTCCAACACCCGGATCAGCGCCTTGACCGGCTGACTCAGGGCGCGCAGCGCGGCTACCCGGCGACGGCCATAGACCACCTGATAGCGTTCGCCTTTGTTGGGGTTCGGGCGCAGCAGCACAGGCACCTGCTGGCCATATTCGCGGATCGACTCGATCAACTCTGCCAGACCGGCGTTTTCCTCTAGCCGGTCTTGAAGACCGCCCTGATCAATCATGCGCGGGTCAATCTCCTGCACCGCACGGGATTTCAGATCCGAAATCGACTGGCTGACCGCCCCGATCGCTCCCGAGCCATAGCGCGGCTTGGCCACATCGACGCGGGCAGGGGCCTCATCAGCGGGCGGGGCAGGGGGGGCATCCATCAGTCCCTTGAGAAGGTTCTTACGCGCCATGACCACGTCCCCATGCTGATTGAACCAAAGATTCAATTTCACCGTTTACTGCGTTCAGGCTTTCGATGGCCCGCTCATAGGTGGAGCGCGTGAATTGGCCCTTTTCGACCTCGTATAGGGTCTGTTTTGTGATCCCGGCATCGGAAATCGCGGTCGATTTCAGCACCGGATGGTTCAGCACATGATCCCCGAACATCGAGCGCATGAAGCTGACCATCTGGTTCTGCGGCCCATCGCCGGGCTCATACCGCGTCACCACATAGCGAAGCCAATCATAGGACATGTTGCCCCCGGCCTCGCTGACCACGCCCAGCAAGTTCGAAGTCATCAGCAGGAACTGGCACATCGACATCACGTCCAGCATCTGCGGATGCACCGTGACCAGAACGGCAGTGGCCGCTGACAGGGCGGACATGGTCAGGAACCCCAGCTGTGGCGGGCAATCGACGACAACCACATCATACTCCTGTTCGACTGAGGACAGCGCGTCGCCGATCCTTGTAAAAAACAGGTTACCGTCCCGTTGCGTCAGTGCGCGGGGGGAGTCGTGTTCGAACTCCATCAGGTCCAGATTGCCGGGGATCAAGTCCAGATTGGTGAAATAGGTCTTTTGAATCACGTCGCGCAGCGGCACAGGATCTTCATAACGGATCGCGTCATAGAGCGTACCGCCATCCAGCAGGTCGAACTCGGGCTGAAACCCGTGCAGCGCAGAAAGGCTGGCCTGAGGATCCAGATCGATACCCAGCACCTTGTAGCCATCCAACGCCATCTTCTGCGCCAGATGCGCGGCAGTCGTCGTCTTACCCGAGCCACCCTTGAAATTGATGACCGTGATCACTTGCAAATGATCGCCGTTCCGCCGCCCGGGCAGATAGGTTCCGGGCGCCTTGGCCCCGGCTTCAAGCAATTCGCGCAGAGCCTGAATATCCTCGGGCGAGTAATAGCGCCGCCCACCCGCACGGGTTTCGGGCGACGGGCCGCGGCCATCCAGATGCAGCTTGCGTAAATAGGCATCTTTGACGCCCAGCAATTCGGCGGCCTCTCCAGACGTGAATTTGCGTAGGGATCGTTTGGCGTCGGGGGGGAACAACTGTGCGCGATGCGCCTGTAGTCGTTCAGACAACCGCCGGGCGTGATCGCCCACCAGAAGGTCGATCCGTTCCCGTGTATGGCCAGAATGCTGCGCCTCCGATACGGTGGCACTTGCGGTTACTTGCTCCATCTCTGCCCTCATTTGGCGCTGCGTTGTTACGCTTATCGCCGTTTTATTCACTGCTTTCCGTAAGTAATGGGGCAGAACCTACGATTCTTGCAAGTGTTTTTTCTATATCCTGTGGCCTCAAGGGCCTGCACCACAAGGCAATCGGGCTTGACTTGGGCTTTAGGTATGACCAAGTATGACCTTGGAGGCCCGATATGACCATCAAAACCACGCTCAGTTTCACCGATCGTCACCACCGATTCCTCAAGGATAAAGTGGGGCAGGGGGTCTATGCCTCGGCCTCGGCCGCTGTTGCTGCAGCGGTTGAAAGGATGATTGAGGATGATGAGGTCCGCGAGGTCGCTTTGGACGCGATGGCCGACGAAATCCGCCGTCGGGCGGCGACCCCGCGCTCGGAATTTGTCGAACATGACCACGTTTTTGCTCCTGCAATGCGCCGTCTGGACCGCAAAGGGTGACGTATCGACTGCGCTACCACCCGTCGGTGGCGGATGATCTGACAAACATTTCGGAACTGATCGAAGAGTATGCCGGCCCACATATCGCGAGCCGCAAGCTGGCGGAGATTGCCGAGGTCGCGCAAAGCCTTCGTACTCTGCCCCATATCGGTACACTGCGTGATCATATCCTGCCGGGCCTGCGCGCCATCCCAGCGGCCCGCCGCGCGGTGATCGCCTTTACAGTCGATGACGAAGCCCGAGAAGTCTACGTGTTGGCGATCACTTACGGTGGAGCTGACTGGATCACTCGTGCGGGACGCCGCAGCTAAAGTTTCACCCCAACAGGTCCGCGGCCGGGTTATCCGCAATATCGACGTCATCGTAGTATTTCTGTGCCTGCGCCACAGAGCGGTGCAGCGAGAGGCGCATGGCGGCTTGGATCGGCGCACCGTCCAGCGCCGCCTGGGTCAGAAACCCCGAGCGCAGCCCGTGCGGCGAGGCGAAGTCTTCAGGTAGCCCGGCCAGCTTCAGCCGGTGTTTGACGATCTGATAGATCGCATCCGGGCTGAGGCGGCGTTTGAGCACCCGGTCGGCCTTGGAGATGGGGCGGAAGAGCGGCCCATCCCCGATCTGACCCACCTCAATCCAATGCACCAAAGCCTGCGCCGCGCGGGTTTTCAGCACCAGCCGCGGGGTTTCCCCCTTTTGGGTGGTCTTGGTTTCCAGCAGCGAGATCCACACCAGGCCCTTGGCCTTGAACTCTTTCAAGGACACATCTTCCCGCATCAACCCGGTGATCTCCGAGCGCCGTCTACCACCAGAAGCCCAGCCCAGCATCAGCAAAGCCCGGTCGCGGCAATCCCGGCGCGACCCCCGACAGGTGGCCAGCAGCTGCTCCAGCACATCGCGGGTGATCGGATGTTGCGATTTTGGAGTAGGGGGCCGGGCCGCGGCGCGGCGGGCTTTGGACCGCGCCTGTTTGACTTGCGGCGCGCCAAAAGGGGAGGTCAGGTTCTTCATTCGATGAAACGCAAGCCAGGAGGCAATGCGCCGGTCCAGGGTCGAAGGCGCGGGGCAGGCGAGGGACTTGCGCAGGCCTTGTTTGATCAGAGCCTCCGCGGTCCGGCGAGCGCGATCATCTGGCGCTGCGTCATTGAGATCCCGGGCGTGATCGAGAATGAAAGCCAGCGCGATGTCTTGGCGCTCCGGCCACTCAAGCGGCTTCTTGAAGGCCACATTGGCCCAGGCGGTGATGTAGAGCAGGTCGCGCTCATAGGCCCGCAGCGTGTTGGCCGGGGTGCCGCGGACATAGAGATCGGTCAGCGCCGTCTGATCGGCTTGGGACAGGGCAGGGGAGGCGGCCGGGAGATAGGGGACAGCGGGCTTCATGGCACCTATTCTGCGCGCATTTTTCAGCAAAATCAAATAAACATGATAAGGGATACTTATCGAAAATAATACCGTCGCACACAATACGCTTGGTAAAACACAAAAAGCGTATATTTTGGTCGCCAATGGCACCAAACCCTGACGATACCGACCCGTTCGACGATCCAACCCGGTCGATCTACGATCCTGATCCGGGGATCTGTTGCAGGTTCTGTTGCAATCTTTTGAGAACGGTGACCAGTTTTAGCGATTGCAGTGGAGCTAAGCAGCCAGTTCTGCAAATTGACGAAACGGACAGAGTCCGGGCGTGAACTGACCTTTGCGGATCATGTTCGCAACTTCGATTCCAGCCAGCGTTGCTGCTGCTGAATCGAAAGCTTTGAACCCCAACATCGGCCGCGTGCGCCGCTTTATGAAACGGTGGTCCTGCTCGACAATATTGTTCAAGGGCATTGCCAACTTGTTTGCGGATACTGAACTGTTTAGGCCTCACGCATGAAGATGCCGTCCAAGATGCCTCGCCTAAAGGGCTTTCGTTTTCCGCGCGAGATTATCGCCTATGCCGTCTGGGTCTACCATCGCTTTGCGCTCAGCACCGCTGATGTCGAAGATCTTCTCGCGGAGCGCGGTGTGACAGTCAGTCGGGAGACGATCCGGTAATGGGTGAACCGGTTTGGTAGCCATTTCGCCAATTGCATCAGGTGAGACCGGCCAGGGGCGGCCGACAAATGGCATTTGGACAAAGTGGTCATCCCGATCAACGGCCGGAAATGCTGGCTCTGGCGGGCCGTGGATGCGAACGGAGATACTCTTGATATCCTCGTCCAACCTCGGCGGAGTGCCAAGGCGGCCCGGCGCTTTCTGAAGCGGTTGATATCACAATTCGGCGAACCCCGTGTTGTGATCACGGATAAGTTGCGAAGCTATTTCAAGCCGATCCGCGATCTTGTGCCGACTGCGGATCACCGAGCACACAAGGGGCTCAACAATCGGATCGAAGGATCACACAGACCCACTCGAAAGCGTGAAAAGCTCATGGGGCGCTTCAAGTCGCCAAAGCAAGCGCAAAGGTTCCGTGCCGCCCACGACCAGATCAACACCGTCTTTCGACCCCGCCGTTATCAACTCTCCATCATCTCATACCGTCACGCCAGAACCGATGCTTTCGGCCTCTGGAACGGTTACGCGATCGAAATGATCGCCTGACAGGACTTGGCCTCAACCTTCTCAATCACACGCAAACAAGTTGGCAATGCCCCACCCCCTCCTCCGGGGTTACCGCCTCCACCGCCAGGTCCACCTGGGCTTCCGCCACCACCTGGTCCGCCACCGGGGCCACCAGGATTTCCCCCACCGCCGCCGGGCGGCCGGCCCGGAAGCGACCAGTTCCTTCTTTGGTTTCGCGTATCAACCAGGCAATCACGTCCGTTTGGAGCGGCACCGACTTCAAACAGCCGATGCACGCCGCCTGACCCGTTTGAGACAAACGGTGAAAAGGACAGATGAGGCCCGCTGCGGCTTTGGCTCCAGGTGTCGACGGTCGTGTTTCCGTTCGCCTCTTCCAGACGAAAATCGCCCCGTGCGGTTGTGGACAACCACACCGAGGATGCCTCGCCACGCGTCCGTCCGATATAGATCAGATCGCCGGACGAGCCGCATTGTTGGGCTGCGACCTCGGATCCCAGCGCGCCGGAAATGGAGAGCGCTGCAATTGATCCCAATGCAGGCGTCATGGTCGTACAGACAGCTGCTATCAGCATGGTTTCATTGGTTTTCCTAGAAATTCAGAGTTGTCTTGCGGCGAAGGTGTCGCAGCTGTTGGGGTTTCCGGATTTGTAGCCCCGGTTAAACCAGTTTTGTCTCTGTTCACTGGTGCCGTGGGTAAAGCTGTCTGGGACCACAACGCCTTGTTGAGCGCGTTGCAGTGCGTCATCCCCGATGGCAGCGGCCGTTTTGAGCGCTTCTTCGATGTCACCGGGTTCCAGCACCCCAAAGCGTTGATCCATAGCCCGCGCCCAAACTCCCGAGTAGCAGTCCGCCTGAAGTTCCACGCGAACCGAAAGGGCATTCGCGTCGGCCTGACTTGACCGTTGTTTGGCTCGGTTCACCTGGTCCAGAATCCCCAGGCTGTGTTGAACGTGATGGGCCACCTCATGGGCGATGACATAGGCTTTGGCAAAATCACCTCGCGCGCCCAGGCGTTGCTCCATCACCCTAAAGAAAGACGTATCGAGATAGACGCGCTGATCGACCGGGCAATAGAATGGACCGGTCGCGGACATCGCGCGCCCACACGCCGACTGAGTTCTGCCTGCAAACAGGACCAGTACCGGAGGCGTGTATTGAATACCCGAGTCTCTGAATATCTCGCCCCAGATCGCTTCGGTATCTGCAAGGACGACGGCCACAAACTCTTCGGTTTCATCGTCAATCTGCACCGGCGCGTTCGCTTGCGGAGGAGCAACCTGACCTCCGCCACTCAGAAACGGCGTGATATCAACACCAAAAAGCAGGCCGATCACGAGGACCACAATCAATCCGGCACCGCCCATTCCGGCACGAGACATACCACTGGACCCATGGCGCCGGTCGTCGATGTTTTTGCTTGTCCGTCGCCCTTTCCAGCGCATGTCGCCTCCGGCCCATCCGGGTGTTTCAAGACTAAAATCTGACGGTTCCCCGCTTTACGAGGTTCAAGCGGGGAACCGATCCGAACATCCAAAACCTGGCACAGTGACTACGGATTCTGTAGGACAATACCGGGCGTCACTTCTTCACCACTCACGATTCATCCAGTGCTTTGGAGCGCTCGAATTCCTTATCCGTCGACACCTGCGGTATCGCGTGCAGTCTCAGCCGGTGTGCATCGGTTGGTGCTGACGCCGATCGTCGCCTGCTGGACCTGACGCTTCGCGGCTTTTTCCGGCGTGCAATCCGGATCGACCATATCGCAGCCGGCAAGCGCGATAGTGACGACCAGCATAACCCTTCCAAGTATTTTCATCATTGTCCCTTCTCCTTCCTTCTTTTGTTCAAAATCCGGCCAGCCGTTCGGCCAGCCAAAACGCAGCGATGCATCCGATGGGATATCCAAGGATTTGGCGTGACGGGCATTGCGCCAAAGACCAGCCCCAAACCGCTTGCGCCACCTTCCTGACCGTCACGAACACGCCCAGCACTGCAAAGATGAAGGCGAGCTGCCCGGCCTCGACCCCAAGATTGAACGCCAGCAAGGCCGCCGGGATGTCTTGCTCGGGCAGGCCAATCTCGGCCAGCGCTCCGGCAAAGCCCAGACCGTGCAGCAGGCCGAACCCAAAGGAAATCACCCAGGGGAAACGGTTGGCCAGCGTCTTGGATTTGTCGTCAGAGCGCAGCATCTCAGTCGCCAGAAAGACAATCGACAGGGCAATCACCGCCTCGACCGGCGGGCCGGGTACGTTCAGCACGCCGAAAGTGGCCAGCCCCAGCGTGATCGAATGCGCGACGGTGAAAGCGGTCACCGCCCAGATGAGCTGGCGTAGGTTGCGAATAAGAACCAGCAAGGCGAAGACAAAAAGCAGGTGATCCCAGCCTTCGAGGATATGTTCAAAGCCCAACACGCCATATTGCCAAAGCGTCTGGATAAGCCCCTGTTGCGCGGGCAGCGTCACAGCAGGTGCGTCGGGGGTCAGGCGGAAGGTCGCCATGTTTACCGTGTCCAGATATCCCACCCGCAGCAGGACGTCTGTTCTTTGCGCCTCAAGCTTGTTGATCCGTATCGTGTTGCCACGCAGGTCTTCGGTACAGGTCATGCGCCAGACTTGCTTCCAGGCGCGACCGTCAAAAACTGGCGCCTCAAAAGTTGGCGCGGTACAGACATCCGGAAGCGCAACGTCGATATCCATCGGCGCCCCGCGAACATCCGGCTTGCGCCAAAAGACGTGCCAGTCGCTGTCGGTCTCCTGCGAGACCTCAAGATACCCCGGCTCCAGCGCGTGGGCATGGCTAAAGGCGGGCACCAAAAGCCCCACCAGCAGCGCGATCAAGGGCAGAAGATGCCTCATGGCTCACCCGCGGGCGTGCCCGTTGTCCCAAGGTCCTCAATCACATAGGTGGATCGCAGATTTTCTATGAACACCTCCGTCGCGCGCTCGGCCTGCTTCTCGCGCCAATCCGCTAGAACACGATCACGGATCGCGCCAAATGGCGGCAAGACGGCATCCCATATGTTGTCCAGCCGAACCATGTGAAGACCGAAGGACGATTGAACAGGTCCGCTCCATTCACCCAGCGGCAAGGGCTGCAGCTGATCAAAGAAACCCGTTCCAAAGTTGCCATCAACTGAGGTGCGGGCGCTCAGATCAAACCCTGTCGGAAGCAGTGACGCCTGACCCAACTGGCGGTGATCTTCCCCTGCCGCCAAACGCGTACGCGTCTGGTCGACAAACGTGTCGTTTGGGTTTTGTCCCAGATACACAAGGCTGACCGCAATCCGTGCGGGGGTCGTGAACGCCTCGGCATTGTCCGACAGGTAGGTCTGCAGCACCTCATCCTCCGGGCGGGCCGCGCCCGCCTCGGATGTCAGAAGGAAGTTCATCTTCTGCACCAACCTGTTGCGGATGATCTCATCATTGCCATCCAAACCCAACGCCAGAGCCTCGCGCACCAGCACTTCGCGGTTCAGCCAATCCTCTTTCAGATTGGCCAGCTCTTCCGCCGTCGGAGGGCGCCGCCAGGTGTCTTCAAACTGACCAGCCAGGACATCGATCTGACGCTTATCGATGATGATGACCCGTGGATCCGGATCCGTAGACCAGTCGCCCGGTTGTGCAAGTTTGAACCAGCCAAAGATTGCAAGGCTGAGAAGCGCAAAATGAACAAATGGTTCCGTGGCAATTCGCCGGAACAGGCTTTGGCGATGCGCCTGTGGCTCTACCATGTGTGGAGGATGTGTCGTTCGCCAACTTACATTCATCAGATCATTGTCCATTTCTTCAGCGGCCCTTGGGCACCAAGAGTTTCAACGTAAAGCTCACCGTGTCGGCCGCCGAAATCGCGTCGTCGTCAAAGTTATGTTCGTAAGAAAGCGTCCATTGCCAGGGCAGGCCATCGCCGCGAACCAGCCTGGATACCTTGACCCCCAGCGGCAGGCTGCTGAAATCACCGGCCTCCCAATCGTAGACAAACACCATCTCGGATGTACCGACGGACCAGCCATTGCCGAGGTTGTAGTTGAACACGGGTTGCAACGTCGACAGGTTGACATCTGGCCGGTCGTTATCTCCGGCAACGGTGAACAGGTTCTGGTTGAATAGTCCCCAAAGCCCCCATTTCTCTTGTTTTGCAAAACCGGCCGCTGGTCCCAGAGCCCATTTTTCAGCACTCAAACCATCTTCACCAGTCGGGAACAGAGCCACCGCGCCCACGCCGAAACGGCCCCAACGCCGATCAAAAGTCATAAGGTCAAACAGGGTCGTGTCGCTGATACCGGACTGTCCGTTTGCGCTATCGATAATGTAGGGGATTGTTATCCGGGCAATATGATTGGTTTGCCCAAGCGAAAACGGAATTGCAGCACGAAACTGCAACAGGCTGCTGTCCTCAGGGGAATTGTGCAGGTCATACGAATGAAAGCCCTGCAGCTGAAGAGACATGATCGATGCTGTTGGATCATTGGCCGCACTTTGCAAAGACTCCGAGTTTTCCTGCGCATGAACAACAGACGCACTTGGCAACATGGCAAGAGCAGCCGCCCGCAAAATGCCTCTGAATCCGTTCACATTACGCATCATCGCAATCTGCCTTCCATTGGAACCGTTCAGAAAGACAACGAAACCACAGCAGACAAAACATTACTCTCCAATCTACTCTTGGCTGCGAATTCATGCGTGTACTTCAGCTTTAGCGACGCCTCGGCACCCAGCAACGTGCCGCCTTGGAACGTTACCAGTGGGCCGATACCACTAACCCGTGCGCGCAGGCTACTGGCCCCGAGTGCTATTTTGGTAAACTCGGCGCCGCGTCCGCTGTCGTCATCCAGTTGCTGATAGGTGTATCCGGCAAGCCCTACGCCCCACCCGGAACGGAAGCGTTGTACTACCGCCCCTTCCAGCTGTAGGGCCGGTGCGGTCTGATAATCGGTTGCACTGTTCTTTTCGCTGAGCAGGAAGCTGATCGCGCCAGAAGCCTCGAACCCGCGCTCCGGGACGAACCAGGTCGCGGCGAAATAGGGTTGGAAGGACCAGACGTTTTTACCGACAGACAGAGCATCAATTGTCCGCTCCTGAAAGTTGATTGATGCCGTGTCATAATTTCCTGTCGGTGCATAGACTGACATTCCCGTGCTATAGTGGAGGTTGCCTCTGTGCCAACCGACCATCCCGGTCAATGTCAGATCTCCGAAGCCGGACACACTGTCGTCGATGCTTGCCCCCTGCAGGGGCGGTCTAATCGCAGTGAAGGTCAGATCAGCGAACGGAAAAGGGACGGTCAGGTTTACTGCGGGTGTTCCGCCAAAAACCTGCGCATCAAAGACCTGAGTGGCGCTCAGCCGCCACAGATTGAGCTCAAGATCCGCGTCAGCAGCAATGGGCAGGCCGCCAACTGAAATGCCCTCAACACTTCCCTCAAGATGGTCAAAGCTAAGACTTACATAGGTCCCAGGCTCAGGAACAAACCCGGCAAACGTATCTCGCGTGCCAAGGAAATAAGCCCCGATTCCACCCTCAACCGCACCGGCGGGATTGACCGGCAGGATCATCGTCGTCGCCAGAGCTGCGGCGCAAAGCCCGGGGCGCAGGCCGCACTTTTCGTTTCTCATTTTGTCACCTCGTTCTTGCAGAGTTATGCAGACTTTGCGCCGTTCCTTCTTTTTGGGAACGCATTTTGGGTTTGGGATCAGGGCGTGTACCAAATGGGCGACGTATATGCCCGATCCTGAATAGTCAGCGGTGCGCCTTCGGGCAAATCGACACCAAAAAACTTGCGGTCATATGTGGTCCAGCGCGGGGTCGGAATTTCCAGAACGCGCAAATAGTAAAAGGCCGATTGCGCCGGATCGAAATCCGGGTCTTCCCAAAAGGCTGCGAGAATGGGTTGTCCAATGTCGTTTGTGTAGGTTGCGGCGTCCACGTCCACTGTATTGCCGACGTCGCCATCGCACATCTCATCAACGAGGTCGCGGCCACTACAGGCGACATCGAACACCTTTTCGCTTGTTGTCCCATCCGCATTCAGCCAGCCTTTGATGACCTGAATGCGGTCCAGATTGGCACCATCCGGATCTCGCAAAGCGCGGATGAGCATTCGCGGCGCACGACCGTCCCCACTTGCCAATTCACCACCCATCGGAACACCATTTAAGTAGCCGTACGCGGCGAAGTCTGACCGAGGAAGGTCAGATTCCTGAAAGTCGTACCCGGCAAAGACGCGCACCCGGATGCGCGTTCCGGTGGTCGCGTAGACCTCCTTGCGCATCATTGCGTCCCAGATCGCTTCGCGGGTGTTCTCTCGCGCCCAGACCCCAGCTAGACCAGAGGCGGAGGTCTCCCATGCATATTGCGCGACGCTCTCGTCGCCGCCGATGCCGCCCACGACCTCTTCGAAGCGGATCGGGTCGGCGGTGGGTTCGAGGGCCACGACCTTGCCGAACATGTTGTCCTCCTGCGCGCTCGTCAGCGAGGTGTGACTGTCGGTCGAACCGATCATGCCGAACTTGAACGGGTTGACGCCAAGCTCAGTGCGATAGGCCAGCCCCTGCTTCAACGCCTCGCGTGCGTACTCATTCGGGATCATTTCGGGCGTCTTGGGATTTGGGCCCAGTTGCCCCTTGTCCCATGTCTCGAAATCGGCGAATTGATCGTCCGGCGACAGCATCGGATGCGCCTCGCCGTCGCCCTTCATCTGCGTCACCTCGTAGAGCGGCTCCCACCTTGCACGGCGCTCCGCGTAACCGGCATCGAGAGGCTCATCGGTTCCGAGCTTCACGGTGTCGAACATCAACCCGTTTGACAGGTTGCCGTTGTGGGGGATCGCGAGCAGCCGGTCGTCGGTATCGGCCTCGTATGCTGCCATCCAATCCCAAAGGTCTTCAGGATCGACGCTGTCATAGGCCGAAAACGGCAGCCGGGTATCAGCGTTTTCCTTGCCGCCCCGATAGATGACGTTGCGGTGCAGGTTGGATCGGTCGAAGGTAGACGTCCATTCAAACCCGATGAAGGCGGTGAAGGCGCCGGGTTGGTTGTGGCGCTCAGCCGCCGCCGTGATCTCCTGCCAGACGCTGTCATAGAGGCCGGGCACATCTGCCAGCGGATCCTCGCCCGAGGCCTTGGTCAGCGAGAAGATTTCCCACGCGCGCGGGAGATCGCCCGCATCGACCGCCGCGAGCAGCGATTGGCCATACTCCGTTTCAAGCAGTCGCGGGTCGCGAGACGCCAAAAGAGGTGCAGTTCCAAGGTTCTCGGCATGATCGGCAACGACGAGAAAATCCAGCGGCCGCGCAAGGCGCGCGGGCAGGCCGGTCGAGGACGTGACTGTCTCACCCTTGGCGAAGCGATAGGCCTCGTCGGGTCCGAGCGTGTTGCCGATCAGACCCGCATCGGCCGAATAGGTCGTGTGCAGATGAGTGTCGCCGAAGAAGACCTGATTGGGAAAGTCCTGTGACGGATAGGGCGAGTAGTCGCCTATAGGAGCAACGGCCGGCGCGTCCTGGGCGTGGATCGCCCCTGCCAGAGCAATCGCAGAAACGGCAATCGGAATGAGCTTTTTCATTGCAAACGAACTCCTTAATTCTTGGGCGTGTACCAAATGGGTGAGGTGTAGGCGCGGTCCTGCGTGATCATCGGAACACCAGTCGCCATTTGAACGCCGAACTTTGCGGCGTCATAAGCCGTCCAGCGTGGGGTGGGGATTTCGATGACCCGGGCATAATAGAATGCGGGTTCTGCCGGGTCGAAATCCGGGTCGGTCCAGACGGCACCAAGCTCGGGCGCACCGATGGTGTTTGTCCAGGACGGAACCGACAGGTCGACGGTATTGCCAACCGGCGGCAGTTTTCCGTTCTCATCCGGAGACCGGTCACCCCCCCACGCAACATCATAGACCTTTTCCATGGCCTCGCCGGATTCAGCATCGATCCAACCCTTGATGATCTGCACTCGGTCAAGATTTGCACCCGACGGATCACGCAGAGAATAGACGAGGAAGTCAGGCGCTTCGCCGTCCGCAGGCGCGGCAAGATCACCACCCATGGGGACCCCGCCATAGTAGCCGACCTGAGCCAGATCACGACGGTTCATCGCGTCGGCTTCATAATCGCCACCAAAGAACCTTACGGATAGGCGCGATCCGGTCGTCGCGTAGGTTTCGCGCCGCTCCATGGCATCAAAGATCGCACCACGAGTGTTTTCCGTGGCCCAGACAGCGGTCAAACCCGCGGCTGAATAGATGGACGAGTCGTACGCAACATCGCCGTTCGGATATGTCCTTCCGACATGCGCCGCCCGTTCACCGTTGGGTTCATAGGCGGTAAATTTTCCATAAAAGTTGTTTTCCTGCGCCGTGGTCAGGCCGGTATGCGTATCCGTCGCGCCGTCGGCACCAAACTTGTAGGGGTTGGACCCAAGTACAGCGCCCAGTTCCAGCCCACGCAACAAACCAGACCTTGCATATTCACCCGGCAGCATCTCGGGCGTTTTTCGAACCGTCGCGTCGAGATTGCCATAATCCCATGTCTCGAAGTTGGCAAACTCGTCCTCGGGCGATAGCATGGGATGCGCTTCGCCATCCCCTTTGAACTGAGTCCATTCATAAAGCCGTTCCCACTTTTGGCGTGCTTCCGCATATGCCGGATCGAGTGGTGCACCATCGGCAAAATCATCGACCAGCGGGAACATCATGCCGCTGGAAAGGTTGCCGTTATGCGGAATTGCGGTGACATCGCCACCCGTGACCGTTTCGTAGTTCTCGAGCCAAGCCCAGAGGTCACGCGGATTGCTCGACCCCATTGGCGGTGTTGTGGTGTAAGGTACAATCTGACCTGCGCGTTCGGGCCCGTCTCGAAAAATGACGTTGCGGTGCAGATTGTTGCCCGAGACCAATGAGGTCCATTCAAACGCGATGAAGGTGGTAAAGACACCGGGGTCGTTGAACTCTTCCGCTGCGGCAATGATATCATCCCAGACCCGCTTGTAAGCCGGATTGCCGGGCTGGTAGTTGAGTTCGGACGAAATTGTGCCTTGTGCAAACTGTTTTGTGAGTTCCTGAGCCGCCATGCGGGCCGCTTGTCCGCCTTTGGCAAAGGCTTCATGAAATTGCCGCCCTTGCTCATCGGCCATGATGTTGGGCGCACCGGACAAAATGTCAGTAATGGCGCCCATCCCATCAGAATGATCCGTGACCATGTAGAAATCCAGGGGACGAGAGAGTTTGACAGGTTGACCGGTGTTCGAAATCACCTGCTCACCACGGGCCAGTCGATAGCTATCGCGTGGCAAAAGTGTTGTTCCACCGCCTCCCGCATCAGCCGACAACGCGGTGTGGACATGCGTGTCGCCGAACAATGGTCGCGTCGGAAACGCGCGGTCGGCATAGGGGGAATAGGGGCGCCCCTTCAAAACACTATCGGACGCTTCGGGCGGAGCTTCTTGTGCAAAAACGCCCATCGCAAAAAGTGTCGCAGCGAGAGAAGGAATAATTTTTTGCATCGGGTGTTCCTTACTATGTGGGCAAATAGCTATGGGTGATGGATCGGCACACTTTCGATTCCGGGCCAGTCAGAACGCCCCAATCAACTCGGGTCAGTCCCCCGCAGCCTGCCAGTCTGGAACCATGAGCGGCAGCAGATTTTCGCAGACCCAAGCCGGACTGGAGGCATTGAATGCCCCGGTGAAACTGCCAAAACACAGGAGGCCGCCTGAACCAGCCGAAAGAAAAAAACCGTTCCAATGAAGACATCATTCACCCTAAAGAATCGCAAACCTATGTCTGAAATGTCAGATTCGCCCCTTGACTGTAGCCATTAGAATAAATCTATTTGTCCGAATTCGGACAGAAGGCAGAATTGAATGCACATCTCAAGCGCTGACGCAAAAAAATATCTTTCGCAGCATGGTTGGGTTTCAACCTTGTCGGATGAAATGTTGGGCGCGTTCCTGAGCATTACTCATCATGTTACGCTTGGCCCCGGGCAGCCACTTTATTCCATCGACGATCCTGCCAGAGACCTCTTCGGGCTGGCCTCGGGTTCGATTGCTATCGAGTCGGCAGGAACCGAAAACGTGATCGAAAAAAGCTTTCTGATGCACCCTGGGGTGTGGATTGGAGCAGCACGGCTGGCCGGAATAAAAAGACGTAATATCGGCGCGTATGCTACGCGCCCTTCGACCATTTTGGTTGTCAAAAGCAACGAGTTTGTGAGTTTTGCCGAGACTTACCCGGATATTTGGCGTCGACTGTTGTTGAACCAGATCCAAAACCATCACAGGGCAATCGGTTTTGCCCATGATCTCATGCGCCGTGGAAGCCATGAACGCCTTATTGCCGTCTTGGCCAGGTTGGCCGGGCTGTATGAACCCAACCCTCCTGTTCCAGCGATCGTCGATGCCACACACCGAGAAATCGCTACCATGGCCAACCTATCGCGCGGTGTTGTTTCTTCTCGCCTTGCGGAACTGGAACGCAAAAAACTGCTTTGGCTCGGACGCGCCTGCGTAACCATAACGAATCCCAAGGGGCTGTTGGCCTTGCTGTGAACTGTGTTCACGAGATGCGAGCGGTCCGCGTGAACGCGGGTAGAGTTTTTTCAAAGAATGGAAGGTTCTTTCCGGCTGTGCGGCTCAAATATCGGGTTTCTGGCAAGACAAACTCAACACCGCAACAAAAAACACAAGCGCCAATGCGCCCCAAAGTGGAGCGTCTGTACCGAAACTGTAAAGTGCAGTGCCTAGAACCGGCCCGGCCGCAATTCCTATTCCGCGAAAAGCCGTATTAAAGCCCGCCACTCGACCTTGATCCGTTTTGTCGGCTGATAGACTGAGCGCACCCATCGCGCCAGGAGCGACTGTCCCCAGAGAAGCACCAACGGCGATCATGCCAATCGCCAGAACAAACACATCATCGGCCAGAATCATGACCCCTATTCCGGTCAAAGCGCCAATACTGCCGGACCGCAGCAACCTAAGCGCATCCCATCCCTTTCGTGTTGCCACAAATACTTGTGATATCGTCAACGAAAGAGTTGCACCTGCGAGAACATAACCTGTGGATTTCATTGCCTCGGTACTGTTCACCAGCAGGTCATCCATTAGTTTCAACCCGATGATAGGAACAACCATGGTGTAGCCAGCAAAGCCTGCCATCGTGATCGCAAAGAACTTCCAGAAACGAGACAATCGAATGGGTTTTTTCGTCCTTGGCGGGATATGTAATTGCGAGGTCGGAAGAAATTTCAAAGACAGAAAAAACGCAAACAAGCCTGCCAGAAGAAGCGCAAAAAAGCCGACAGCAATGCCCCGCTCGGCGGTCAACCAGAGCAGCATTGACCCTGAGAGTGCGCCCAAACTGACGGAAGCCCCCATAAGACCCATGCCTGAGACGCGCGTCTTGCTGTCTGTAGTGTCGGCAATGAGCGCCTGCGTCGACGGAATGAGCGCCCCACCGAACACACCCTTTACGGTGCGGGCAACTGCAAGCGTATAGACCGTTGCGCTGGTGGCCAGAACCAACATGTTTGAAAACACCAGCGCCATTATCAACGGACTGAGCAAAATAAATGGAATAGCGGTCAAAACCAGGAAGCGGCGGCCCACGCTCTCTGACAAAACGCCCCATAGGGGCGCTGTGGGTACAACAGCCAACGCGCCGAGACTTAGGATTATACCGACTTGAAATTCAGTGATGCCATAGTCCCGGCTCACCGGACCAAGGCCACCGGAAAGCAGTGCGTTCGACGCAGCATAGACATAGACACCAGATACAATTGCAAGTCGCTTAATCAGGATCAATAGGTAGCTTTCAATTGCCAATCTGAAGTTACTAAGATGTTGTCGAGCATTAGGATCGATTGAAGCAAGATCAAGTTCTTAGTTTGTTGAGAGGGTTCCGTTGCAAACTTTCGACCATTGACGCTTTCGGAATTAGCAGGATGTGTGGAAGTGTCGCAAACTTTTAGAATGGCCAAAGTAGCGACTTACTGGATACACCTATCCTGCGATCTCGGCAAATTTCCGAAAGCCAGATGTCGTAGTGCTGAGGAACTGCTGCTTTCGGATCATGTTCGCAACCTCAATACCGTCCAGAGGACCGCGTTGCACGAATAGCGCTTGTGCCGCATTTGCCCCTTTCCCCGGTTCGTTATGCGGCACGTTCATAGGTCGCACGACCTAGACGGGTCATGCGGTTGAGGGCTTTGACAGCGATCTTGGTTTCGGTTGTCTGGGTCTCCAATTTGCGGCTACGCAGCTCTGATCCATTGACTTGTTTGTAACGCCCGATCTGGGCCTCGCCGCGTGATCTTTGGCCATAGCCAGTGGCCTTCTGCCAGGCCATACGACCGCCCTTGGCGATCATGTCGATATGGGCGTTGCGTGCGGCGCACTCTCCGGGAACGGCGTTCTTCGGCGGCGGAATGATCAGCTCGACATCCGCACCGAAAGCCTGTCGGATCGTTGCGGCGGTTGGTGTACCGCCATAAGCACCGTCTGCGATGAAACGGTGAACGGGACCGGCCACCTCGGCAAGAAGATCAGGCAATGCGCCGGAATCTCCGACATGCTCGGTTGTTAGGCGTGACGCGACGAGCTCGCCGCTTTCCGGGTCGAACCCGATATGCAGTTTGCGCCATGTCTTGCGGGCCTTTGGCAGCCCATGCTTCTCCCGCATCCAGTCGCGGCCACCGTGGACACGCAACCCGGTGCTGTCCACAACCAGCGTGATCGGTCCACCGGCCGTGCGAATGTCAGACACGATCAGAAGCGTTTGCGCACGCCGGCAGAGCGTCAAGTAATCCGGCACGGGGAGATCCAGTTCCATGCGCTGCAGCAGACTGCGCACAAAGCCCTGCGTTTGCCGAAGCTGCAGGCCGAGCACCACTCGCAAGGCAAGACACATCTCGCGAGTACCGTTGCTGAGCACCGCGCTTGCCTAAGCGTTCGGCAGACCATCCAGACACCATGTCCCCACCAAAC
>NZ_JBXWRJ010000032.1:0-25172 GCF_059612845.1 Ruegeria sp. YKSE079 | reverse complement strand
CACCTCGGGCATCCGCCTGGGCACCCCCGCCGGCACCACCCGCGGCTTCGGCGAGACAGAGTTCCGCCAGATCGCCGACTGGATCGTCGAAGTGGTCGACGGCCTGGCCGCCAACGGCCCGGACGGCAACGGCGAAGTCGAAGCCAAGGTCCGCGCCGAAGTCGCAGACCTCTGCGCCCGATTCCCCCTGTACCCGAACCTCTGAACCAAGGACGTCCAATCATGAGTTTTCATTCCATCGAACAGGCGCCCGCGCGTCTCAATCGCAGCGAACTGGCCGTTCCCGGCAGCCAACCCGGCATGTTCGAGAAAGCCGCAAAATCCGATGTCGATGTGATCTTTCTGGATCTGGAAGACGCCGTCGCACCCGACGAGAAAGAACAGGCACGCAGGAACATCATTCAGGCTTTGAACGACATCGACTGGGGCAACAAGACCATGTCGGTTCGCATCAACGGGCTGGACACGCACTATATGTACCGCGACGTGGTCGACGTTGTGGAACAGGCAGGGGAACGTCTGGACCTGATCATGGTCCCTAAAGTAGGCACAGCAGCCGATGTCTATGCCGTCGACATGATGGTAACACAGATCGAGGATGCAAAAGGATACAAGAAGCGTATCGGGTTCGAGCACATCATCGAAACGGCGTTGGGCATGCAGAATGTCAGTGAAATCGCCGCGGCCTCGAAACGCAATGAAAGTCTGCATTTCGGAGTGGCGGACTATGCGGCGTCCACGCGCGCGCGGACAACGATCATTGGCGGTGTCAATCCTGACTATTCGGTACTGACCGATCCGGATGCCGGGGCCAACCGGGCGACACATTGGGGCGATATGTGGCACTATGCGCTGGCCCGTATGGTGGTCGCAGCCCGCGCCAACGGACTTCGCCCAATCGATGGCCCTTTTGGCGATTTTCAGGATCCCGATGGGTACAGGGCTGCGGCCAAACGTGCGGCCGTTTTGGGATGCGAAGGTAAGTGGGCCATCCACCCAAGTCAGATCGCCCTGGCCAACGAAGTGATGTCGCCCAGTGACGCCGAAGTGACAAAAGCACAGCGTATTCTTGTGGCAATGGCCGAAGCCGAGACAGCCGGAAAGGGTGCAGTATCCCTGGACGGCCGTCTGATCGACTATGCCTCGATCCGCCAGGCCGAAGTCATGGTAGAAAAGGCGCGTCAGATCGCTGCCGCCTGATCCGGCCATTTCCGGGCAAATGCCTGGGCCGCTGAATGACCCCGAAGGTCCAGGTCACCTGAATGGTCAAGAAGCGGGCCGGTATTTGCCCGTGGCTTTGCCGAGACATTTGCCGGTTTCACCCAAATCGGCCACAACTTGGTGGCACGGCAGCCTTTGCGTCAACACCAAGTCAGCGGAGCAACATCACATTGGCACATTGCGATGCCGTCAGGCGGTGGCATCCACGCCATCAACAGAACCGCCAAGATCAAGCACAAAAGCCGTTATCTGGTTTGCCCGCATTCCGCAGCGCGCAAATCTAAGATCGAGGTATTTCAGAACTGGCTTCTGGATCAGGCGGATCAATTCCGCGACAGCGACTATGGCCGCGAATTCTTTGAGTGAACCTACCCTGTAAACAGGGCAGGCCCGTTTTATTTGCGTTTGCGAAACAGACCAGCCACGCCATTGGGCAGAAAGATCACCGTCAGCACCACGGCCACACCCAGCAGCAACAGGCGGTAATCGTCAAAGCTGCGCAGCAGTTCGTTGCCGATCACCACAATGAAGACACCCAGCACCGCACCCGGGAACTGGCCCATTCCGCCTATGGCCAGCATGACCATCGCCATCAGAAAGAACTCGGTTCCCAGCACCTTAGGCGTCACCACGCTGGTGTAGTGGGCATAAAGACCACCCGCCACGGCAGTGAAAACGGCAGATACGACAAAGGCCAGCATCTTGTATTTATACTCGTTGACCCCGATCGCCTGCGCAAAGGTGTCAGCATCGCGCATCGCGATAAATGCCAACCCCATACGCCCGCGCAGTACGATGAAATAGATCAGGTAGACGCAGACAGCCCCAAAGGCCAGTGCCACCCAATACCAAGTCAGCTTGTCGATTGAGGAGACCTGATACCCAAACAGATTCAGCCAAGGGATGCCCAGCAGGCCGGTATTGCCGCCCATGCCGATGGCCTTGCCCTGCTGGATCAACGGTGGCAGCGCCAGATGCACAGCAAAGGTGAACAACGCCACATATTCGCCCTTCAGCCGCAGGCTGGGAACCGCCACGATCAGACCGATCACCGCTCCGATCCCGGCTGCAGCCACAATCGCCAACAACGGCGTCAGCCCCGCATAGATCGACAGCATGGCCGAGCCGTAGGCCCCGAAGGTAAAAAACACCAGCTGCGCATAGTTGAAAATACCGGCATAACCCAGGATCAGATCCCAGCTGGCGATCACGATGCACCAGATGAACACCAGAATCAGTATGTGGTGGACATAGCTGTCGCCGATCACCCCGCCCAACACGGCCAGCCCGGCCACGACAGCCCAAAAGACCATCGAGTCGCGCTTGAGCCCGGTGCCGGTGAAGACCGACGGTATTTTGGCAAGGGTCGCGTTAACTTTCTCGGACATCTCAGTTCTCCCACACGCCGAACAGACCTTTGGGACGGACCATCAAGACAACGATCAGCATCAACAGCCAGGCCGGCATGGCCCAGCTTGGACCGATATAGAAAATGACAAAGGCTTCGAGTACGGCCAGGATGAAGGCCGCGACAAATGCCCCTTTGGTGCTACCCAGACCGCCCAGAACGACGATCACAAAGGCCTTGAGGAATGGCGCCCATCCACCTAGGGGCGAGACCAGAAAGACCGGGGCAAGCAGGATACCCGCCACACCTGTGAGAACCACGGACAAGGCAAAGGTGGTGGAAAACACCTGATTGACGTTGATACCGACCTGATTGGCGCCCTGCATGTCTTGACTGACCGCGCGCACAGCCTGACCATAGCGGCTTGCCGAGAGAAACAGCTCCAGCGCCCCAACAAGCGCCAGCGAGATCACAAAGATCGACAGCTTGTACCAGGTGATGGTGATACCGCCGATACTCAGAGAACCTTCGACGAAGGGCGCGATGGTGCGGGTTCCGGGGCCGAAAACCAGCTGCAACCCGTTTTCGATAATAAACGCCAGACCCAGCGTCACCATGATGGTGTTGATCTTCCAGTTATCAGATCCGCGCAGAGGCCGGATGATGGCCCGTTCAATTGCTACGCCGGTCAGCGCCAGCACTGGCAGCACCAGAGGAAATGCCAGCCACAGTGGCAGGCCTGGCCCACCCGCGACCAGATACCAGGCCAGAAACCCGCCTAGCGAATAGAGCGACCCATGGGCAAAGTTCAGAATGCGCGACGCACCATAGACCAAAGACAATCCAACGGCCACGACGCAATAGACCGCGCCCTGGGTGATGCCGCTGATCAGAATTTCGAGTATCTGCGTCATAGCACTTCCTGCATGTTGTCGGCACTGGCTTCGCGCACGATGCCCTCTTCGATCGAATAGACCCGATCGATCATGCCCTTGAGCAGGGCGAGGCTTTGTTCCACGATCAGGACAGTCAGGCCGTCCTTGTTCAGTTGCGAGACGGTCCTCAGCATCATCTCGGTCAAGTTCGGTGCCAGACCCAAAGAAGGCTCATCAATTGCAATCAGTGTCGGGTTCGACATCAGACCACGCCCCAACGCAACCATCTGCGCTTCACCGCCCGAAAGCGAACGGCACAGCTGTTTGCGGCGCTCGGCCAAACGGGGATACAGGGTAAAGACACGGTCGAGGTTTTGCGCCTCCTGCGCGCGAGCGCCGGACAGATAGGCCCCCAGCTGCAGGTTTTCGAGAACGGTCATGTCGGGAAACAGGCGACGGTCCTCAGCCACGTAAACCAACCCCTGCCCGACCAGATGTGGGGCCTTGCACCCGGCAATGTCGCTGCCTTCAAATCGGATCTGGCCCGATTTTACCGGCGTGAGTCCGCAAATTGCCTTGAGCAATGTGCTTTTGCCATGCCCGTTGGCCCCCACCACGGCCACCAGTTCGCCTTTGTCAACGCGCAGCGACGCATCATGCAACACGTGGAAGTCGTCGTAAAAGGCGTTGACGCACTCAACCTCAAGCATCGTGTTTCTTTCCCAGATAGATCTCGACCACATGGTCGTCATTCAGAACGACCTGCGGGGTGTCGAGCATGACGAATTCGCCAAAGTTGATGATCAGCACCCGATCCGCGATTTCGGCAAGCGCGCGCGTCTTGTGTTCAACCATTACGATGGTGATACTCAGTTCTTCGCGCACGTGACGGATGACTTGCAGGAACTCGACGATTTCCTCGGTGTTCAGACCGCCCAGAGGTTCGTCCATAAATATGATCTCGGGGCCTGTTGCCAGCGCTGCGCCCAGCATGATCCGCTTGCGGGCCAGCAGATTGGCTTGTGCCGCTGGCAAATTCAGATGATCTTCGAGTTGGGTCAGGAACAGGATTTCGTCCATAGCGATGCCGGGACCGCCGCCGCGCGCCTCCAGTCCGAACACGTTTCCGGCCAACAGGTTCTCCCCTACCGAAACAGACGATAGCAGCGTCGGGATCTGAAAGGTTTGCGCGATGCCCAACCCGCAGCGCTGATGCCGCTTGAGCCGAGTGATATCCTGGCCGTTGAAGATGACCTGCCCGGCCGTGGACCGCAGACCGCCGGTGCAAACATTCATCAAAGTCGATTTGCCGGCCCCGTTCGGCCCGGCCACACCCAAAATCTCCCCCCGCTCGATATGAAATGACATGTCGGTCAGCGCCCGGAACGGTCCGAACTGCATCGTGACATTTTCCAGCGACATTTGCGTCATGCAGCGTATTCCTGTGCTGATCCATGAAAAAGAGAAAATGCCGCGCCCGTCGCAAATGCGGAGGCGCAGCCAGTTGGGGAGTGTTAATTGATCCAGGATGGCTGTGCGATTTCGCCGACCTTCTGGTCGCCAACAACCAGGCGCACACGCTCGCCGTTCTGCACCTGGAACAGCTGTGCGGGTTGCGTGTCGGATCCGTTGTTGATGAAGTTGCGGTCGTTGAAATCAAAGGTGCCAACCAGACCCTCGTATTTCATTGATCGGATCGCGTCGGCAACTGCGTCATAATCCGACGCATCGCCCACCTGCTCAACTGCGGCGGCCCACATGTAAACCATGTCATAAACAGCTGCCGCCAGGCTAACCGAAGGTTCGAACCCATAGGCGGCTTCCCAGCGTTCCACAAAGGCATTGCCGGCGTCGTTGTCCTGATGCGCATTCAGGGTAAACGACAGCAGACCTTCGGCCTGACCTTGCGCGATTACGTCATCCAGACCGGTGGTGGCCCCGATATAGCCCACATTCAGAAGCGCATCACCCGAGGGGTTTTCCTTGTATTGCGACAGGAAGGTAGTGGCCACGGCAGGTTCAAGCGCCTCAAGATGGATCAGCGAAGGCTGCGCTTCGCGGATCTGGCTCTGGATGCCGGTCCATTCCACGGTGTCATAGGGTACTTCCTGAATGTAAACCACTTCCCAACCTGCGGCTTCGGCAGCTTCGGCCATGGATCTGGCGTTGTTGATGTCCCATTCGAAATCGCCGTGCACGATGGCCAGGCGCTTGGTCTCAAAACTATGACCGGTGGTCATCATCATGTCGAACTGGGCTTTACCATAGTTCAGGTCGATATCCGACGCGTTGAAGATCGCTTTGCAGCTCATCCGCTCGGCCAGGTCGATCACCCCGGCAACCGCGTCATTGTGGATATAGGGAATGCCATAAGGGCAGAAGGCCGGAATGTCTGGGCCCATGCCACCATAGCCGTTGATCAGGGCGCTGACGCCGCCACGCTCGATCAGGTTGGCCGCAGCAGCGGCCAGTTTGTCCGGCGTCAGGTCACCGATGTCAAATGTGACCACTTCGATCTGGTTGCCCAACAAGCCCCCTTCGGCGTTGATCTCGCCCACGGCCAGGTTGATCGCCTGCTCCATCGTCTCGCCATCAGCGGCGAAATACCCGGTCAGCGGAATTGGCGCGCCCAGCGAAATGGTGTCGGCCATCGCCAAGGTTGTACTGGCGCCAAAAGCCATCGCACCCAGGGTGGATTTCAGAAAAGTCGTTGCCATTTTGTCCCTCCCGATTGGAACAGGTTGCGTTGGGCGACGACGCGGAAGGCGCTTGTTCTTTGACCTTTCCCAGCCCCGCGATCTGCATCCCGGTTCCGTCACCCTATGAAAGTTCAGCCGCATCACGCGGCCAGACTGACACCCCTCGGCACGCTGGAATCAGGCGCTTGAACGGCGTTGTCATTTTCATAGGGGCAAGTTTGTCCGCGCCTTGACTGAAATCTCTTCAGCCAAGACCTGAGGTTTCATCGGGTGACATTAGTAAGGTCCAGTTGCCACATTCCGTTGGGCAATAGATTTACCTACCGGAGAGCAACAATGACTGATCAAGAGCGCAACAAGGCAACGGTGGCTGACATCTACGCCACTTGCTGGAACAAGAACGACATGGTGCGCGTTGACGAGATATTCAACGAAGATGTGCGTCATGGTCTTCTGCTGGATGGATGGCCCTCGGGCCGTGACGGGTTCAAAAAGCTGGTCGCCTTCTGGCGCGAAGCCTTCCCCGACATCCACGAAGACGCGATTGACCTGGTCGCTGACGGTAACACCGTCATGTCGCGCTTCCGCCTGCGTGGCACGCATTCCGGTGATTTCTATGGCGTCCCCGGTACAGGCCGCAAAGTCGACATCTATGGCGCCGAATGGTTCAAGTTCGACGAGAACGGCAAAGTGACGGATTACCTTTATCACGAAGACACGCTGGGCCTGTTCTTCCAGCTGGGCGTCATGCCCCTGCCCCATCTGAACATCGCAGGCGTCGACGGCAAAGAAAAGTGAGCCCGCGCGGCACCTTCGATCCACCGCTCAATACGGTCAGGTACGCGGGTACCTGACCTTTTGGCGTTGCAATGACCCAAACTCGGACGCGACCCGTTCATCTGCTTCAGGAGACCTGATATGGAACTGATTTCCGGCCTCGATTTCACCGACCAAACAGTGATGGTGACAGGCGCAAGCCGTGGCATCGGCCTTGGTGTGGCCCGCGCATTTGCGCTGCATGGGGCCGATCTGCACATCCTGTCCCAAGGAGAGGAAATCAATCAGGTCGCCCGCGATCTGGCGCAGGAGACCGGGCGCAATGTCACCGGCTGGATCTGCGACATCACCAACGGCGCCCGCGTGAAAGAGGTGTTTTCGCAAATCCCCGCGCTGGATGTGTTCGTTGCCAATGCCGGTCTGGAAGACGTCACCCCGATCAGCGACCAAAGCGATGAGGCCGAGGCCCGCTTTCGCCGCGTGATCGACATCAACGTAAACGGCACTTACCTAACTACCCGCGCAGCGGTACCGCTGATGGGTCAGGGTGGGCGGATCATCATCACAGCCTCGATCTGGGGCACGACCGCCGAACCGGACCTCAGCGCCTATATCTCGTCAAAACACGCAAATATCGGCTTCATGCGCGTGATGGCGAAAGAGCTGGGGCCAAAGGGCATTCGCGTTAACGCCGTCTGCCCCGGCTGGGTCCTGACTGGCCCCGCGCTCAACACCCTGCGGGAGATGGCGAAGGATCGTGGCGTGTCCGAAGAGATCATCGAAGGCGAGATCAGCGCCAGCCAATCCCTGCCCGGCGTGCAAAAGGCAAATGACGTTGCCTTGAGCTATCTTTACTTGGCCTCGCCCTTGGCGGCAAATATCACCGGACAGAAACTGAACGCGGACCGCGGCGCGGTCCAGGGATAATGGAGCCAAGGCGATGACAACAAATCGAAATCTCGTAACCGGTGCGCTGGTCGCGGATGCTGCCTCGCTGGGGTTGCATTGGCTCTATGATCAGCCCCGGATCGTCGAGCTGGGCGGTGACAATCCCGAATTCTGCGCCACCACGGCCCAGGATTTCGACGGAGTTCCAGCATACTTCGCACACCCGCTGAAGCAGCCTGGCGACTTAACGCAGTATGGTGAACAGTTGATGGTTCTTTTGAGTGCGCTGGCCCAGTCTGGTGGTACTTATGACCAAAAAGCCTATAACGCGGCCTTCGTGGCGCATTTCGGCTATGGTGGTACATTTGTCGGCTATATCGACCATGCTACCCGTGAAACGCTGGAAAATCTTGCGGGTAAAGCGTTGGACACGCCTTGCGGAGCAAATGACGTGCAACTGCCAGCCATCGCCAAACTGCCCGCGCTGGTGGCGGCAGGATTGGAAGGCCGCGCGTCGGATGCGGTACGCACGACCAATGTATCGCATGCGGCGGAAAAATACGGAGCCGTCGCCACGGCAATGCTGGTCTCGGCGCGTGATGGCGGATCAGCCAGCGATATCGTCGATGCCGCGATGGCTGCAGCGGATGCCGATATCCTGTCCAGACTGGAACTGGCCCGTGCCTCTACCGATCGCAGTAACCAGGAACTGACCGCCGAACTTGGTCTGGCATGTGAACTGGAAAGCGGCGTGCCCAGCGTATTGCACAACCTATTGACTTCGAAGTCCTACAAAGATGCCATTCGAACCAACATCCTGTCCGGCGGCGACAGTTGTGGCCGGGCCCTTCTGCTAGGTGCGGTGTGCGGGGCCTTGTACGGTGTGCCTCAGGATTGGCTGGATCGCCTAAACAATAAATCCAGAGTTCAATGCCTGATGGACCAGTTGGGCCTTTGACATTGAGTGTCCGGGGCCACTTCAAGGGGCCCGGACATATCCCCTTCTCCAGCAGTAAAATCTCGATTGCCAGATCGGAGTAGCCGCCTGACCGCCGCGGGAGACATTCGTTGCAATCCGAGCAGTTCGCGACCCGGTTCTTTGCCTTGGGAAACTTGTCGCGGCGAGAATGCACAGCGTAATCGACACATCGCCGCCATTGCTCAAAAGGGCAGATTGAACTGACAAACTGAGACGGAATACCATCAACGATCACGGGTTTAAGCCCAGATCGGCAGATGGAAACAACTTATCGGTGATCGCTTGCAATCACGTGATTTCGACTGTCAAACCGCCGAAGCGAAAATAGCTTCGAGGGCATTCAACCGCATGACATCTCTCGGTGGCGCGAAGTATAAGCGTCCGCTGAAACGATGGGGTTTGGGAAATCTCGTCTCAATCCTGTTCCATGCAACACGGTCGGTTGGTGCGGCAAATAACTGGTGTTTCTGCGGGTTTTCGCTGAATTGGCGTTCCAAGAGACGAATCATCAGCCGCCTTGCGGAATAAACTTCAAGCCATAGGCACTGTCACGAAATACATCCGCCTCATTAAGCAGCCAATCCTGAAACGCTCGTACTTTCGCGGATTTTGCCCGCTCCATCGGGCAAACAAGAAAATAGCTGCGGTCCCGCAGTACAAATGGCAGGGGGGCAGCAATTCGACCACGTTCAATCTCGCGCGAGGCAGCTATGACGCTGACCAACGCAGCGGCCTTGCTATCCATTGCAGCCTCAATGCACATGATCTCGTCACTGAAATTGGCAATGGGTTTCACTTTGGACCCATCCAATCCCACGGATTTGAACCAAGCCTGCCAGTTCGGATCACCCTTGTCAAAGCCCAGCCATTCATATTCCACCAGATCTTGGTTCAGCAGATCTTCGGGGGTTTTGATCTTGTGCTCCATCTGTTTCGAACAGATCGGCGTTACAAAATCGTCCAACACCCAGGCGGCGTGCTCCTCGGGGTCGGGATTGTCCGTGTATCTTATAGATATATCGACGCTGAACCGCGCAAAATCCAGAACCGTGTCCGAGGCGATCACCTTGACCTCCAGCTGCGGATACAGCCGGCTAAACTTGGGCAGGCGCGGGCTTAACCAACTCCAGGCAAAGGACCGCGTGGTTGTCACGATCAACTCGCCCTCGACCTCGTCAGTGCTCAGTTGTGCGATGCCCAGATTGAGGTTGCGAAATGCATCGGTCACAAAGGGGCGCAGCATCTCACCTTCTGGCGTCAACTTGAGCGAGCGGGTCAACCGGTGGAACAATTGCGCGCCCAGTTGCGTCTCAAGCGTTTTCAATCGATGGCTAATAGCGGTCGGGGTCAGCAGAAGTTCTTCGGCTGCCAGCTTGATGCTCATATGCCGTGCCACGGCCTCGAACGCCTGCAGGCTTGTCAGAGGCGGTAATCTCTTCACGGTTCCACATCCTCTGAATACGCGACACCCCTCCGACAGCGGAGGGGGTCATTCTTGGCAAGTATGGGATCAGCTTCGTTGCGCGCGCAAGACATCCAGCCCAGCCGCCACAATCAGAACGAGGCCCGTTGTCATTAGACTCAGCTCAGTTGGGACATTCATGAGAATTAGCCCGTTCGACAACATGCCCAATAGCCAGACCCCCAATACCACGCGCAAAACCGATCCCTTGCCACCTGTAAACGGGATACCTCCTAGAAGTACGGCCGTTAGAACGCTCAGTTCCACTCCGATGCCCAACGTCCCTGCCGGAGCCGAGTTAATGCGCGATATACTCATCAATGCCGCCACCGCGACAAAAAAACCGGTCATTGCATACAGCCCAACTCCGATCACCTTGACCCGCAGGCCAACCAGAAACGCTGCGCGCTGATTCACGCCAAGGGCTACGATCTGCGGTCCGATGGGTAGCAAGGACATGACACCGACGCCCAGACCGATAACGGCCAACATGATCCAGGTCAGAATTGGCAGGCCCAAAACGCGCTCGTAGCCGATAACCAGAAACTCTTCGGGGAAACCAAAGATCGGGTTTGGTGCCAACCATTGTGCAAGGCCCCTAATCAGTGTCAGGGTGCCCAAGGTCACAATAATCGGTGACATTCCGATGGAAGACACCATCATTCCGTTGATCGTGCCCACAATTGTCCCAATCAAAAGCGTCACCAGCACCGCGCCGGCGATACCTAACGGTTCAAAACACAACCCTGCCACCACGCCGCACAGTGCCAGCGTTGATCCAACCGATAAGTCAATCTTGCCCGCCATCAAGAGCAGGGCGAAGGGGATCGAGATTGTCATCAGAGCCGAAACCTGCACCGAGATTGCGATCCAGTTGTTCACGGTCATGAACACCGGCACCTTGATATAGAAAAACAGCGCCAGCAGGGCGATGGCCACCGGCAGCGACGCCGCAACCGCCAGTTCGAACCAATCGCGGTCCTTCTTGTTGTTCGTCGCAGCCCCCGCTACGCCTCTTGTCAGTCCTGTATCGGTCATTGCGTAAATTCCATCTGGCTTGCGGCTTCAGATGCGCCGTCTTGTGTTCCATGTTCGGCCTTGTGGGCCAGTTCGATCAGCGTTTCTTCGTCATGCGGGTTGTCGATCAGCGCCACTTGCTGGCCCCGGCCCAGAACCATAACCCGATCCGCAAGATGACAAATCTCGGTCGCGTCCGAGCTGGCGATGATGATTGTTGTCCCCAAGCGCTTCACAGCAGCCAAAGCCTCATACAGCTCGTGCCGCGCACCGATATCCACGCCTTGTGTTGGTTCATCCAATAGCAGCAGCTTCAGTCCGACCCCATCGACCAGCCAACGGCCTACCATGATCTTCTGGGCATTGCCGCCACTGAACCGTTGCCCCTGCATACGCGGGTTTGGGGGGTGGATGTTCAGGCGGCGTGCGGCTCGTTCGAACTCAATCCCTTCGCGGCTGAAATTGCGTAGCAGCCTTGGCATGGGAGCGCGGCCCAAATGGGGAACAAGCAAGTTTTCCACAGCGGAAAAGCTGGCAAACAGGCTTTGTTCCTTGCGGTCGCTGGCAACCAAGGCAATGCCCTGCTCCAGAGCCTCACGCGGGGTGCGGAAATGGCGGATCTTCCCGTTGAACTCAAGCGCACCGCCTGATTGGCGGGTCGCACCTGACAGGCATTCCAGCAATTCGGTACGCCCTGCCCCCATTAACCCGTATATGCCCAACACCTCACCCGGATGCAGACCCACACTGATCGGCCCGACAAAGCTGGTTTCCAGTTCCCTCAGGCGCAACACCTCGGAGCCTTCCGCCTGAAACGGGATTTTCTCGAGACCCGTCACCAGCGCATCAGGCGAGATCGCGTCGGTCATGTCCGCAATCGAGACCTCATCTACCGGTTTGGTCCAAAGGATGCGACCATCACGCAGGATGGTGATACGGTCGGCAATCTTGGGGATTTCGTCCAGGAAATGCGTCACATAAATCACGCCGATCCCATCACTGGCCACCGCTTGGCGGATCACCTCGTGCAATGCCTTGGCCTCGCGGTCCGATAAAGACGCCGTGGGTTCATCAAGGATCAGGAATTTAGGTTTCAACCGCAGCGCGCGTGCGATTTCCACCACCTTGCGCTCGCCGACACCCAAAGTTCCCAGATCGCTGCGCGGGTCGATATCATCAACGCCCAGACGGGTCAGCAATTCCTGCGCCTGTGCGTTCTGGGAGCGGCGATCCACAAGGCCGCCGCGCCGGATTTCGTGGCCGAGAAAGATATTCTCGGCCACGCTCAAACCTTCGAAGACCTGGAAATGCTGATAGATGATCGCAATGCCCAGATCCTGAACCTGTCGGGGCGTAAATCCCCGCAGCGAGGCGCCTTCGACAAGGATATCCCCTGTGTCTGCGTCCTGAGCCCCGCTGACACAATTCAGCAGCGTGGACTTACCGGCTCCGTTGGCACCCAGGAAGGCCAGAACCTGACCCCCTTCAACCGTCAGATCCACGCCTTTGAGCACATTCACCGGCCCGTAGGATTTGCGCAGATCTTTAACCTCAAGACGCATGAGTGTTCTCCCCGTCAACGATGGCTTTAGTTGTCGAAATTCGCCAACAGCTGATCCAGCAGCGCCTGATCGTCATGGGTGGCCAGAACGGTGGGCGTGTAAGCAAAGGCCGGGCCGTTGCCGCGTATCGCGTTCAGCGCCTGATCGACGATGTTCGCACCCAGCTCGTTCAACAGGATCGCAGCCGAGGCACGGTAGGCCCCGCCATCCTTGATCGCGGTCAGCGCCTCGGCCGAGCCATCCTGACCGGCCACAAACATCGCATCCGGGTCCGCACCCGCCAGCTTGATCGCGCGCAACGCGCCAACAGCGGCATCATCTGCCATGCCGATCACGATATCCAGATCGGGGTGCTGCTGCAGAACCGTTTCCGTCACGCGCAGTCCGTTGGTCTGGTCGGCGGCATCTTGTTCGGCGACCACTTCGATACCGTTCTCTTCAAAGATCCGCTTCACCTCGGTCCAGCGCGGACTGAGAGACGGCAGCGGTGTCAGGGTGGTCACCAGCGCCTTGGCATCTTCAACATTGTTTTCCTTGACCCAGTCGACAGCGGCATTGGCCACGATCTGACCAGATTGGGCGTGGTCAAAGCCGACAAATCCGTCGGAGCCTTCCATCTGGCCCAGATAGGTCAGCCATTTGATGCCCTGTGCCTGGGCCTGACGTTGCAGCGGCTGCAGCGCGGTGGGTTCGATCGGCAATACCACGATGGCATCAACGCCCAGTGTGATCCAGCCCTGGATCGCGTTGATCTGCTGTTCCAGATTGTTGCCTTGCGTGTTGTCGTGCAGCACCGTTACACAACCGAGATCAGCGGCGCGTTCGGTGGCAAAGCGGCGCACCTGTTTGACAATGATCACTTCGGATACCGAATGGCTATAAGCCACCTTGTACTCCGTGCCATCGGCGCAAGCGTCTGCGGCGGCGGACCGAACCTGTTCGGTTGTGACCGATTTGATCTCATCGGCGCTGGCCATACCAACGGAAGAAGCCAGCACGACGCTAGCGGTGAATTTTCTGGCTAGGTTTTTCATGAGTATCCCTGTCGTTATGTTGGGGAAAAGTGTGGTTTTCACAGTAGTTATTAGTGGGTGCGGCACAGAAACTGCACCGCACCAAAGGGTCTTAAAATTCGAAGACGTTGGAATATTTCACCGACAGCGAGTCCCCATCGACCAGCGACAGGAAGCCCTTGGTGCGCGGGTCTTCGACAAAACGCGGCAGCGCGGCTTCGGCAGTTTCCAGCGAGGTCCAATAGACAACTTCGACCCAGGACCCATCGGTGTTGCGGGCCAGGTGGCGGGCGACAAAGCCGTCATAGCCTTCTAGAACTTCGTCCATGGCCAGCGTTTCGCGCAGGAACTCATCGGGGTTGGCGCCATCGACCAGATTGAATTCCAGGTATTCAACAATGACAGCGTCGGTGATCGGGCGGGCTTCGGCCATGGCAGTGGTAGCAGCGCCCACGACCATTGCAGCCGAAAGTGCGAGTGCTTTCAAAGTGGTTTTCATCGGGTTTCTCCTGTTGGGTTTGAACAATAAGGGACCGGCGCCCTGCTGCGCAGGGCGGGCAAGACACCGGCCAGGGAGGTTCTTGCGAATTAAAGCGAGATGCGGTCGTAGTGCTGCATCCACGGGCGCAGACGTTCGAACGCTGCTGCCGCAGCCAGCACGTCGCCATCAGCCTGTCGGCGACCCGCGATATGCAGACCCACCGGCAGACCCGATGTGCCCAGACCTGCGGGCACCGATACCGAGGGATGACCGGTGAAGTTGGTAAGGAAGGTAGGACACCAGCCGATCAGCGGATCAATCTTGACGCCGTTGATCTCGGATGGGCCTTTTGTGTTGCCATCATCCGTGTTCTTGACCGGCATCGCCGTCACGGTGGGTGATGCGATCAGGGCGTACTTGGCGAAGGTGGCCTGATAGGCATCAAACACTTCGGTCCGCACCGACAGATCGCGATAGAGGTCATCGGCGCTGTAGCTCGGGCCGACACGCTCCACCCAGTCCAGTAGTTCCGGCGGCAATCCGTGGCGATGTTCTTCGGACAGCAGGTCCAGCCCGCCGGCCTTCATGCCGTCAAAGGCGTGGCGCATGATTGGCACGAACAGACGGCACCAGATATCGCTGTATTCATGCTGATCTCGGGTCAGGCCGATCTTGATCTCTTCGACTTCGGCCCCGGCCCGTTCAAAGACCTTGACCGCATTGGCGATAACCTCGGAGACTTCGTTTTCAATCGGGAACACGTCCAGATTGGGGCTGAAGCCAATCTTCATTCCCTTGATGCCGCGCAGACCCGCATCAGCGAAGTCATTGACCATGTTGTGGCAATTCGGATCAGCCGGGTGCATTCCCTGCAAGATGCCCAGAGACACGATGGCGTCCTCGACATTGCGGGTAATGGTGCCCTCGAAGATGTAGGGAAGCGTATTGGCAAAACCGTTCGGGCGCACCAGAAGGGGCGTGCGTCCAGCGCTGGCGCGGTACCCTACTGTGTTGGTCCAGGCCGCCGGAATGCGGATCGAGCCACCGCCGTCGGTGCCCTCAGCCATGGGCAGCAAACCTGCCGCTACGGCCGCCGCTGAACCCCCGGAAGACCCACCCGCGTTGCGGCTTGTGTCGAACGGGTTCGAAGTCGGACCAAAGGCCACATTATCAGTGGTGCCGCGAAAACCCAGAGCGGGACTGTTAGTCTTGCCGACAAAGATCGCGCCGGCGTTTTCCATGCTGTTGACAAAGCCGCATTTCATGTCGGCGATGTTGTCTTTCAGCTGCGGAATACCGCCAAGAGTGCTTGGCCAGCCCGGCTTGAAGTCAAACAGATCCTTCATCGCGGTGGGCACGCCATGCATTGCGCCCAACTCGTCGCCACGGGCGACAGCTGCGTCAGCTTCCTTAGCGGCGTCCATCGCCTCATCAAAGGCAGTAAAGACAAACGCGTTCAGCTTGTCATTTGCCGCTTCGATCCTGCCGATCGCGGCCTCCATCACTTCAGCCGACGACACGCGGCGTTCCCGAATGGCCAATGCGGTTTCCGTTGCGCTGAGCTTAGCTAGATCAGTCACGAGTAATTCCTCCCGTTTTCGTTCCATCACCCGAATGTGACGAGTGTCTGGCTTGAAAACAGAATTGCGTAACCTCGGTTTCCAGCAACTGAGAAAAGCTCAGCCAATACGTGAGCGAGAAACTTGAATTAGAAATAGTTATTTAATAATAACTGCTTATCGCGGTTTCATACCGAACATATACACGCAGTGAAACTGCACTTCTATTTGTTTCTTCTCCTGGCCTTTGGCGAATGGCCGAGTGTGTTCGGAGATGCCAAGATGACCACCGCGCTCGTCGATCGGCTTGTCCATCACTGCGAGATCGTCGAGACCGGCAACGAAAGCTGGCGTTTCCAGAACGGCGCATACCGCCAATCCGAAACCCCGCAGGCCCGCTGCAACCACGTCAGTTGAAGATTACGCAGTACCGAGCCTGCTTAGCACCAGAGGGGTCAATAAGGAATGCCGATTGACATTCAGCGCCTACCCTTCCCGGTTCAGCTTTAACCAATAGCGTGTGTACCGGAGCTCACCCATGCGGGTCAGAGCGCCCTTCTCCACCAGATCCTGTAGATCTCGCGTCGCAGTGGCGCGTGACGTTCCCGTTATCGAGATATAGTTCTCTGCGCTCAGCCCTCCTTTGAATCCATCCGGCCCCGCTTTGAACAAACGGGTGATCACCTTGCTTTGGCGGGCATTGAATTGATCACGATGCCGGTCGTAGAAATGCGTCTTGGATATAGAGAAACCAACTCGTGCAAGCGATACCTGCTGTGCTTTAAGTACAGTTTCGGCAAACCAGACAAGCCATGGTGTGACGTCCAACGTCTTTTGATGGCGTTCGAGCCGGTCGTAGTAAGCCTTCCGATCTCGCTCGATCGCGAAAGCAAGAGCAATCAGGCTAGGCTGACCAATGTTTTGCGCCAGGGACTTTTCAGCCAGCGCCCTGCCCAACCGGCCATTGCCGTCTTCAAAAGGGTGAATGCTTTCGAAATACAGATGGCTCAATCCGGCCCGGATCAGTGCGCGCAATGGTTCGGGACCACTTGGTGCGGTCCGATTGAACCAGCTTACGAACTGGTCCATTTCAGCTGGAACCTGATACGAAGGCGGTGCTTCGAAATGCACCGCTGGGCGATCGAATCGGCCTGACACGATTTGCGTCGCATCCTCATGGCTCCGATAGGCTCCGATCGTTTCCAGATGCCTGTCATGCGATAGCAACATGTCGTGCCACCGAAACAAAGTGTCGTGTGAAAGCGGCTCCGCATAGGTGGAGTAAACATCCACCATCATCTCAGAAACCCCCTGCTCGCGCGGTTTGGTTGGATAGCTGTCGGGAGCCAGCCCAAGATGCCGACGCAACGAAGACTGAACACTGAGACGATCCAGCATCTCACCTTCGATCGCGCTGGTTTTCATTGCCTCTTCGCTCAGAAGGTCGATACGCAATTGATCTTGATCCCACGTATTCACATGGCGCACTGCTCCAAGGACTTCCCCGGAGGACAACAGGAACTGTTGCTCGTAAGGTTCAAGTCTTGCGGCATCGTAACAGAATGTCGGCCAGTCGGGGTTCTGCCAGTTCCACATGGTGAGGTATAATAATCCAGTCTATAACTCATGATATATGAGTTTATGATTTATAGAGGTCTTTCCTATTGCTCACATTTTCCGAAATTGTTCAATCCGATCATCGATTGGAAGGGCAATCTGATGACGAAACATTTCTTCCTGTTTCACAAAAACTAAGAGCTATTTGAGGTTCGCGATAGCATTGCCTTTGGGGACAGCTCTCCCTTTTCGATCTTAGCCAACAATGAAATCAAATAAGCTCCTGGAGACTTTATATTTTCAGCACGTTGAAAGATGTATCCTAGAACGATGAAACGAATAGCTGGCCCAAACGTTGCTTTCATCGCATACCAGGTTTGGCCAAGTCGTAGATAGTCTGCGATATCATCCATAATCCGATCACAGTGGTGCTGATCTTTTGCAAAGCGTAGTTCTGAGCACAACCGTGGAAAGCTACGCTCCATTTGTTCAGGAGAAACTTGAATCTGAGAGAATTTTTCTTTCTTAACTTCCGTATTCAAAGAGTCCTCTTTGTGCCCCTCAATTTCACTGTCACTGGCCCTCAAATTTTCTGTATCTGTCTGTGTTATCTCAGAGATTTCCACAGAGATTTCTAACAGCAACTTGCTGAGTACATTCCCGTCTGGTTTGCGACGCAGAGCATTGCGTACGGTGGTCATCAAATCAGAGATCGCGGTGTCGTTTGCAACCAGTTCCCTGAGACGCGCCAGAGCGGCCGAAACCTTGTCTCGGAGTACAGTGAACTCCAGAACTCGATCAGCATGTCTCTGAGCTTCCTTGATGAACTCGGCATATCTTTCAGACAAAGGCATTAGGGACAGCCCTGTTGCTGTAACCACCCTGCCCTGTCGATCCCGGCGAGCCCAACGTTTGCCGTTTGCGCTCATGATGCGACGGATTAGTCCAAGCTCGACCAGTGCGGAAATATGGCGCTCAACAGTCTGTACGCTGACATGAGTTCGTTTGGCGATGGCTGCGTTGGAAGCGAAGCAGATATGGTGATCATCCTGGTCTGAAGAAATCTGATCCCCGCTCATGAAGGAAATCATTGCCCTCAGGACATTGAGAGATGTGGATCTTAACCCAAGAGGTTCTCTGGCCTCTTCAACCGCGCGAAGAAGTATCCATTTTTTGGGCGTGCTATTCCCCTGCCCTGCCGTTCCCGACAAGGTCGCTCCATCTGGAGCCAATGCTGATAGTGTTTTCATGATTTTCTGACAGCAGACAAAGAAAACCTGTTCACCCAGAGGTGTTTTCTCTTGTATGGCGATTCGGGTGCTGCTAGATTCTAGGTGTCTAATCTAAGAATTGCGCTTTGCGCAGCAGCCCTCGAAACTCCGGTTTCGGGGGTTTTCTTGTTTGCCTTCCTCCTTTCTGCTCGGCCTCAGTTCTTTTTCTTGGTGTTTACAGCTGTAAACTCTGCGTGTGAGCGCTTGATGATTTCAGCCATGTTTTTGTCCAACCAGTCGGCGAAACCTGCGTTCGATCCCGCTCTTTTGACAGAGACAGTCAGCGCTCCGTTGCTGGATCTGATTGTGACGCCTTCGATTGGACTGACTTCGGCGACACCTTCTTTTTGTCGCGCACCGCGTTTGGTTGCTGCTTTCAGGAGCAATTCCAGCCGATCATCTGACGACACCGATGGTTCTACGGATGTTAGCAGGCTTGCAGCTTCATCCATCGACAGTTTGCCCGCATGAAAGTGTTCTGCGAGCGTGGTCCATTTTGGACGACCAGATTTTGGGGCTGCACCGATCAGGTCACCAATCCGTGCTGGAACATGCTGCGTAACTTTTGTCAGGTGAGATAATCCCGATTTAGTAAGGTTCAGCACTTGCCTTACCGTTGCAGTGTCATGCCCGGAAGTCAGGATTGCCTCGGCGAACCGCGCTTTTTCGTAGAAGGAAAGGTTACGCCTCGCAGCGTTTTCAAGCCCTTTGGCGAGCAACGCTGATGCATCATCGATATCCTGAACATTCGCCCGGACCTTGATTCCGAGTTCACGACAAGCCTTGAGCCTCCGTCTGCCATATATTGCCTCGTATCGACCGTCAGATTTGGACCTTCTGACGAGAATTGGAACTTGTTGGCCGCCGTCCTGGATGCTTGACACCAAGCTCTCAAAGCTGTCGTCTTCTTCGTCGGGGTTTACAGCTGTAAACTCACCGAGTCTGTCGACCGGCCCCCAATCGTCGATAAGTGCAGGGTCAATTTCTCTGATTGCGGCGAGAGACCCTTGAAGCGCACCAAGGGCAGGGGCATTGGGTCTTGGTGCTTTTTCGATGGCTTTGGAGCTGGAGCGCGCAATGGTGTTAGCGATTCCCGACATCTCTTGAAGCGATTTTCTAGCCATTAGCTGCGTCCCCATGCCTGATGGATCATGTGCTCGACTTCGGAGCCGATCGCATCCATTGAGTTCTTCGCCCGATCATAGGTTGCGCGTGTCATTTCCGACCGCACAACTTCGTAAATTGATTGTTTGAGCATTGTGGCGTCACTGATTGCGGTGCTCTTGAGCGCCGTTGCTGACATTACTCTGTCCTGAAACAGTGCTCGCATGAACGAAGCCAGCTGTTGAGATGGCACGTCGGTTGGTTCGTCACGTGTTATCAGGAACTTGAAGTTGTCATATTCGAGAGTGGCGCCGGCATCTTCGATAACCGCCATATAGGCACCGGCGAGTTCGAGAAATTGAGCCGTCGAAGACACGTCAAGCATTGACGGTGTCAGTGGCACAAGCAGTGAACTGGCGGCGGCCATGCCGGCTATTGTCAAGAACCCGAGTTGAGGCGGGCTATCAATTAGCACAAGGTCAAAATCGCCTTCCACCTGGGCCAGGGCATTTCTAATTCTCGTAAAGAACGGATGGTCTGGGTTGGAGTGGACGGCAGATTCTGTCTCAAATTCCGATAGAACAAGCCGTGACGGCGCCACAGACAGGCCAGGAAAGTATGTAGGAAGCACAACGTCCGCCATATCAACCGGATCTTCGTATCGAATAGCGTCGTAAATCGTCAGCCCGTCAAACTCTATTTCCGGGCTGATCCCGCACATGGATGTAAGCGAGCCTTGGGGATCCAGGTCAACGGCTAGAACGCGGTAACCGCGAAGAGCAAAATAGTGTGCCAGGTGAACTGTTGTGGTGCTCTTGCTGCTGCCACCTTTGAAGTTCATCAACTGCCAGACCTGGAGTTTTTCTCCTTCAGTCCGACGGGGGATATAGCGTCCCTTTTTGCGAGAGGTCTTCTCAAGCGTTTCGCGAGCTTCCCAGAGCTCTTGGGCGGTATAGTAACGTCGTCCACTGCGCACGTCCTTTGGTTCAGGAATCGTTCCTTCCACGTGGACCTTGCGCATGAATTGACCTGAGACACCTAAGAGTTCGGCTGCTTCTGGTGCTGCAAAGTTGCGTAGTGATTTCGTGTTGTCCGGGGCAAAAGCCGCAAGAAGATGTTCCCGAATAGCCGAGTTTAATCTCTCAGATATTTCCGTGGCGAGTGCCGATGGTCGTTCTGCCGTAAGTGGTGTCACGGGAATCATGTAGTTGCCTCAAATTAAAGAATGTGGTCATTTTTGCGCCACTTGAGACAAACAGCCGTGATTCATTGCTCTAAGTCAAGGATTTTCGCCTATATTGTAGGTTTTCCAAATCGGAAGACGATATACGCTTTGCATAAGAGCAAGCCCGTTTACAGTTGTAAACCCGGTCAGGTCGGTTTCTGGGGGCTTTCAGTTGTTAAAGCTCCGCCGTAGGCGTCGATTGCATTCATGCTAGACACCTATGAAAGCTCCGCTTTGGGTAGAGCGCTTCTCGTTTGCATCAGGGTTAAGGACTGAACCTCTTGCATCATAAGACGCGAAACCGGCCACGCCAGGAAGCTGGTTGATCTGATTGGGCAAGTGTTTTCCCAAACTATCCGGCGCTGCACCTTCTGCGATATTGATGTCGTTACAGAAACCCTACGTCCGCCCGAGAGAGCGATGCATCGCGGCCTGGATAGCGGTTTGGAACCTGCGGCCGAAATGTGAATTATGTGCGAAGATAAGCCTCACGGGTTGGCCGGCCAGAGTCGGTCGCTGACCAAGAGACGACACACGGGTAAGGCGGAGTTTGAGAGTTTAGTTTGCCTTTAGAACACTGTGGAAAGGGGGGCGTTCGCGACCCGTTGCAATTGGGCCCGCGCAGGGTAACTTTTTGGCGCAATGCTCTATCTTTGTTGGATTGATGCAAGGCGACAGACTCTATCCGTCCTCTTCACGTTCAATTGGCGTTAACTCAAATTTCAAAGCTGTTTGCGTAACCCTGCTGTGTTTGGAGCTGGGCGACCACAAGGCGTGATTGATGAAGTCTCTTGTTTGGTTCTGAAAGTCAGGTCTCTTTCTCCAATACGCCGACCAAGAGAGGATAAATTGCCAAAGTACCGGCGATGAGACCATTTTGATTGATTGAATGGGTGTAGGGTTCTCAATCGTTGAGCCGACAGTCTCGTTGGCATATATCGCCAAACAGGGGGCATGCGCATCGCAGCCCGTAATGTCGTACTTGCAGAATCGCAAGATCAGCTGGGGCAGAATCCGGTTGCATCCGGTGTCTGTCAGAACGCCTGTGAAGAATTGCGCGCGGGTCTACCGCCTATGGAGTGGGAAGAAGCTGGCTGGTATCTCGCAAACTAGGTCCGCAGGAGGGTGTGGCGTAGGCTCACGTTGGAGATCTGGCAGAAGGCAGCAGTTCGAATGAGATCCGGTGTGCTTTTGCAGGGACACGAACTGAAGCGTGACCAAACCCTTTCGACTGACACGCCGCGCTGAAGCCAGCATGGCGGAGATTGCTCGATGGACCATCGACAAGTTTGGACCGCATCAGGCCGGCCTTTTTGAACAACAGCTAATAGCGCGCTACCGGGTCATTACAGAGGGCAGGGCGGCCAGTCTTTGATTGCGTTCTCGCTGCGACCATCGGTGAGTATTTCGCAATCCACCTGTTGAGAGTGGCGTGGTCCACCTGCACGCCGCGTTCGGCCTCAATCTCTTCCAAGTCCCGATACGATACAGTGTACCGTAGGTAGAAATACACAGCGTACAGAACCGCATCCTTGGGGAAATGGCAGCCTACCGATGAGATCGTGTTGACTCCTGTTCGAATAACATTTGACGGGAACAAACGTCAGATCACGCATGTTCGTCAACTGGGCCTCAGAGTTTGCAGCTCATCCACAGGTCCTCTTTTCGAAATCTCTATGGTAACAAACAAAAAGCTACTATTATGTTTGCCATGAATGAACACCCCAAAGATACCGATGACTTAGAAGATCCGTCAGGATCGATCTATGATGTTGATCCGGCGCCGGAGGAGGATCTGTGGTTCCTGCCGCAGGTGCCGGACCCGGGAGCGGCGCCGACCGATCTGCCATGGCCGGTTGCCGCGCGGGAAGGATCGTTGCAGCCCGAGATCTGGCTTCGGGCCGAGCAGGTTTGTTATCGCGACTTGCTGGCGGCAGTCGAGGCCGTGACCCGGTTCGGGGAACGGCTGAGGCAGATACCGGCTGGCGTCGGGGAGCGGATTGCCCTGCAGTCAGTCTCTGCAATTCTGCGTGGCGAAGGCATCTGGCTGGGGTCGGAAAAGATCGCGCTCTACCGCGCGTTGCGGCTGGCCGGGGAGGATGAGGCGCGTGCGCTGGCCCGAGCCAGCTGGGCGGTGCGGCGGCTGACAGGGCAGGGTGTGTCGGTTCATGAGGATCTGCGCGCCTTCCTGGGGCGGGCGGAGGTCACCGAGGCCCAGGATCCCGACCCCCATGCAGACCGTCCGGTGGGTGGGGAACTGGATGCGCTTGGCGATGCCTTGCGTGTCCAACGCAACGAATTGGCCGGGTGCCATGCGATGACGCGGGCAGCTTGCGGTCTGGCCTTCTGGCGTCGCGAAGGGATCACCCCCTGGGACGAGATGCTGGAACCGGCGGTGGCGGCAATGATCACCGGGGCAGGGGGGGCAGGGGCGCCGTTCCTTCCGGTGTCGAGCGGCCATCGGTTCGATCGCTACGCGTTGAAGGAGGGGGAGGCTTTCGCCGAAGCGCGGCTGCGGGCGTTCTACACGGCAGCCCAAGCTGGGGCGTTGGCCGCGCTGATGGAACTGGATCGGTTGAAGGCCTGGCTGGAGCGTGCGTGGGCGGAAACTGGGGATCTTTCGGGGCGTACGCCGCCGGCGCTGATCGACGCGCTCGCCCGGTTCCCGATCTTGTCGGCAGATATTGTAGCGCAACAAGCCGGATGTTCACCCATGTCCGCGCGACGCAACCTCAACCTGTTCACTGATCGCGGCCTGGCGCGCGAGATCACCGGACAGGGGCGGTATCGGTTTTGGGCGGCGGCGATGTGATGGGATTGCCTCGCAACTATTCTCCCGGCGTGGCAAAGGCTCTGTTGATGGCGTGGATGCCCCAATCTGACGGCATCGCAATGTGCCAATGTGATGTTAATGGGATCTGTTTCAAAGGTGCACAGTATCCGAAAGACGTGACACTGTTCGCGGTGTTCTTTTACGTTCGCTATGGTGTCTCTTATCGAGACCTGGAAGAAATCATGGCCGAGCGCGGTGTTCCAGTGGACCACACCACGCTTAACCGATGGGTAACACGGAATTCCGGTGCAATCGCTGAAGAAGCACGTCGCCGCAAAGGACCATGCGACCGTTCCTGGAGAATGGACGAGACTTACATCAAAGTGAAAGGTGCTTGGGTTTAAGTCTTTGGGGCCGTCGGCAAAAACGGCAAGTTCCTTGAAGGTTCTGTCGCAAACTTTGTCCCCACCTGTCAGATCGAACACAGTTCTGGTAACGCGTGCTGGAACATGACAGGAGCCGACAATGACGATCTCATTCAAGGGCGCGCATTATCCGAAAGAAGTGATCTTGCACGCGGTTTTCTTCTACCTGCGCTACGGTGTTTCCTACCCGGATCTGGAAGAAATCATGGCGGAACGCGGCGTTGATCTGGATCATGCAACGCTAAACCGCTGGGTTAGTCGATATGCCGGCCTCATTGCTGAAACAGCACGGTATGGAAAGCGTCCCGCAGACCGTTCGTGGCGCATGGATGAAACCTATGTGAAAGTGAAAGGCATATGGGTTTATCTTTACCGAGCGATCGACAAACACGGCAAAACTCTGGACTTCATGCTATCCAAACGCCGCAATAAAGCTGCTGCGACGAGGTTCTTCGCCCGCGCCCTCGAGGTGAACGGATTGCCATAGACAAAAGTGGCGCAAACACTGCTGGGATCAAGGCGATCAACAAGATGTTGAAAGGCTTTGGCTGCCCGATCCCGATCGAAATGGTCAGGCGGAAATACCTCAACAACATCATTGAACAGGATCACCGGTTCATCAAACGAAGGATCAGACCCTTGCTGGGATTCAAATCTTTCGATTCAGCCGCATCTGTCCTGGCAGGCATAGAACTGGTCAACATGATCCGCAAAGGTCAGTTCACGCCTGAACTCCGTCCGTTTCAGCAGTTCATCCAACTGGCGGGGTAAACTGCTCACCAATTCCACTGATGCTCTGTCATCTAAAAAGTTTGCGACAGAACCGGCCGAAATCATCGATGCGGATGTTATCGCGCTCTGCGCACCTATGTATAACTACTCGATGCCCGCGTCGCTCAAGGCCTGGTTCGACCTGATCGCGCGGATCGGGGTGAC
>NZ_JBXWRJ010000031.1:0-45362 GCF_059612845.1 Ruegeria sp. YKSE079 | reverse complement strand
AGCTAATTGACTGCAGTGTCTGGTTTGCTTTGCATTGCGGTATTTCGCTTCAAGAGAAATGGCACAAGGAAGGTCCTCTCCTTTGTCGCCGACACACCGTCGCAACGTCCCCGCAGCGGCCATTCGATATCTCGTTGCGCAATCTCAATCTGTCTGAAGTTTCACAGTGTGTTCTATCGCAAAGGATAGTTCCGAACGCCAAGGACATCCGTCCTGGAACCGAGGGAATCAACTGGCCACTTTCCGGCGTTGGCATCTGAAAGCAGAAACCGTGAGCCTGGAAATGTGCTGAAGGGTCGTTCCTTACAGAAGTTCCTTGTTCGATTATTCTTCATGTTTTCAAACTCATAGAGACTGCCTTGCGCTGGTAATTAGGAGCGCTGCCAGATTCATTGACCGAACTATATCTAATGATATATCAGATGAGGTATCAATAATTCGAACAGGGCGACGCCATGCTTTCCGACGATTACGCGATTCAAGGAGTGCTTAACGAAGCAGCGATCCCAAGCCTGGGCCAGTTTGACGTGATCGTTGCCGGTGGTGGCGCTGCGGGTGTCTCGGCAGCAACGAACATCGCCCGAAAAGGGCATCAGGTTCTCATGATCGAGCGCTACGGTTTCTGCGGCGGTGGAGCGGTTGCCGGTATGTCGGGCACGATTTGCGGTCTCTACATGTCCAGCGATCGGAACGCCAATCGTGCCGAGCAAGTCGTGTTCGGTTTTGCCGACGAGTTCCGCAAGCGGTTGATCGCGCGTGGCGGTCTTACGGAACCGCAGCGCTATGGCAAAACCTGGACGGTCACGCATGACCCGCACATGTGGCGCGAAAACGCGGACGACTTTTTGTCCGATGCAGGCGTGAACATTCTCTACCATTCCCGCGTCGTGGGCGTGCTGCGAGATGGGGCTGCCGTGCGTGGCGTGATAGTTGACACGAAATCCGGCCTGGCCAGGATTGAAGCCAAGCTGGTTGTTGATGCCAGTGGCGACGCCGATGTCGTGCACCGCGCCGGCTGGGCGACCACCAAGGGGCAGGACGGCACCATCCAGAACCCGACGATGATCTTCCGGTTGGGCAATGTCGATGTGGGCGCTTACCTGGAGTACTGGGGCGATAACACGATCAGCCCGGCACACGTCGTCGAGGCGTTGATCGAGGCCGAGAACAGCGGCAATTACCATCTTCCGCGCAAGAAGATCTGGATCTTTCCGACCTCGCGCCCGAACGAGCTCATGGTCAACGCCACCCGCATCCTGGGCCGTGACGGGCGCGATCTGGATGTGACCAACCCGGTTGATCACACAGAAGCAGAAATCGTCGCCCGCCATCAGGTTCGGGAATATGCGCGGTTCCTAAAGGACAAGGTGCCGGGCTGTGCTGACAGCTATGTCGTCGATACCGGGGTCGAGGTCGGTATTCGCCAGACCCGCTCGATTGTCGGGGTCAAACGTCTGACCAACCAGGACGTGGTGGGGCGCCACAAACATGCCGATGGTGTCGTGCGCTGCCCCTGGCCGATCGAGTTGCATTCCGGCCAGAAGCCCAAGGTCGAATGGCTGCTGGACGACTATTACGAAATTCCTTTCGGCACGCTCATTCCCGAGATTGGCGAGAACATCATAGTCGCCGGGCGCTGTCTTTCCGCTGAACACGAGGCCTTGGCCTCTGCCAGGGTCACTGCACAATGCTTTGGTTATGGCCACGCGGCGGCTGTGGCAGCGGACATCGCGCTGCGTGACGGCGTCGCCCTGCGCAACATCCGAGGCGAAGACGTTCGCGACATCCTGAACCGCGAAGGGGCCGCACTGGACTGATTTTACGGACTTTCCAAAAGCAATCAATGTCCAACCCTAGGAGGAAACCCATGAATTTTGCAAAATCCCTGATGGCTGGTGCTGCAGCGCTGGCTCTGTCGGCGACAGCGTCGCTGTCGGACAGCTACGACTGGAAACTCCAGTCATTCTGGGGCGGCGGATCTGCGCCTCAACTCGTCATTGAACAATTCGCGGCTAACATGACTGCGGCCTCGGGCGGGGACATCAACATCACTGTCCTTCCCAACAAGGCCATTGTCGCCCACAACCAGACGCTGCAGGCCGTAGGCTCGGGCATTCTCGATATGCAAAAGAGCACGCCATGCTACTATGCCGGTGTCGACGCGGCCTTCGGCCTGCTGTGCGAAATGAACGCGGGCTATTCCAACGTCTATCAGTTTCTCACCTGGTACTATCAGGGCGGTGGCCTTGAACTGGCCCGCAATATCTATGCCGAGCATGGGCTATACTTTATCGGGCCGGTGCCGTGGGGCGTGGAATCCATCCCCATGAAGGAACCGATCCGTACGGTTGCCGAATTTGAAGGCGTGAAGATACGAATGCCTGAGGGGCCGTCTTCCGATCTTTTCCGGGCAATCGGAGCGGCGCCCGTTTCGGTGCACGGTTCCGAGGTTTACACCTCGCTCGAAAAGGGTGTGATCTCGGCCACGGACTGGTCGACGATTTCGATCAACGACGGCGCGGGCCTGCATAATGTCGCACCCTACGCGATCTATCCGGGCATCCACTCGATCCCGATGGGCGACGTATCGATGAATCTCGAAACCTGGAACAGCCTGGATGCCAAAACCCAGACCCTTCTAGAACTTGGTGTGCGGACGTTGGCGCTTGATATGCTTCAGACTTTCGAAAAGGCAGACGCCGAGGTGCTGGCGGCGGCCGAAGAAAAGGGCATCACCCTGATCGACTGGGCGCCGGAAGAACGCGCCAAGTTCCGCGCGGCTGCACAGGAAATCTGGGCAGCAACGGCGGCAAAAAGCCCCCACGCCCAGGAAGTCTACGAAAGCCAGATCGCCTGGCTGAAATCCATCGGTCAGATCGACTGATCTCTTCCAACTGCCGGGCCGTGATCGGCCCGGCTTTTTTCTTCGAGGACCACCATGGAACTGCCAGAGCCCGATGCGCGCAGCCCGTCTCTCCCCTGGGTGCTGAAACCGGTCGAGATTGCCAGCTATGGCTTTGCCATCTGCGTCGCCATCATCGGCTTTGAGGTGGTGATGCGTTACGGCTTTAATGCACCGCGGATTTGGGTGCAGGACATGGTCGTCATGCTGGTTGGGGGCTGTTTCGCGATTGGCGGCATCGTTGTGCTTTACGAAGGCAGCCATATCAGGATTACCGCGATCTACGACAACGTGCCTGAGCGGGTGCAGCGGTGGCTGGACTTGCTGGCGGCCATCGTTGCCGCAGCGTATCTGGCATTGGTGGGCTATGGCGCATGGGTCAATGCACGCCTGTCGATCAAACTCAATGAAACAACCGGAACCAGTTGGGACTCGCCCTTGCCGATGATCCTGAAATCCGTGTTGCTGGTCAGCGCGGGCATCATGTGCGTGATCGCCGTGACGCAAATCTTCCGTTCGATGAAACGCCTGGTGGCATAGGATCATGGGTATCGGACTGATCACGCTGATCCTTGTCATCGGCATCCTGTTTTTATTGTTCGCGGGCGTGCCGCTGGCCTTTTCCACGGGGATCATGGCCGCAGCCCTGATCCTGATGGAGTTCGGCCCGACGGGTCTCAGCCTCATCGCCACCCGCATCTACGATCTGATGGCGGATTTTTCCTTCGTGGCGGTGCCGCTCTTCGTGATGATGGGGCTGGTTCTGGAGAAATCAGGGGTCACCAACGATCTGTTTCGTGCCATGTCGATGCTGGGCGGCAAGATACGCGGCGGACTGGCGGTTCAGACACTGGCGGTTTCGGTTCTGCTGGCCGCAATGTCCGGCATCATCGGCGGCGAGATCGTCCTCTTGGGCCTGATCGCCCTGCCGGAAATGCTGAAACGCGGATACGACAAGAAATTGGCCGTGGGCGTTGTTTGTGCCGGGGGGTCCCTCGGTACGATGATCCCGCCGTCGATCGTGCTGATCGTTTATGGGCTGACCACGGATACTGGTGTGGGTGAGCTGTTCCTTGCCGTGCTACTGCCCGGCTTGATGCTGGCCGGCCTATATGTGGTCTATGTCATGGTGACGGCGACGATCTGGCCGGACAAGGCGCCGCCGCTTCCGCCTGAAGAACGCGACATGCCACGCGCCGAGAAGATGGCGGTTATGCGTGGTGCCATCTTGCCTGTCGCCGTGGCCGCCTGGGTGCTGACCTGTATCTATACCGGCATCACGTCCTTTATCGAAGCCGCCGCCATGGGTGTCATCGGCGCGCTGATCTCGGCCGCGGTCAAGGGCACCTTCTCGCTCGGTCTCATCCGGGACGTCTGCAATCAGACCCTGCGCATCTGTGGCATGATCATGTGGATCGTGTTCGGCGCAACCGCCCTCATCGGCGTCTACAATTTCTTCGGCGGTGCGGCCTATGTCACCTCGGCCATCAACGGGCTCGACTGGTCGCCGCTGGCGATCCTGATCGTGATGATGCTGATCCTCTTTGTGCTTGGCATGTTCATGGACTGGATCGGCATCCTGCTTCTGACCATGCCTATCTTCGTGCCGATCATCATCGGCTTCGGCTATGACCCGATCTGGTTCGGCGTTCTGTTCACCATGAACATGCAGATGTCCTATCTGACGCCGCCCTTCGGCCCGGCCGCATTCTACCTGAAAGGTGTCGCACCCGACGACATCACGATGGGCGACATCTACAGCTCATTCTGGCCGTTCATCTTCCTGCAGGCGCTGGCCATCGGACTGCTGATCGCCTTTCCGCAAATCGCCCTCTGGCTGCCATCCGTGTTGATGTGAGGATCCCATGAGTAAGATCACCGAATTCGAAACCGCCGTTGCCGACATTCCGTCCGGTGCCACGCTGGCCATCGTTGGCGTCATCGGCTGGATCGTCCCGGAAAAGCTGCTGCGCAGCTTGGGGCAGCGTTACCTTGATACCGGTGCGCCGGGCGATCTGACGCTTTATGTCCCCTGCTTCGGGGGCGACAACGGCGCGATCAAGGGCATTGATAACCTGATGCACGACGGCATGACCAAGCGGTTGATCACCGGGTCGTTCATCAACCCGCCCGATCCGAAGACCGGCGAACGCCCCCGGTCGATGGGGCAGGTCCGGGCCAACAAGATCGAGGCCTACACCTTTCATATCGGCGTCATGATGCATTGGCTGCGCGAGATTGCGCGGCGCAGCCCCGGATATCTGACCGAGGTCGGCATCGGCACCTTTGTCGACCCCGATCTGGATGGCGGCAAGGTCACACCGCGTACCACCGAAGACATTGTCGAAAAGGTCGATTTCCGCGGCAAGCCGCACCTTTTCTTTCCGAGCCAGCATCTCGATTACGGCATCATCCGGGCAACGTCGGCCGACAAACACGGCAACCTGTGTTTTGAGGACGATCCCCTGGTGTCGTCCAACCTGGCGATCGCGCTGGCGGTCAAGGCCTGCGGCGGCAAGGTGATTGCCCAGGTCAAGCGCACCTATGAACCCGGCGAGCGCCATGCGCATATGGTCAAGGTGCCCGGGGTCCTGGTCGATCAAGTGGTGGTCGATCCTGACCAGCAACTGGTCACCGGCATTCAGGACGACGCCCGGTTCCTGGGCCAGACGCGGATGGACCCGCGCGAGCTGCAACCGCTGAAACCCGGTGCGCCGACGGTGATTGCCCGCCGTTCTGCCAGCATGATCAATAAAAATGAACTGACGATCTACGGGTTCGGCGCCTCGTCCTCGATCCCGACGATCTTTGCCACCGAAGGCCGGTTCGATGGCGATGGCATCTATGACTACCCCTCCACCACCGAGCACGGCTCATACGGAGGCATCGTCACCTCGGGCTGGCAGTTCTCGGCCAATTACAACCCCGATGCCCTGCTTGATGGCGTAACCCAGTTTGATGCGATCCATGCGGGCCTGTGCAAAACCTGCGCGCTGGCCTTTGCCCAGTTTGATGCTGAGGGCAATATCAACGTCTCGAAATTCGGGAGCGCCAATCCCGGATCGGGCGGGTTCATCGACATCGCACACAACGCCACCAACCTGATCTTCAACGGCACCTTCACCACCGGCGGGCTGAAGGTCGACGCCACAGGGGGCAAGCTGACGATCCTGCAGGAAGGCAAGGTTTCGAAATTCGTCTCAAGTGTCGAACAGATCACCTACCCGCTGCTGACCGGTGTGCGTGAGCGTGGTCAGACCGCCCATTTTGTCACCGAACGTGCCGTCTTTGCGGTGACGCCGGACGGTCTGGAACTTCTCGAAGTTGCCCCGGGGATCGACCCGAAAGCCCAGGTGCTCGACTTGATGGGCTTTGCGCCGGTGCGCGTGCCCGATCAAATCCCCCCGATGGATCCGAAACTCTTCACGTAAAGGAAAACCTTCATGCTCGAAATCACCCGTGATGGCGCTGTCGCCACGTTGTCCATCGACCGCCCCGAGGTCCGCAACGCCATGAGCCTCGGGCTTGCCCACAGGATCGCCGAGGTCACGGCGGAACTGGACCGCGACCCGGAGATCAAGGCGATTATCCTGCGCGGCAAGGAACATGGCTTCTGTGCCGGCAGCGACCTGAAGGAACTCGCCACGTTCAACCTCGACCAGATCTCCGCGGCAGAACGTGAAAAAGCTGCCGTGGCCCGCTCGTTCTGTTTCATGGATACGCCGGTGATCGCGGCGGTGGACGGGTTCACCATGGGCGGCGGCATGGTGTTCACGGTGTCCTGCGACGTGGTTTTCACTGCGAAGAACGCCCGCTGGCATTTGCCCGAGGTGGCGTTGGGCTGGAACCCCGGCTGGGGTGTCCAGGCATTCCTCGCCCGTTGCGGGCCTTATGTGACCCGCCATGTCTGCTGGGGCGTCGATCCGTTCGATGGCGAAGAAGCCGTTCGTCTGGGATTGGCGGATTTCCTTGCCGAGGGCCGCGCGGCCGAGGCAGCGCACGAATACGCGACCAAGCTCACGGCACTGCCGGAACACGCCGTTACGGCGACCAAGCGGCTTTGTGCACCGGCGGCGGGTGAAAACAGCCAGGTGCTCGATCTGATGGCCAACCAGATGTTTCATGAAAGCTGCAAGCACGAGGTCGCCAGGGCCTCATATGCCCGGTTTGGAGTGAAAATCTGATGACGGAAGGCCTGCGCGAGATCGATCACGGGGCGGTTCTGACCCTGGCGCTGGACCGGCCCGAGCGGCGCAATTCAATGGATCTTGCAGTGACACGGGCGCTGGCCGGGGCGCTAGAGCGCGCCGCCCGCGATGAAGGTGTCAATGCAATTGTTTTGCAGGGATATTCGCATGGCTTCGGAGCAGGCAGCGATCTCAAGGCTCTCTCCGGTCAGAGCGTCGGAGAAATGATCGCAGACGAACGCGAAATGGCGGCGCTGGCCCGCAGCTTCAATCGTCACCCGAAACCGATCATTGCCGCTGTCGACGGGTACGCCATCGGCGGTGGCGCGGTCTATGCTGCATCCTGTGACGTGGTTTTTTCCAGCGCGGATGCAAAATGGGCCCTTCCAGAGGTTCCCATCGGCTGGAACGCCGCCTATGGCATTGCCGCGATGCAGGCGCGACTGGGGGCCTATACGGCGCGGCATATCCTTTGGGGGGCAGAAGGGTTTTCCGGTGAAACCGCATATCGGATCGGGTTAGCGGACTTCCTGGCCGAAGGCAGCGCGGCCAAGGCCGCACTCGACTATGCCACCCGGCTGGCTGCGCTACCGGCCCACGCGGTTGCGGCAACCAAACAGCTGTGCGCGGGGCCGATTGACCGGGATGCGGTTGAGATGGACGACCGCGCGATGGCGTCATTCGAGCGTTGTCTCGCAACCGGAGCCGCACAAGCCACGCTTCGGAAGTTCGGCATGGTCTGAGGGTATTGTGGAAAGAATGGAATGACCGATCCACTGACACTTTATCGACTTTTCGAGCGCGGCCGTACCATCGGTACCGGGCGCCGCATACGGTGCTTTGGTCCGGACCGATCGGTTGTCGAACAAAGCTATGATCAGTTCGCCCACGATGTTCTTGCCTTGGCAAACGCGTTGCAGGCGCGTGGTCTCGAACCCGGCCAACGGGTTGCGACGCTCGCCGCAAACGGAATTCGGCATTTGCAGCTGATGTGGGCCGTGCCGCTGGCGGGCGGCGTGTTCCACGCCATCAACACGCGTCTGCCGGTCGAGGAAATCGCCTATATCCTTGAAGACGCTGACGACCGCTTATTGTTCATTGATGCCGAATTCGCCGATTTGCTTGCTGAATTGCGCAAGGCCCGCCCTGATCTGGATATCTTGTCTCTGAGTGAAGGTGCGGGCGGAGACGTCACCAGTTTCGATGCCCTTCTGGGGTCTGGCCCGCCGAACCCTGATGCGATTGAGGCTGCGGTAACCGATGAAAATGCCCCAGCCGTGCTCTGTTATACCAGTGGCACCACGGGGCGGCCCAAAGGTGTCGGCTATTCTCACCGCGCGCTGACGCTGCACGCCCTGACCGAGGCAATGGTCGATGGCTACGGCATCAGTCATTCCGACAATGTGCTGCTCATGGTTCCTTTCTGCCACGGCGCAGGCTGGGGTGTTCCCTATTCGGCATTCATGTGCGGGGCGGATATCTCGGTGCTTTCAGGGCCGATCCAGGCAGATCAAGTTCCGGACATCCTGACCCAGCAGAAGATCACCTTCACCGGCGCCGTTCCCGAGGTGATTGCCCGCATTGCCCCGGAAATCGCCTTGCGAAAGGCAAACCTCACCGGGCTGCGTATCCTGATGGGCGGCACGGCACCGCGTTCTGAAACCTTGTCGATCCTCAGGGCGGCAGGTGTCACCTCCATGCTGTGCTGGGGCATGACGGAAACGCTGAGTGCGGCGACGATGCAGCACTTGCCGCCCGAAGTAGGCGAGGTCCCGCCAATGCAGGGCCAGCCGCTGCCGCTGACCGAACTTTCGCTGGCAGAGTCCGAAGATGGAACGCAGGAACTGCTGGTTCGCGGCCCGTGTGTCGTCGAGCGGTATCACGGCCAAAAGGGCTCGGCGCGACAGGCCGGTTGGTTCGCAACCGGTGATACGGCCGAGATTGACCGAACCGGCACCCTGCACCTGCAGGACCGCAAGAAGGACCTGATCAAGTCCGGCGGCGAGTGGGTTTCCCCAGCCGCGCTGGAGAGGCAGATTTCGCAGATCGCCGGAGTGGAGGAATGCGTCGTCATCGGTGTGCAACATCCGCGATGGGGAGAACGACCCCTCTGCGTGGCCGTGGCCGGAGAAGCGATCGAGATCGAGCGAATTTCTCGAGAGCTCATGTCAACCGGTCGGTTCGCGAAATGGCAGCTTCCGGATGATGTCGTCACTCTCAAAGCGTTGCCTCGAACGGTGCTGGGCAAGCTCGACCGTCAGGCGTTGCGCCAGACCTTCAAAAACCACTTTCAACCCAACCCGGTTTGACCGGAAAGCAAAAGGCCCCAAGATGCCGGAAATCGCCCCTCATACCCGCTTGCGCCCATCGCCCTATTACGAGGCAACCCTTGCAGAAGGCGTCACCTCATTCACGCCCTATAACCAGATGCTGATCCCACTGGGATATGGCGATGCCGATGCGGAATATGACCGGTTGATGAACGGTGTCAGCATGTGGGACGTAGGCGGCCAGAGGCAGGTTCAGATCAAGGGACGCGACGCTGCGCGTCTCGCACAGATCCTTTCTCCGCGCGATCTTTCCGGACAGGTGGTTGGCCAAGGCAAGTATGTACCGATGTGCAATCACGCCGGAACTCTTATCAATGACCCGGTTGTCAACAAGCTGGACGACGAACTGTTCTGGTTCTCGATCGCGGACAGTGACGTCAAACTTTGGGCGCGCTGCATCGCTGCCGAACGCGGATTTGAGGTGGACATCACCGAACCCGACGTTTCGCCGATGGCCGTTCAGGGCCCGATGGCGGCAGATGTCGTGGCGTCGATCTTCGGGGATTGGGTGCGGAACCTGAAATACTTCTGGTTCGGCGATGCCGAGATCGGCGGCATTCCGGTCAAGATCGCCCGATCCGGATTCTCGAAACAAGGCGGCTTTGAGATTTACCTGATGGACGGATCCCGCGGAACCGAGCTTTGGAACATCGTGCGTGAGGCGGGCGCGCCATTCGGGATCGGTCCGGGATACCCAAACCCCTGTGAACGGATCGAAAGCGGCCTTTTGTCCTACGGTGGGGATTCCGATGATGCGACCAACCCTTTCGAGGTCCGGCTTGGCAAGTATGTTGATCTGGACGTGGATGACGGCGTGATCGGCATCAAGGCACTTCGCCGGATCAAGGACGAGGGTCCAAGGCGTCACCAGCTGGGTGTGGTTCTTGAGGGCGAAATGCCGTCGCCGAACCATGCGCGGTGGTACGACATCCAGGTTGGTGGGATCAAGGTCGGTGACATGACCAACGGCACCTGGTCGCGCAAGCTTGGCCAAAACATCGGCTTCGCTCTGGTTTCCCGGGTGTATCGCCCGGGCGACCATGTCGAGGTGCGAAAAGAGGGGCGTGTGCTTGGCGGCACCCTGTGCGAGCTGCCATTTTCCTGATTTGGGTCGGATGAAGTGGACAAGGCATGGGGATTGCAGGCAAATATAGAGATATGGACAAGACCGTGAAAACCCTTTCAGACGCCGAGGCCACCTTTCAGAAGCTTGAGGAAATGATCGTCCTGACCGAGTTGAAGCCGGGCGTGATGTATTCCGAAAAAGAGCTTGCTGAAGTCGTCGGATTCGGCCGAACCCCCGTGCGCGAGGCATTGCAGCGCCTCGAATTCGAGGGCCTTGTGGTCATCAAGCAACGCCGTGGCATTCAGATTACCGAAGTGGAACCGGATGTTCAGTTGCGGTTGCTCGAAATTCGGCGCCCCTTGCAGAACTTTGCCGCCGAATATGCGGCAATCCGGGCCACAGAAGAGGACCGGCAGATCATGAGGACCTTCGGTGAAGAGTTGTTAGAAGTCAGTAAGGCTCCGCCTGCCTCGCGTCCCCAGGCCCTGTCGGCTGTTAGAACGGCCCATGACCTGGTTGTCGAGGCATGTCACAACGAATTTTCAAAGAAAACGATGCGTGTTGTCCAGGGATTGTCGCGCCGTTTCTGGATTTTCCACATGAAGAAAGAAGACTTCAACATTGCGGCCGAGCTGCACGCTCGGTTGCTGCTTGATGTCGCAAACGGAGACACGACGGCGGCCATTGCCGCTTCAAACGCATTGGTCGACTACCTCGAAGAATTCGCTCGGGAAACCAAGGAATGGAAGTGACCGGCCCTTCTTTCTACGTGCCAGTTTTGCGAATTGCCATGATGCTTACCCCATCGCGGCATCGACAGACCAGCAGAAACGACTGCTTCTTGCGTCATGACCTGCGACAACGTCTGCTTCACACGCATTTGTAATCATTAGCGCTCTGTGCTGCATCAGTAGGTCTGGGCTCTCTCCCGCCATGCGGTGCCGCAGCGATCCGCGACACCATCGCGCTTCGAGACCGGCCTTTCGCAAGGTTTCAGCACTTGCCTGAAAAACATCTGCAAATGCACGGATATTTCGAACCTTCAAGATGATTGCGCGCCGTTGGTTAATCGACAGCGGGCATTCCGCCCGGGGGCGGCGGATTCAACGACTGAGCCCATGATTGCTATTGCTATTTCGTGCTGCGTGCGCACGCAGCTGTGTCTTTGCTGCACGAGCAAATCAACGCTCGTTGTTCAGAAGAAAGGAATGTGGACATTCAACCCAAGAGACCCGGGTTTCCATAAGGAAACGACAATCTGGACGCCCTCAACCGCTTTGGATCGCCACGCGACCCCGAAAACCTCGTTACCTACTTTGAGTCTGCGAGGGGGTGGTAGCAGGCTGTCCACACACCATCTGACTGCTTTTCAAGACGCGGCGCTTCGCGCTCGCATAAGTCGCTGGCAAAGGCACACCGCGCCCGGAAGGCGCAGCCTTTTGGCGGGTTCAGCGGGTCTGGCAATTCGGTTTCCCGCCCCTCCGGCGCGGTCAACGGGCGTCCGACCACAGGCGCACTTTCAGCCAGAAGCTTGGTATAGGGATGCTTGGGATGCGCAAAGACCTGGTCCGCCGGGCCGACCTCGACCACCGCGCCGAAATAGAGCACCGCGACCCGGTCGCTGACCGCCTCGACCACGGCAAGGTCGTGGCTGATGAACAGATAGGTCAGACCGAATTGCTGCTTCAAATCGGCCAGCAGGTTCAGAACCTGCGCCTGCACCGACACGTCCAGCGCCGAAACGGGTTCGTCGAGGATGAGGATCCGCGCATCCGCGGCCAGTGCGCGGGCAATGCCGATCCGCTGCGCCTGCCCGCCCGAGAACTCATGCGGATAGCGATCCAGAAATTCCTCGCGCAGGTTCACTGCGGCAAAGATCTCCCGTATGCGGTCCGCACGGGCCGCCGCGGGCATGTTGTGAAGGTGCTTCAACGGCGCTTCCATGATCTGACGGATCGTCTTGCGCGGGTTGAGGCTGCTGATCGGGTCCTGGAACACATATTGGATCTTCCGCCCGAACAAGGCCGGATCGGCGTTGTCCAGTGGTTCGCCATTGATCTCGATCGTGCCGGAGCTGGGCGGCAGGAGACCGACGAGCATCCGCGCGAGCGTGGATTTTCCGCAGCCCGACTCTCCGACAATGCCAAGGGTTTCGCCTTCTTCTACCGTCAGGGACAAGGGTTGCACGGCACGCACCAGCGCCTTTGGTGGGCCGAAAAGGCGCTTGCCGACAGGAAAGACCTTGCCAAGGCTTGTCAGCTTGAGAGCAGCGGTCATTGGAGTACCTCCTGCGCGGGGAGTTCCGGGGTGATGCAACGCACAAGGCTGTCGGAGGTGTGCGGCGCAAGCGCGATGTTGCCCCGCCGACAAGCGTCGCTTGCCTTGTGGCAACGCTCTGCAAAGGCGCATCCCTCGGGCAGTTTGTCCACCACGGGGGGCAGGCCGGGAATGGCAGCCAGTTCGCGGCGTCCCTGGCCCAGTTCGGGCACACAGGCCATCAGCCGCGCCGTATAGGGGTGGGCGGGTGCGTTCAGGATAGTCTGTGTCGGGCCTTCCTCGACGATCCGGCCCGCGTACATCACCGCGACCCGGTCGCACAGCTGGGCGACCACGCCGAAGTCATGGGTGATGAAGATAATGGCCAACCCGCGTTCCCGCCGCAGGTCATCCAGCAACGACAGGATTTGCGCCTGCACGGTCACATCCAGTGCCGTGGTCGGTTCATCTGCGATGATGACCTCGGGCTCGTTGGCCAGCGCCATGGCAATCCCCACGCGCTGCCGCATGCCGCCCGACATTTCGTGCGGGTAGCTGTCGACACGCTGTTCCGCATTCGGGATACGCACTGATTTCAACAGGTTGATGGCGTGTGCGCGCGCCTTGTGCCGATCAAACGGGTGATGTGCCCGAACCGCCTCGATCAACTGGTCGCCAACAGTATAGAGCGGGTGCAGCGTGGCCAGCGGATCCTGAAAGATGTAGGCGATCCTGTCGCCCCTGAGCGACCGCAGTTTTTCATAGGGCGCGCCGATCAGATCCTCGCCCTTGTAGTGGACCGCGCCGCCGGTGATCACGCCGGGGGGTGAGGCCACAAGCCCCATGATGCTGAGCGCGGTGACGGATTTGCCGGAGCCGCTTTCGCCGATCACCCCTAGGCATTCGCCGGGGTTCACCTGCAAATCGACACCGCCGACGGCGTTGTAGACGCGGTCCTTGACGTGAAATTGCGTTTTCAATCCACGCAGTGCCAATAAGGTGTCGGGTTTGGCTTCCGGGACCGGTCCGGTCCGTTTGACCATGGTTGTCGGCATCGGGCGCGACAGGGCGCCGGATTTCAGGCGCGGGTCCAGCGCGTCGCGCACGCCGTCACCCAGAAGGTTGATGGCCATGACGATGATCAGGATCATCGCGCCCGGCACGACCGAGGTATGCGGATTGGTGATCAGCGCCGAGCGCGCCTCGCCCAGCATGGAGCCAAGGTCGGCCTGCGGCGGCTGCGACCCGAGGCCCAGAAAGCTGAGACCGGCGGTTTCAAGGATCATCCAGCCGATCGTTGTGGACATGGCGATCACGATCACCGGGATCACGTTGGGCAGCACCTCGGTCAGGATGATGCGCGCATCTGTCATGCCCGACAGCCGTGCTGCGTCGACGAATTCCTTATGGGCGATGCCCACGGTGATTCCACGAATGTTTCGGGCAAAGAACGGGATGTTGACCGCCGCGACCGCGATCAGCGCGTTCATCAGCCCCGGCCCAAGGGCTGCGACAATGGCCAGCGCCAGTAGGATGTAGGGGAAGGCCATCAGCATGTCGACGCCGCGCATGATGATGTTGTCCGTGCGCCCGCCGTTATAGCCCGCGATGATGCCGATGGCCGCGCCAAGCGTCGCGGCGACGATCGCGGCGGCGAAACCCACGGCCAGTGACAGGCGCGTGCCCCAGATCAGGCGGCTGAGAAGATCGCGCCCGAGGTGATCGGTGCCCAGCAGGGCGCCGTCGGAAAACGGCCGCTTGAACCGGTTCGCCGTGTTGGTCACATCGGGATCGGCCAGCGGCAGAAGCGGCGTGATCAGCGCAAGCACGACGACCAGCCCCATCACGATCAACCCGCCTAGCGCAAGTCGGTTGCGCGCCAGAAGCTTCAGGAAGGCCATCATGTCTTGATCCTCGGGTCGAGCAGGCTTTGTGCGACATCGACCGCGATGTTGAACATCACATAGCAGGCGGCGACGAAGACCACGCCGCCCTGCACCAGCAGGATGTCCCGTTTGAGGATGGCATCGACCAGCATCCGCCCGACCCCGGGCCACTGGAACACCATTTCGATATAGACCGCCCCGGACAGGACGAACCCGGCCTGCACCCCCAGAACCGGAATGATGCTGACCATCGCGGCACGCAGGGCATGCCGCCAGATGACCGAGCGTTCATGCACGCCCTTGGCCCGCGCGGTACGGATGAAATCCTGACGCAGCACCTCGAGCATGGCCGAACGCGACAATCGAGCGATGACCCCGGTTGCCACCACCGCCAGCGCCAGCGCGGGCAGGGTCAGGTGGCTGATGAGCGCAGACAGGTCGCGTGCGCCATAGATGGGCCACATGCCTGAGACCGGGAACCATCGCAGTTTCACCGCAAAGATGAGGATCATCATCATACCAAGGAAAAACGATGGAATGGAGATACCCAGAAGAACCGCAAAAGTGATGGTCTTGTCGGCCAGGCCGTATTGCCGTGCCGCCGATACGACGCCCGCGGCGATGCCGAGGATTGAACACAGGACAAAGGCCGTGCCCGCCAGGATCAACGTCGCCCCGAAACGGTCAAGCACCTCGTCCAGGACCGCCCGGTTCAGTGAGAAGCTGCGCCCGAAATCGCCCTGAAGCATGTTGCCAAGCCAGATGAAATATCGCTGCACCATCGGCTTGTCCAGACCGAGGTCGCGGTTGAGTTTTTCCACGTTTTCCGGGGTGGCGTAGGACCCGAGAATGGCTGTGGCAGGGTCACCGGGGATCATGGCCATGATTACGAAAACAATGATCGAAATGCCGAACAGAACCGGAATCGCGGAAATCAGCCTTTTCAGGATATAGCCTGCCATTGCCCCCTCCCGGAAATGTGCAGCCGCGCAAGGCGCGCGGCTGCACCAGTCGCTTTAGTTCTTGGTCACGTCATCCAGCAGCAGGAAGAACGACGGCTGGAGCGAGAAATTCTCGACACGGTCGGATGTCACCGCATTCTGCTTCCAGTTGGCCACGAAGACCCAGGGCGCGTCTTCCTGCACGATCACCTGCATCTCCTGATACAGGCGCGCGCGCTCTGCCTGATCGGTGGCTACGCGGGCGGCTTCCAGTAGTTCGTCAACCTTCGGGTTGGAGTAGTAGCCGGAGTTGAATCCGCCCTGATCCGGCCATGCATTCGTACGCAGGGCAAGGAACGGAAGCGTGTCTGGGTCGTTGGTCATCCACGCCATTTCGGCCATGTCCGCCTTGCCTTCAAGGCCCGGATTCACCTCGCCAAGGAAGGTGTTCCATTCATAAGTCTCGATGTTGACGGTCAGGCCAACTGCCTGAAGGTCGGCCTGGATCGCGGTGCCCATGGCCACGGGATCCAGCATCCCCGACCCGCCCTCGGTGACGTAGAATGTCAATTCGGCGCCCTCGGCACCCGCCTCGGCAAGCAGTTCGCGCGCCTTGTCGGGGTCGTAGGGATAGGGTTCCAGGCTTTCGTTGTAGGCCCAGGCGAACGCAGGCGGAGTCGGGCCAGCGGCAACGGCGGCGGTGCCTTCCAGCACGTCGTTCACGATCGCTTCCTTGTTGATCGCATAGTTCGCGGCCTGACGAACGCGGACATCGGCAAAGGGGCCTTCCTTGGCGTTCAGGATCAGAAACCAGACGTGGGGCCCGGCCTGTTCGTGCACGGTGTAGGTTTCGCCCTGAAACTCGCTCAGCGCGACCGGGGGCACTTCGACCATCAGGTCGATGCCGCCTGCAAGCATCTCGGCGGTGCGGGTGTTGGCGTCGGTGATCGGACGGAAGACGACGGCCTGCAATTCGGGCGCGCCGTCCCAATAGTCCGCGTTGGCCTCGATGACCACTGCTTCGTTCGACCGCCATTCTGCGAATTTGAAGGCGCCGGTGCCGGACGGGTTGCGACCGAATTCGGCGCCATGCTGTTCGACAGCGGCCGGCGAAACGATCAGGCCGGTGGGATAGGCAAGGTTCGACAGGAACGGCGCATAGGGCGCGTTCAGGGTGAAACGAACGGTCAGATCGTCTACGACCTCGACATTCTCGACGGCCGAGAAGAAGAACGACAACGGGAACGGACCGGTGTTGTGGTAGGGATGATTTTCGTCAAGCATCCGGTCGAAGTTGAATTTGACCGCTTCGGCATTGAAGGCGCTGCCGTCATGAAAGGTCACGCCGTCGCGCAGGTTGAAGGTGTAGACCGTGCCATCTTCACTAATGTCCCAAGATGTGGCCAGCGAAGGTTCGACTTCAAGCGTGCCGTCCTTGTAGCGCACCAGCCCGTCATAGACGTTCATCAGGATGCGGAAATCGTTGACGGCGGTCACGGCGGCCGGGTCAAGCGCCTTGGGTTCGGCGATCTGCCCAACGATCAAGACATCATCGGGCGTCTGAGCCTGGGCCGCGAGCGGAGAGAGAGCAAGTGCCGTGGCTGCACCAGCAGCCAGCATTGCCCTGCGGGACAGTTTCAGCAGTTTCATAAGGTGTCTCCCTGTTATTTATCATGATGAATTGCATTCACGCAAATTATCATGATAAATACAAGAAAAATGTGTTAGGGCAGTTGAATGACCTTCTCGATTCTGACTTTCGACAAGAAAACAGGCACTTTTGCCGCCGCCGCAGCCACAGGAAGTCTCTGTGTGGGGGGGTGGGTTCTGCGCGGCGATATCGAATCAGGCCTGGTGGCTTCGCAGGGAACAGCGCCCAGTACGTTCTGGCGGGATAACGTGTTGCGGGCTATGCATCAGGGGCAATCGGCAAAAGAGGCTGTTGAGGCGGTGACCAAGAGCGATCCGGGGCGCGGACATCGCCAGCTGATCGCACTTGACCGTCAAGCCCGCGCCCACGGATTCACCGGGGCCGATAGCGTTGCCTATGCGAACCACATCACGGAACCAGGAATAGCCATCGCCGGAAACATGCTGAAAGGGCCAGAGGTGCTGGAGTCCATGATGTCTGCCGCGCGGACAGACGATATTTCAGTTGCTGACCGAATGCTTCGCGTTCTGAGCGCCGCAAAACAGGCCGGCGGCGATAGTCGAGGGGTGTTATCCGCTGCGCTGCTGGTACTTGCCCCGGATCGTGCCCCGTTGGATTTGCGCATCGATCACAGCGATGATCCCATCTCGGAATTGGAGAGCTTATGCCACCGGACCCGGCAACCCCCGTATTGCGATTGGTTGTCAGAGGTTCCCGTTCTCTTGGATAAATCTCGCGCCCCCGAGTAATCGCTGCCACCCTAAAACACCGACCAGCCTGTCGCCCGCGCCAGCATCGCCGCCGCGCGGGTGCCTGCATGTGAGTTCCCATAGTGGTTCAGCCCCGGCGACCAGATCGCGATTGACGCGACCTTCGGCGCGATCACCATAATTCCGCCCCCGACCCCGCTCTTGCCGGGCAGGCCGACCTGATAGGCGAACTCTCCTGACCCGTCATAGTGGCCGCATGTCATCATCAACGCATTGATACGCCGCGCATGCCGGGGCGAGATCACGTTCGGGCCGGTCGCAAGCCGGGCAAGCGATCTACCGGCAAGGGCGAGCTGCCGTGTTGTCATCTCGATTGCGCATTGATGGAAATAGGTCCCAAGGGTCAGGTCCGGCGCATTTTCGAGGTTGCCATGCGATTGAAGGTAATGTGCCAAAGCCTTGTTACGGGCGCCCGTCGATTTTTCCGACGCTGCGACACGTTCGTTGATATGAATGTCGTCGGTTTCCGCCAGAGTTCGGACCAGACCAAGAATTTCAGCGAGGGCCTGTTTGGGTTGCCGTCCGGACAAAAGCACATCGGTCGTGACAATTGCCCCAGCGTTCACAAAGGGATTGCGGGGGCGGCCCTTCTCGCGTTCCAGCAGGACGACGGAGTCAAACGACGTGCCGGATGGTTCGCGCCCGACTCGGCTCCACAATTGGTCGCCGATGCGCCCCAGCGTCGCCGCAAGGGAAAAGACCTTGGACACGCTTTGTATCGAGAAGGGGTCATCCGCAGCCCCGACGTTTAGGCATTCGCCGTTTGCCAGACAAACGCTCATCGCGAACCTGTTCGAAGGAACGTTCGCCAATTCCGGAATATACTGGGCTGGCGTACCCCAATTGTCCTGACGAAAAATCTCGTCATGGATGTCGCGCAACATGCGCTCTGTCAGGACCACATTACTCTCCCAGAAACCGCCGCTGCAAATGGGCTTCCTGAACGCACATCAGTTCTTCTGCGATCTGCATATGCGAATACATGATCTTGCGGGCCTGTTCCGGTTCGCCCTGCCGCAGGGCCTCTACCAGTTGCAGCTGGTGTTCCCGCCCCTTACGCCAAAGGTCGACGTTGGGTGGATCATATAACTGGCGATAGACTGTAAGGTCGGTCAGCGTCTGGGCCATGAACCCGATGACAAAGCCAAGCAACCGATTGCCAGCGAAATCCGATAGCCGGGCATGGAAAACCAGAGAGCTGATGTGCTGCTCTTTCTCTTCATCGGCAGAAGTCGCAGGTTCAGGGTGTCTCAGCGCAAGGCTGTGCAATTCCTCCAGCTGTCCTAAGTCAAGCCGCCCGGCAAGGCTGGCGGCGAGTTCGGGCTCCAGAACTTTCCGCATTTGATAGATGTCGGCGATGGACAGGTTCTGAAAGTAAAAGTAATTGGCTAAGAGGGACCGGGCGCGCTCAGTGGAAACCTCTCCTACAATGCTTCCACCGCCGGGGCCGGTCTTGGTCACGATCAGGCCTTGCGCCTCGAGAATGCGCAGCGCTTCACGGACAGTACCCTTAGATACACCAAACTGCTCAATCATCGCGCTTTCATTGGGCAGCTTGTCACCTGCCTTCAGATCACGTTCGACCACCCATTGTTTGATTTCATCCGCAACCCGAACCGGTCGCGATCGTTTTGGCTTGGGCGACGGTGTGCCGTTACCGTCCATACTGCACCTCAAATTTTATCATGATAAAATCATAGACACCTCAAGCGTCTATGTGTAGGGAAATATTTATCATGATAAATTAGAGGTTACCATGAGCTGGGGACAGTGCGCACAAGACCGGTTGTCGGATATCGCCAGATGCAGCGTTGATAGAAAAGGCGTTACGCGGTTTCCCTTTACGCCCCAGCACGAGGCTGCGCTGGATGTCATTCGCTCATGGATGTCACAGGCTGGCCTAAGAGTGCATATGGACGCGGCCGGCACACTCATCGGTCGCACGGAAGGGCCAAAGGGCGCGCCGACATTCTTGATCGGATCTCACCAGGATTCTGTGAGGAATGGCGGACGATACGACGGGATCATGGGCGTTGTCTTGGGGTGCCTCGCGCTTGAGAAACTTGTGGCAGACGGGATCGAACTGCCCTTTTCAGTCGAAGTCCTCGCCTTTGCCGACGAAGAAGGCGTTCGGTTTCCCACGGCCCTGATGGGGCCGCGCGCTTTGGCAGGCACCTTTGATCCGGCGATCCTGGATATGGCGGACAAAGACGGGGTATCCCTTCGGGCCGCGCTTGCCCGCTTTGGGGGTGATCCGGACTGCGTCGCGTCACTGGCACGGGACCACGCCAAGACATTGGGCTATCTGGAGGTCCATATCGAACAAGGACCGGTGCTGGAGGCAAAGGATAGCGCGCTTGGGGTTGTCACGGGCATCTGTGGCATCGAGCGGAACACTGTCACATTCACTGGCGATACGGGTCATGCCGGTACAGTTCCCATGGACGGCCGCCGTGATGCTCTGGTGGCCGCCTCGGATTTCATTTCAGCCATCCATGACGCGGCGAAACAGGCCACCGATCTGCGGGCGACCATTGGCGCATTGTCCTTGCATCCTAACGTAGTGAACGCGATCCCACGCGCGGTTGAATTGACCTTGGAGATTCGGGCGCTGAACGACACCGTCCGCGACGATTTCGCAAGATTGGCACGATCCCTGGGCGATAACATCTCGGGCGGGCGTCGCGTAGGGTTTTCGATGGAACGTACCTATGAACAACCCGCCGTACCATGTAATCGCGATCTGATTGACGCCCTGTCGACTGCTACCGGCGCAATCTGCCCAACCGCGCCGCGCCTGCCGTCCGGGGCCACACATGACGCATCGGCCATGGCAGACCTCTGTCCAATCGCGATGCTGTTTGTCCGCTGCGAAGACGGGGTTAGCCACAAACCAGAAGAATTCGCCGCGAGCGACGACATGGATGCTGCAATTCAATCTATTGCAACCTTTCTTGTGGCTTTGGAAGTTTGAAGCAGACTGCGATATCTCTAAGAACAAGCGCGTATCACAGCACTCTTTCCCGCAAGCATAAAATACACGACCTTGATCCACACGACGTCTTGCTCAAAGCCCAGAGTTCTGGTGCGAGAATTGCGAAGTATCGAATAGCTGCGCATGATGTGATTGAACGACTGGTCTGGTGTAGATTTCCGGCTTTTCCAATAGACACCGCTGCAGGTGCGAGCGATTGGCGCAAAAGCGATAGCTGCATCAGCAAAAGTCCGGTCTGTCCCGCAGTGTTCGCTTTCATCACCCTGAGGAACATAGTCTGCAATCGACCGAAAGCCGCCCAATGCATCCGCAGCGCCTACGCTGTGCGGCAATGTCGGCTCGGGGCTCTGACCGCCAGTCGGTGCGAGCCGCAGAGAACGACCATTCGCGTCGCGAGCAGCGAAATTTGTCGGGTAACCTCAGCGATTCTCGCAAATTTGGGCGCAAGGAATGCCTTGCCCCAAGTCGCCCAAGTTTATCTCGCCCGGTCCTTCACAGACATCTGTGGTTCCAGCGCACCGCCTCTGGCAGGGCCGCGCAACGGTTGGATCAGCATCCTGTCTATCCAGAGATCACGACGCGTGCGGAATTGCTCGATGCCTATATCCATCCCCTCGTGCCCCCTGATCGGCTGGGCGATGTAGGTGCCGAGCAGCCTGTCCCACCACGGCAGGTTGAACCCGAAGTTCGAGTTGGTCTCGCGTGGGTCAACCGAATGGTGGACGCGGTGCATGTCGGGGGTCACGACGAAGAGGCGCAGCACCCGGTCCACCGGGCGCGGCAGGTCGATGTTGGCGTGGTTGAAGAGCGCCGTGGCGTTAAGCATCACTTCGAACAGAAGCACCGCCACCGCAGGCGGGCCGAGCGCCGCGACAACTGCCAGCTTGATCCCCATCGAAATCAGGATTTCCAACGGGTGAAACCGCAGCCCTGTTGTCGCGTCGAAGTCGAGATCGGCGTGGTGCATCCGGTGCAGCCGCCAAAGCCCCGGCACCGCGTGGAACATGACGTGCTGGAGGTAGATCGCGAGATCGAGCAGCAGCATCGATACGACGACGGCAGCCCAGACCGGTATGTCGATGTTGTTGAACAAACCCCAGTCGCGCTCTTCGGCCATCACAGCAAGCGCGACCGCGAGGATCGGGAAGCTAAGCCGCAGGATCACTGTATCGAGCACCACGAGAGCCAGGTTGTTCGTCCAGCGGATAACGCGTGGGATCTCCCGACGTCTCCGTGGCGCCGCCACCTCCCACAGTGCCATGGCAACTAGGACGCCGAGAAAAGCGGCAAGGCGGATGGTCGGTTCGACAGCAAGGATGGTCTCGGACATGGGTCTTAGACTTCGGGCTTGTGGGGCGCGACGGAATCTCTATCATTCAAGTTATCGCTTGAATGATTTACCGTCTGGAGGCGTCCCGTGTCAATCTGCCCGAAGACTGCACTTCTGGAGGAATACGCGCGCGTCGCCCGCGCTCTGTCGGCTCCGGCCCGACTCTCGCTGCTCGAACAACTCGCGCAGGGCGAGCGCGGGGTGGAGCGGCTGGCCGAGAAGACGGGATTGACCCTCGCCAACTGTTCGCAGCATTTGCAGCAGCTGCGCCGCGCGGGCCTCGTCACCAGCCGCCGCGAAGGCAAGGCGATGATCTATCGGCTGACCGACGCGAAGACGCTGGAGCTGATGGACCTACTGCGCATCGTGGCGGAGCGGAACCTCGCGCAGGTCGAGCGCATCTTGCGGGGCCTATCGGGCGGCGAGGACGCACCGGAGCCCCTCAGCCGCGCGGACCTTGCCGCCCGGCTCGCGGAAGGTTCCGTCACCGTGCTCGACGTGAGACCGAAGGACGAATACACCATGGCGCACGTTCCCGGCGCGCTGAACATCACGCTGGCGCAGTTGGACGGGATCCTCCCCAAGCTCGCAATGGAGGACGAAATCGTCGCCTATTGCCGTGGACCCTATTGCGTCTACGCGCATCAGGCTGTCGCAGCCCTGCGGAGCCGAGGGTTCAATGCGCGACGGCTGGAAGGCGGTTTGCCGGAATGGCGCGAGGACGGGCGCGAGGTGGCGACAAGCCTTTCGGCATAGCCCGATCCTCCGCTAACAGGTGATGTCGCCTGTCACCTCAACGGGACGGCCAAGCAGTACATGCAGATTGCGCTTGATCAGATTGTTCCAGAAGAGTTAGGGAAAGCTCCTAAGGAAATCCTGGGCCGAGCCCTTGCCCGCGCGACCAAGCGTGAAAAGCGCGACCGAGGGCCTTGCAGGGCGGAAGAGGCTTTTTGCGCGGATCGGCTGGCTTGCTCCCAACGCCTGCAAGGCCTTCGCGGTGGCTGCCGGGTCGTTCCAGTCGGATTTGAACACGACACAGCCGTTGCGGTTTATGATGAAAACCGAGTTGGGCAGCTCGCCATAGGCCCGATGAGCCGTGCCATCCAGATCGTCGATCAGAACGCGGCGCGTTTCACCATCTTCGTCGACGAGGCGGCGGGCACTCGCGATCTTGTCCTCAATCGTCCGATGCGCGGCGATGTTCGCACCGGGATGCGCCTCGCGCACATAAAGAACAATGCTTGCCACATCACGAAGACCAGACATTGCTCTGCGGCGGCTTTGGAACAGAGGACACGTGATGGTTCCGATCTCAAGGACCAAAAAGTCGCCCTCAAAATCCAGCAACTTGCTAGGCTCGCCTGTAGTATCAAACACGCGCGCATCCGAGGCCTTCGTGCCAATCTCCGGACCGCCGGGGGCGTGGAAATCAACCTCGTCAGACGAAAACGGCTCATAATTGTAACCGGTCATCTCAAGATTCCTTCGTAATCTCGATGTCGCGACAGGGCGCACTATCATCGCAAGACGGTTGACGAACGCCATCCACGGGCGCGGGTTTCTCGGCGATGGTCCAATGCGTCAAACGCCCGGCTAGATTTGCGGTCAACGTTTCGGGCTGGTCAAAGCCGACCAGCCGCAGCGTGTCTTCTGTCTCTTGCACACTCGGAAAGCGGTAGATCGTGTCGGGGAACCCGTCCACGGCTCGCTGATCCGCCGTCGACCGGTAGCATAGCACGAACCGGCCGTGTGGGCGAAGCACGCGGAACGCTTCGGCGAGATGCGCGGCCGGCTCCGGCCAGAAGTAGATTGTGTGCACCGAAAGCGCCTTGTCGAACCGGTTCGTGTCAAAGGGCAGCGACGCAGTGTCGGCACGTTGCAGTGTGAGCCGCATGTCCCAGACAGCCTCGAGGTTGCGGGCACGGGCGCGCCTCAGCATGACATCGGAGAAGTCGACACCTGCGCTTTCCCTCAAACGCACCTTTCGATCCGCCGTGAATAGCGTCTCGCCATGGCCACAGCCGATGTCGATCAGGCGGTCACAATCCGCGAGGTCAAGCAAATCAAGGGCACGGTTGTTCTCGGGTCGCGTTTCGCGGGCCATGACGCGGGCGACGATCGCGCCGAGCAGTCCTGTCGGGTGGCGCCCCTGGCGGGCAATGAATTCAGGTTTGGTCATTTTGAGTCTCCATGTTTCTAGTATGGGGATCAATCAACGCTGTTGAGGACGCGGCGGAGTGCGCGCACCGAGTGCCAGCGTTGCGTGGTGCAGAAAGGACCGGCGCAGCCTTTCAGGATGATAGTTTCAGGCCCATGCCGCGCAATCGCACCTCGATAAGTGCGCCCGTCTTCGGGATTAAGAAGTTGACCCGACCAGCCTTCTCCAGAACGTCGCAGGTCAGTGACGATGTTATCGCCCGGTTGCGCGTGCGGGGTATCGGCAGGATCCCAGGCCCAGACCAACCGACCACAGGTTCCCGCATTGTCAGTCTCGCAGGGCGCGAACTGCAAGATGATCCCAAGACCTGGAGAGGCATATGCACCGATCAAAGCGTCGGCACGAGCCTCACTGGCGCCGAGACCAATAAGAATGGCGGCGGCGAGAAATATGGCTCGCACCTCCGGTCCCGAAACCGGCCGTGCGACCCGTCGGAATTCTTCGTGGTAGTCCGGGTGTTCTGTCCCCATCCAGCGATCCCACCAAGTGAAGTAGAGACCGAGGTTATAACCCGCGTGGGCGTGGTGGAGGTCATGATGAGTGACGGTGGTCATCCAGTCGAACAGCGGTCGGCCATGACGGTTGGACGGGAACAGCTCGTACCCCGAATGCCCCAGGGAGTTCCGCAGCATCATGTGCGTGACGAATATGAGAATCGCGACCGGATGGGCGGGCAGGACGAGCAGGATCAATGGCAGGAAGATGGCATTCGCAATCGCCTCGCCCAGATCGAAACTGTAGGAGGTGAAGGGCGTCGGATTGTGCGAGCGGTGATGCAGCCGGTGAAAACGCAGGAATAGCGGCGGATAATGCAGCAGCCGGTGCGACCAATAGAACCAGGCATCGTGCGCTACAATAAGAACGGCAGTACTGAAGGCCAAATAAGCCCAGCCATAAGCACCGATCTCAGTATAGATCGGGACGATCCCCGCTTCGGCCCCCAACACGATCAGCGTCCCGTTCAGCGCGAAGACAAGAACCGTGCGCAGGCTGGCCAGGACCTCACGCCGGATCTGACCGCCGGGCGGATCGCCGGCCCTGATCTTCCAGGCGCTGAGTCGGGCGGCGAGAAGGAGGTTGACGATCAGGTACACGCCGCCTGCGCCAATCGCGTAACGCAGGAAATCTGCGGTAAGGACGCCGGAAAAGACCCCGGCGAGGTGAGTGAAAAGGCATTGATCCGGCATTCTGTGCTCCTGATTGCGTTGCTTCAGTCCACATTGCGGAACCGGAGTAAGAACGCGCGCCGTTTTCGGAATGCACCGCGAAGTTTCCGGAATCGGCGCGGATTCTCGAGATCCGGCGATCCGACCTGGTTGACCGATCGGCCAATCTGCGGTTCGCTTTGGTCATGGATGACCTGCTGATGAGACTTGACCTGCTCTTCAGAGGCGGTGCGGTGACCGCGCTCGCGCTCTGCGCGCTCATCTTCTTGGCTGACCGTACCCAGTGGCCAAGAAGCCTGTCGGTGCCAGCGCTATGCTTCGGGCTGGGCGCCTACCTGCTGGTCTCAACGCCGAACCTCGATCTCTATGGGACCTCGCTGAAAGCAGTTCTCGTCGTGACGGCCGGCGTGGTTCCTATCCTGGCTATCTGGGCCGGGGCGGAACTGTTCCTTGATCGGCCGGATTACCGGCTCTGGCACGGCGCAGTGGCCGCCCTTGTCGCGTTTGGCGCCTGGCTTGCGCCGGTTCTTCCCTTCGCGGCAACCGTCAGAGGCATCCTTGTCGTCCTGCTCTATGCGGGGTTGCTGTACATCGCACTGTCCACAGCTGCCGGCGACCTGGTCGAAAGCCGCCGGCGTTTTCGACGATGGTTCGTGGCGCTGATGGCACTGACCGGTCTCGGAATTTCGCTGGTCGAACTTCTGCGACTCGATGCTGACCTGCCACCCGTGGCGTACCCGCTGCATGCATCAGCATTTCTGTGTTTGACGATCCTGTTTCTCATCTGGGCGACCCGGATCTCGGATGATCTGTGGTCAGGTCAGAGTGCAAACAAGCCGAGACCCATAGCCATACTTTCAGCCGCCGATGCAGCGGTCCTGCAAAGGGTGGAGGCGGCCATGGCGGAGAACATCTGGCGGCAAGAGGGGCTTTCGATTGCACAACTTGCGGCACATGTGGATGCGCCGGAACATCGTGTCCGGCGAGCGATCAACAAGGGGCTCGGGTACCGAAACTTCGCGCAGTTTGTCAACGAACGAAGGATCGATGCAGCTAAAGCGATCCTGTCCGATCCTGTACGAGCCGACACGCCGATCCTGTCAATTGCCTACGACGTGGGTTTTGCGTCCATCGGTCCCTTCAACCGCGCGTTTCGCGATAAGTTTGGCAAATCACCCAGCGACTACCGATCGACGCGCTAGCGTTCCAAGGTCTTTTGCAATCCGCCTAGCGAACGACTGTCAGGCCACAAAGCCAATAGAGATGGAAAGTCACATTTGGCAGAATCTCGCATGCCTGATTTCGCTGCTGCGACTGTGCCGATGATTTTCTATTAACTTTAGCTGCTTTGAACGGCCGCTTCGGTGTCTGCGTCGCCGTGCAAGAAATTTGCGTACTGCGACCGCGAACCGATGCTGCGTAAGCAATAGCTGCAGGTGCACAAGGCGGTTTTGTCCCGCACCGCTATCATTCGTAGGACGTGTTTTGGATGGCCGCAAAGCGCCGTTCGCGGCGTACTGCACATGCGAGAGGATACCAGGAGGCGGACGACCGCAAAGGGCTCAAACTGCCAGTCGGTGCGAGCCGCAGAGAATGTCGGCAGCGAGCCCATATTGTCGATTGCTGCGCGGTGTAATAATGACGACTTTCTCCACAGAACGGCCATTGTATTAGGCATACAATGGCCAATCGAGATTTTTTCCGCGCAGCGGAACCGGTTTCAGTTTTCGCGGTCAGTCATGAACCGTATCTGCAATCTGAAGAAAGGCGAAGGGCGGCATTCTGTTCAGCTCCCGCGCGACGTCCATGTTCACGACAATGGCAAAGTCGGCGGCGCGAACGATCGGCAAGTCGCCAGGACTTTCGCCGTCGCGCAGTATCCTCAGGGCCTGTTGCGCGGCAAGCCGTCCAACATCCTTGAGGTGCGCTGCCACGGAGATCAGCGCATCGCTTTTGCGCACGAGGTGCTCGTATGGGCTCACCACCGCCATGTCGCGAACAATTGCGCCACGCGTGAACGCGTCTGCGTTCCTTTGCAGGAACGAACTCGAGCCGATATAGATCCAGCGAACACCCGCTTCTTTCAGTCGGTCCAGCCAAGCTGGCAGGTCCTCTGGCTCCGGGCGCGCGCCGTTCTGGGACATGTCGACCGCGACCAGATTGAAGCCCATAGTCCGGGACAGGTCCACCAATTCATCATGCTTGATCACCGAGTTCGCCTCGTCCGAATTGTACAGGAGGCCCAGCGTATCAAAGCTGTCGTCATAGGTCTTGATGACCTGGATGTTCAGGGCTTCCTCCGGCCGGTTGAACGTGCCGGCCACGTTGGCACGACCGGTGCCATCGAAATCAACGGCGATACCTGCGCTGAAGGGATTTGCGACATTCGTAAACACGACGGGGATCTCGCCGATAAATCCGTCGTCCCCGAGATCGTCAAAGGTGCCGACGACACCGAGTGTCGCGTTCGTGCCGTTCGTCAGGATCAGGTCTGCCTCAAGCTCACGGGCTTCGGCGACCAGGCCCGGCAGGCGAGACTTGTCCAGTTCATAGTCGCGCCAGACGATCTCGACATCAAAGCCGCTTTCCTCGACCTCGGCCTGAAAGCCCTCGCAGATGGGATCGCACATGTCGAAGGTAATGGCGAAAATCCTCTTCGTCTCTGCGATTGACGGAGACACAGAAAATGCCATGAGCACGGATACCGCCATCAAGACGTTCAAGCTGCGCATCGGCCTCTCCCCTTCTTGAAGCTATGGGTGAGACAAGGTGAAAAGCCCAGGCATGTCAAGCAAAGCGGATTCGCTACGATGTCACCTGTCACGCCCATGGATCCTATCAGGGTGCGGTGAAGAAATGGAGGCTTGGTCGGAGTTTGCGATCAGGCCGATAATCGGGTCTCGGCGGGATTTTCGCGACTCTCGTGACCGTTGGCTTGCTAAGGCAGTCCGGGTCCACCGACAGGCCACTGCCAATCGCCCGTGATCAGTGCTGAACCGTCTCGGCTATCTGCAGGAAGGCGAAGGGCGGGATTTTGTCGAGTTTCCGGGCGACGTCCATATTGACGACATATGCGAAATCGGTCGCGCTTAGGATCGGGAGGTCCCTCGGGGCGATGCCGTCGCGCAGGATGGTCAGCGCCTGTCGCGCGGCGAGGCGGCCCACATCCTCTTCCCGTGCCGCGATCGACAGAAGCGCGCTGTCGTTGCGCACGAGAACCTCGTAGGGACTGACGATTGCGATGCCATTCTCGACCGCAGACTCTGTGAACAGTGTTCCGTTCTGACGAAGGAACGAAGATGAGGTAAAGCCATTCGACACCGGCTGCGGCCAGTTCGGCCATCCGCGCAGGGATCTGCGCGGGATCTGGCGGCCCCGAGACACCTGGCTGGACCTCGAGCGCAATCAATTCCACGCCAAGTGTCGGGGCGAGCGCGGCAAGTTCGTCGCGCTTGATGACCGAGTTCTCTTCGTTGCTGTTGTAAAGAAGGCCGAGCCGGTCGAACTTGACGTCGTAACTGCGCACGACCTCAATGTTCACGGCCTCGGGAACGCGATTGAAGGTGCCCGCAACATTTTCGCGCCCGCTACGTGCGAAGCTTTCGGCGATACCGGTGCCGAATGGGTCGGCCACCTGAGTGAAGACAACCGGAATATCGGATAGGAACCGCGGGTCGCCGAAATCCTCCAACCGTCCGATCGTTCCCAGCGTTGCACTAGTCCCATGCGTAATGACGAGATCCACCTTGTTGGCCCGTGCCTCTTCAAGCAGCGCCGGCAGGCGCGAAATGTCCTGCTGAAGATCGCGGACGTCCAATTCGACATCATAGCCGCTTTGCGCCAATTCCGATTGTACGCCGTGGCACAGTTCATCGCACCCGTAGTAGAATACCCCGAGAATGACTTTCGTATCTGCCCACGCCGGGACAGAGAAGGAAACATGAAGACAAAAGACCATAGCAAGTTTTGAAACGACAGTTTTCATCGGGTACTTCAGTCGGATCAACAAGAACAGTCACCGGTCAGACCGCTGCGATGTCAAGAAATTCATGCCGCCCATGACGGCGAAAAGGGCACCTCCGGCCATCGTCCACACCGCGATTGCCAGCGTCGCGGCAGCGTGCCCCGTTGCTCCCGAGAGCCAAGCCACAAGGATGAGGCCGACAACACTGCCAAGGCGTTCACCGGTGCGCAGGGCGCCAAGGACGGTTGCAGGTCCGAGCCCGGTGACTTTCGCCTCCGAGAGGCTCAGGGCAAGGGAAACCTGGGTTCCCCGCACCAGCGCGCCGCCCGCGCCGGTGCCGATCATGGCAAGCGCCATGGTCAGCTGGGACGGCGCCGCGGCAATGGGAAGCAAGGAGATTCCGGCAAGGGCCGCTCCGAGGATACAAAGAACCGTGCCGGGCATCCGCAACAGGCCTTCCAGGCGCCCTGCAAGCGGGCTGACTGCCATGACCGTGACGAAGTAGAGCATGAGAATCCGGCCGATTTCGGCTGCCGACGCTCCCTGCGCGTTCAGGGTGAGCGCGGCGAGGTAGGAGACAAAGGCCTGCAAGACCACTGCCCCAGGGATGGCAATTCCGAAAATCAGGGCGGCGAGATGCCCATCAGCCAGAACACGCCATTTCGCGCCTCGGGTCGGTGTGGCGGCCTCTTCCATGTCTATCCGGCCGATGTCGGGCGCAATCAATTTCCAGCTCAGCAGGGCGGATGCCGCAATCAAGGCGGCACTGACCAGAAAGACATTCGATGGCCCCAGTCGGTCGGCCAACACGCCACCCAGCGCCACTCCGGAAAACACGCCGCCAAAGAGGACGAGGCTGAAGATGCCAAGCATTCGATCCCGGTCTGCCTTGGTTGCGACGCTCAGAACATAGTCCTGTGCGGCAAGGGTCACGAGCGCGTAACCGAAACCGGTAACCGCGCGCCAGAGGATGATCTCCTGAGCCGTGCTGGCCGCGAACAGGCCGATATGCGCGGCCAGCGTCGGGATTGCCGCGGCGAAAAAGAGCCCCCTGACCCCGAAGCGCTCGACCAGCACGCGCGCATAGGGCGACATGATCACGATGGCCAACAGGTAACCGGCAAGCGGCAACGAGATCAGGACGGATTGGTTCAGCCATGGCCAAAGATTGTCCGCCGCGCGGGTATAGATCGGCAAAAAAGCCAGCGGTAATTCGTCCGCCGCTGCAAACAGAAAGAGCGCAAGCCGAATGTCGGAAAAGGACGATGTCTCCAGCAGCTTTGGTCCGCCCGGAGAGAGACCGAACCGCCCGCCGACGGACTGGAGAGCGGCGCGGCCCGGTGCGGTGGCGGTCTCGACAGCCTTGGCAAAGGCCCCGTGCAGTGTCTCGGCTCGGTTCGAGACACTGCTCAGGATTGCCTGAACCGAATCCTGTCCGACGACAGCGACCCGCCGAGAGAAATCGCCCGCCGCCTGCATGGCGCTCAGCCTTTGCAGCCGCGCCAATCCGCCTGTCAGAGTGCGTCCGGTGAGCAGCAGCATCACCTCCCACGCAAGCAGGACCGTCACCAGCAGGATCACCGTTTCGTCAAGCAAGACGTCCCGGAACCGTTGCGCGATCAGGCGCGGGTCTATGTCGATGACAACATAGGCGATCTCTTTGCCGTCATGCAGGATCGGATGGCTCCGCACGCCGCGCCGCTCTCTCGGCGGCGCGAGATAGGGGTCGATGCGCTCGCCTGCCTCAATCACGATCCGCCCGGTTGCGATGGCGATGTAGGCCACTTCCGGCAGCCGCTTGAGCATGTCGCCAAAGAACTGGTCCGCCCCGACGATCTCATCGAGGCCTATTCCGCTGTCGAGAGCGTGCTGGACGTTCTCGCTGACGACGGTACCGATCAGGTCGGTTCGCGCAGCGAGTTCAGGCTCGACCGATCTGGTGACGGCACGCATAAGCACCGTGCCCAGCATCATGGCCGAGGCAATGAGCAAGACAATCGTGATCGGCAGAACCTGCGCAAGTATCAGGGTTTTCAACCGGCCAGTTCGCTCCGGTGAAACCTCTTCGGTCTGAGCGGACGGGGACTGGGAAGAGAACGGCCGGCCCTCCGCAGAGGCGGCAATGGCCCGCTGCGCCTCGTCATAGGCCGCCTCGGCGTCGTGCAGGCTCCGCGCCAGACGCGAGAACTCTGCGTCGAGAGCCCCATGTTCTGGCGATCTGTCCGGCGGCACGGCGGACGCAACAGCTTTTCCATGGCTGTAGGTACTCAAAAGCTCCGCCAGTCTGCGCCGCGGTCGGTCGAGAACCAGATAGATCAGAATGAAAGCGAGAGTGGATGTTCCGATCAGGATCACAAGTGCGCTGCGCAACGTGATACGTACAATGTCTTGCGACGCAGTTTCCAGGAGCTCATGCGGATATTCCACGATAACGGCCCCCAATACCGGCCCGTCTTGCGCTCGGCGAATGGAAAAGCCGCTATAAAGCGTGTCCGCGGTCTCGTGCCCCCAGAAGTCGCCGTCCGCAAGCCGCATGGCTGTCAGCACATCCTGTGGCAGTGTTGTGGGTTTCGTTCCCGTGGTATGGGCGACGATGCCACTGGGGTTTATCGCGTGCACCGCCACGATCTTGGGATCAATGTACATGCCACGGGCCACGATGCTGTCGCCATCCCGTAGCATCGATATCGGCAGGCCAAGGTCGAGAACTGGTCGGAACGTCTCTGCCGTCGTCTGGGCTATGACGGCGATGCGCTGGCGCAGCAGTTGGGAGTAGAGCGCGTTGTGCTGCAGGACAATTAGGACAGAGAGCACTGCAAGCGCGATTCCAATCACCAAGGTGGTGACGATCCAACTTCGAAATCGCATTGGCGCCCTTCTGAAGGTTCCGGGGGCGGATCAAACAGCGCAATCTGCCCGTGACAAATCCAAGGATGGCCGATTGAACCAATCATATCAAGGACGCATACGTAAGGACATCTCACGCATGCTCCAGGCCCACGAGCCACGAGGTGCCGCGATGATTTATCAGACTTCGAATGGAGTTCGAGGATCAGTGCGCCCGAGCTTTGCGTCCCGACCAATCCAACACAAATTGCGCCTTGGTAAAAGTTAACCAGAGCCGGAAAGTAGGAATTGGTGCAAAACGCAGTTCACTCCGTTTTTCGCCATTCAATCGGGGCCGTTATGCGCTCAGGTTTTGTAGTAGGTCCGCGGTCCGGACATCGGCGCATTTCTGTCAGATGTCCCCTTCGAGCCCACAGCAGAAGTCTTGATTCCTCGCTGCGCGCGCTCGCAGCACGGAAATTGCTGCAGGCGCTGAGATCTCAGCGCGGCAAGGCGGCGGTGAATCCAGCCATTCATTCGGGCTGCTATTATGTTCGGAGCACAAACCCACGGGCGGTAGATCAGTTACAATCAGGTTTGCGAGTAGCATTCCAACGTCAGCGCGGTGCTGATGCTTGGGTTCGGAGGGCGGCAGGGAGGGCAAATCATGCCTCGAGTCCAACTTCCTGTTGTCACCCCGAAACGTAAAGCCTGGAACAAGGGGCGGATCGTCGGCCAGAAGCGACCGCTGCTACCAAAACAGGTTTGGGCGATCCGAGCGCGACTGGAACTGGCGAACAACCTTCGCGATCTGGCGCTATTTAACGTGGCCATCGACAGCAAGCTACGCGGGTGTGATCTGGTCAGGCTTTCTGTGGTCGATCTGGTCAAAGTGGACCGCGTCCGAGAACGTGTTTCGGTCATCCAGAGCAAAACCAAACGACCTGTTCAGTTTGAACTGACGGAAAACACAAGGGAAACTGTCCTGGCTTGGGTCAAATCACCCGAAATGTTGGCTTGCTCGTTCATGTTTCCCAGCCGCTTTCACGATCGCCCGCATATCTCAACCCGTCAATATGGTCGGTTGGTGCACGATTGGGTGTCGTCAATTGGTCTGGAATCAACCGGATACGGAACGCATTCGCTTCGCCGAACCAAAGTTGCTGAGATCTACCGGAAAACAGCTAACCTGCGCGCAGTTCAGCTCTTGCTAGGACACACAAAGGTCGACAGCACGGTGCGCTACTTGGGAGTTGAACTCGAAGATGCGCTGGGTATTGCGGAGAATATTGACCTTTAGGCATTGGGCGAGCGGCTGGAGCCGCTCGCCTTGGTGGGCCGACCCGCCGCACGCATCACGTTTGACATAAAATGACCAGCACCGCCAAAAATCTATTTGTTGTCTGGTCGCCTCAGTCATCCCTGAATAGATCAAGATCGATCGAATTGGTAATCAACCCCAATTGACCAATCACTCAGACGGCTAACTCTTTGGCTCATGTAGCGATACGGATGGCGGCGCAAAGTTCGGGGTGCAGTATCCAGTTCCCGGGCTTCTCTTCGTGTCCGGAATCACTGCAAAATCCAATCAGCGCAACTCCATCCAAACTCGTTGAAGGCACCTTGGAACCTGTCTCTGTAGACAAATATCCAGCAATCATTCGACCCGCGCTTGCTAGCGCTTTTTTGGCTGAGGCAGTGGATTTGTAACTGCCCGCATTCGCGACCCTCTCCTCTGTCAGCCCGTCCGCTTCCGCCAGCGATAACGCCATCAACATGGCGCCTTGCGATTTTGTCAGATTTACAGTGTTGAGGGCCTCCACGTATTCGTCGGATGTTGGTACCTGTGTCCCGGTGCTTGGATCTGTCCTTCGGTCCTCGCTCCTGCGGGTTTCACGCGCATCGATGACGCAATGCAAAGCGGCGATCGCGGCTTCTTCGGTCTTACCGGTTGCCTCGGCAATCAAACCACGGGCTTTCGTCGGCGGCTTTGGGAATGCCCGAGCCGTGTATACGCCCGCGACACAAGCGGACTTGATCTGATATCGGCCATATTCGCCCATGCGGATCGACATAGGGGCTTCTTTATCGGTGTACTTGGCCTTCGATTTCTTCGACATAGCCTTGAAGACGCCACGTCCCGCATCTGATCTGTTCGGCGCTGTGTAGTCTGGCATCGGCTGGCCTCCTGAGGATGGCAGGTCGCAGCGCCAGTGCAGCGCCAGTTCGGTGGTTACCGATCCGGGCAATGGAACTGCTGCGTTAGTCGGTGGAAGAAAACTAAGAAACAAATGGCCGTCGGGCGATGGGGCGCTCCAAATGAGCGCCCATTTGTAAAGATCAGGCAAGCGCGATGTTGGTTGCGCTTTCGCGGCCATCACGGCCGGCCTCGACGTCGAAGGTCACCTTCTGATCGTCGTTCAGGGTGGTCATGCCCGACTTCTCGAGTGCGGAGATGTGCAGAAATACATCTTTCCCACCTGTCTCAGGGGCAATAAAGCCAAATCCTTTGGTGGTGTTGAACCATTTCACTGTGCCATTGGCCATGTGAATTTTCCTTACTTTATCGCTGCCCACAACATGCGGCAGCCCGGCTTCTCACGACAGTGTCGAGCGCTGCGAGCCAGTGAAGGAAAACAGAGGGTCGAATGGAGGTCAGTAGCCCATAAAACGTGGTGGCTGCCGGGGAGGATTACAAGGTGCACTCAGTGCTTTGGCCAATGTTCCCTTTGCCAAGAGAGCATTGATCCACTATGGATCACAAGCTGCCGGATACCCTGGCAGCCAGAAAAGGAAAGCCAGAATGTCGTTTAACGACTTGGCGAAGAAAGAGGCCGCCGACAAAAAGGCCTCGCAAGAAAAAGATACGAAACCGCAGACTGCAACCAAACGACCTCCTGAAGCAAAGACCGAGCCGACCGACCCAAAAACGGGTTGAGAGGCTGAGCATTTAGGCTTTTCTTATCCAACGTAAGAGGATCGGCGTTACGAGCGTCGCGATAGGTTGCCGCCAACGATGATTTCATTGATCAGTTTGGCGGTCGCGGTATGCAATTTTCGCTCGGCCTCTGGGCCTTGGGCATTCTCGTGGAGCGCTGCCGCATCGCGGAGAATGCCGACAAATTCGCGTTCCGGCAGCAGATTGCGTTCATGCAGGGCAAGTAGGAGGGCTTCGCAAATCGACAAGGCTGCCATGCCTGCGGGGTCTCGTTGGTCTGACATCGGGCATTCCACTTTCGTTCGTTGTATAACGACCGGGTTGGGTCTTGATCGTCACAACCTCGCAAAGAGTTTGGTATCCCGTACTGATCGAAATCAGTCTCAACGCCGAAATCTTCCTGAAGTTTGCGCCGGTTCGGGAGGGACCGAAAATGAACATCGAAGCCAGTCCACTCACTCAAAAGCTCTCCGCGTTTGTTGCACTGTCGGAGACTGAGCTGGCCGTTCTTGAGCGTTTGCATCAGCGGAGGAAATCTTTCGCTGCAGGTCGCGACTTGGTTCATCAGGGTCAATCCGAACAAGCTGCTTACATCTTGGCGGAGGGCTGGGTCGTTTCTTACAAGATCCAGGCTGACGGGTCGCGGCAAATTGTTGATTTCCAGATACCGGGGGATTTTCTGGGGCTGCGAAGCGTTCTTTTGCACACATCCGATCATGGCATTGAGCCAATCGTTGATATCGAAGCCGCAGAAGTTCTGGTGAGCGATCTTCTGCAAGCCTTCGCAGAAACGCCCCGGCTGGCTACGGCCATTCTCTGGGCCGTATCGCGGGATGAGGCGATGGTCGTCGAACATCTTGTTGGTCTAGGGAGGCGCGATGCTGATGCGCGCATGGCGCATTTCCTGCTGGAACTTGGTGTTAGACTGTCGCTAGTCGGTAAGGGAAGCAGGGAAGGTTATGACTGCCCGCTCACGCAATACCATCTGGCGGATGCGTTGGGGTTAAGCGCCATTCACGTCAACCGCGTCCTTCGCAAACTCCGCGAAGGCGGGCTCGTCACGTTTCGAGGCGGGCGTGTCACGTTCGATGACTACGAGGGGCTGGTTGCGTTGGCGGATTTCGATCCGGCCTATCTCGATCAGTCGAGGCCTCTCTTGCCGTAAAAAAGCCGCCCTAAGTTTGGGCGGCCCTGTCGTCTTTTCACAGGCATACCGACATTACATCAGTGCGCGGCTCGCTTGCTTGAGCTCGTTGTGGGCCTCTTCGTCGTTTTCGGCTTCATGGGCCTTTTCAGCGGCCTGATAGTGCTTCAGCGCTGCGACCTTTTTGGGGCCTTCGGGCGCCTTGTCCCAGACAGCCTTGACCGAGGCCATGTGTTTCACGGTCTGGTTTTTCGCAGTTTGGTTTTTTTCACTCATGGAATTGTCCTTTCATGGACGTTCCGAGAAATAAGAAGCGCGCCGACATGCCGACCTATTGGGGTTCGGCAAGCCCACACGCTTCTCAGGTACTCGGAAAAAATGCCCTACCAAATACTCGGCGGGTACATCTCTTCTAGCCGATATCAACGCCCCACCGCACTGACGCAGGTTAGTCCCGGCGCGTGCGGCAGGTTGAATGACACTGCGGCATTCAGGCCACCATGGTTTGCTGGTGGGAGATCCTCAGCCAGGTGTCATCATCGTTGAGGTAGGTTGAGGCGCAGAGTGCCTTGTAGATCGACACGTCGGCTTTCTCCGCCGAGACACGGTAGGTGAGAATGGCGATGTCATGACACCGAATCACGCGCCGTTCGGCCATGACGACAGAGCGCCAGCCGTTGCTCTGCTTTAGATGTGTCCAGATCTGGTCGCCCTGAAGGATGCCAGGCGGATAAGGGAATATCATAACGGCGTTGGTTGCTGTCGTCGCCCGCGCGTTGTCGGCACCACTGGTCCAGAAATGTTCCTCCATGTCCCAAAGAACGCCCTGTTCGCGTGGCGAAAGCGTCCCGATCTTGTGCGCAGAATGACCCATCGGCGTCGATGTCTGAGTGGAAACGGTCATTCACCAGACCCCGGCCCGCCAACCATGAACATCTGAAACAGCACAAAAATAATTGTGGCTATTGCCCAGAATACCCCCATAGTCCCCAAGCGACTGTCGGCGACCGCTGAAGTTCCTTGCCCCAGGGTCTTTGACTTCGGGCTTTCGGGAAGTAGTTGGCTTAGTTCTCGTGCGACCCTGCCGTGTTCGCTTGCAAGCATCGGAACGTCCCGAAATTGAGAAAGCAATGCCTCCAACCTCGCGCGCGCCGCGTCGCGCCCCAGCGTGACCATGTCAGTGGTTTCTGTCCAGGGGTCCAGCCCAAGCCGCGCAAGCGTGGAGAGGAGCGTCACAACGGATCCGTTCCGGTCCTCGCCGACCGAAGCATGGAGAAATTGCTCATACTCAGGCGGGTGCGGGTTGAGAATATTGGATTCGGTCATTGCCATTCCATTCCTTGGTTACAGGACCGCAGATTGCCCTGTTTGCCCCGAAGGCTACGCGAAAGTTGACCCCAGTGCCCTTACACAGATCAGTGCTGACGGCTGTCCACAAAAGAGTTCGCAACCGATTCAGCGTCCGGGACTAACCTGCGTCAGCACCGGTCGAACGATCCTGACGTACAAAAAGAGAAATCGCTCGACTGATCAGGCCCCGGTTTCGAGGTGCCGCCAACAGTGGTGAGCGACGGATCTGCCAACATTGCGGAGACCAGAGATGACCATGCGGTCGACCAGATCGACGGTGACGTTTTCGAACCCGTTCACCTTTTCAGGATACCCGGGCGATTTACCCCCGGGCGACTACGAAGTTCTCGTCGAAGAAGAGCTTCTCCATGGTCTGAGCTTCGAGGCCTACCGACGGACGGCGACCTACCTGACAGTGCGCGGCAGGGGCACTCATGCAGGACGTTCCGAGTTGAGGGCCATTTCTGAAAAAGACCTGAAAGAAGCGCTGAGCCGGGATGCGGCCACAACCGAAACGAACAATCACAGCGATGCGGCGCTTTCTCCGCAGGAGGACTTGAAATGAAAACTCCCGAATGGCTCAAACCCGGTATCTATGGTGCCGTGATCGGCGCTGTCTTTGTCGGTGTCGTCGGATTCACGTGGGGCGGCTGGGTGACCGGCGGCACTTCGAATGACCGGGCGGTGGCGATGTCCCGAAACGATGTCGTCGCCTCAATGGTACCGGTCTGCCTCGACATGGCGCGCTCCGACCCGGCACGGGCGGCCACGCTGGCCACGATCCGGGCCGCCTCGACCTACCAGAGGCGCGACGCACTAATGGCGGCAGGCTGGGCGACCATGCCGGGAACCGATGCCCCTGACCGAGACATCGCGCAGGCTTGTTTGGCAGCCCTTGATGTCGATGCATCACCGGAGCGCGCGGAACGCGCGGTCGATGAAGGGTGAACCGCGCCATGCCGATAGCGTCACCCGAGACAACCGATCTCGAACGGCGTGTGCTCGCCCATGAAAAGGTGCTTCAGGCCCTGATCGCCTACATGGCCCGCACCGAGCCACGTTTCATCGACCACCTGCGAGAACGGTTCGTCGAACCGATGCGCATGGCCCGGCACGAACACGACCACCGCGAAACCGACGACTACGCGGAAGAATTCATTCGCGCTGTGATGCTCCTCGGAGAAGCGCGCGCGCCCAAAGTGAAGGAGCCGGACGTGACCGACAAGAATCCCGAGCCGCCGAGAAGCAGAGGAGAGCAGGGTTCTTCCACGGGCCGGCCGGTGCAGCGAAGTGGAGTTCAGGTCCGCGAAAGAAATGGCATCTGGGAGGTGCGGGTCAATGGCAAGTTCCGCGGCGACTACCACCAGAAGGAACATGCTCTTGCCGCTGCGGCTTTGCACAAGTTGTCCCAGCGATGACCGGTAGCACTCATCCGATAGTCCCGCAGGACTTCTCGATCCAGGTGGCCGAAAACGAAGGCATGCCGCCGGGACCAGGTTTCAATGGCTCCTCGCCACCAATCGCGCCCATCCGACGGGTCACCGGAACGCTGACGCTTGGGCTGACGAAGACACGCGCGGCGACCGACGGACTCCGGTTTGCAAAGGAAGTGCCAATGAGACGCCACGGAGAACCAACGACACGCCCGTTTTCAAGGCTGATCGTGAGGATGGTAGCCGTGGCCGGTGTGTTCGCGTCCTTCGCTTTCCCTGCGTTTGCGCAGGATGCGCCTATGCCTGCCAACGCCACCGCCAGAAGCTATGGCGAGGAATGGGAATGTGATCGTGGATACCGGCGTGACGTCGATACCTGCCTTGCCATCATCGTTCCGGAGAACGCCTATGCCACCAACCGAACCTATGGCGCAGGCTGGGAGTGCTTACATGGGTTTCAGGAGGTCGATGACGCGACTTGTCTTGAGGTCGTCGTGCCCGACGGCGGATATCTCGACCCGTCGGGACAGAGATGGAACTGCATTCGTGGCTATACGAAGGTCGACGACATTTGCCTCGAAGTCGTTGTGCCGGACAATGCGTATCTGTCGGCTGACTCCTATGGCGCCGCTTGGCTTTGCAACCGTGGTTACCAGGTCGAAGGCGACACATGCGTCGCAATCGTGGTCCCGGAGAACGCCTTTCTGAATGGGTCCGGATACGGGCAGCCTTGGACATGTGAGCGGGGCTATTTCGAACGCGATGACACCTGTGAAGCTGTTGTCGTCCCGGAGAACGCATATTTCTACGATGCAAGAAGCTATGGCTCAGGCTGGAAGTGTAATCGCGGCTTTGCAGAGTCCGACGACGGCTGCACAGAGATTGAACTCCCTGACAATGCGCATCTCGACAGATCGGGAAACCGGTGGGAGTGCCATCGGAATTTCCAGCGCTCGCAAGGGCGTTGCGTCCTGAACGACTAACGCGCGCAATCCAAATTTGAAACGCGGCTACCGGCACGAACGCTTCAAACGACCGGCCCCGGATAAGCCCGCCCGGTAAAGGAATGACCATGGAATCTGATATTGCAAAAAACCCGATGGCAAGGCTGTCCACGATGGGCCCTCAAGCCCCACCTGACGTATCCGCATCCCGTCGATCTCGCGGCAAAAAAGCTATAACAATGGGGGTGCCCACAGCGATGGTCTATTGTGAAGGGAACTTCGGGCAGATTGACGGGAAAACCGCAAACGGTCTTGTTCGTCACAGCCAAGCCTATCGCGTTCTTTCGGTCATCGACAGCAAACTTGAAGGACACGACAGCGGTCAGGTGCTGGAAAATGTTAGCAACGGCATACCCATCGTTGAAGATCTTGAGGCTGCGGTGACGCGTGAAGTGCATATCCCCGACACTTTGATCTATGGCATGGCCCCCTCTACGGGTAGGATGTCACCTGCAGATCGAGAGGTAGTGCTGGATGCAATCGCACTCGGCATGAACATCGTCAGCGGCCTGCACGAATACCTCAGTGATGATCCCGAGATTTCGAGCGCTGCTTACGCGGCCAACGTGACGATCCGCGATATCCGCAAACCCCGGCCAAGCAAGGACATGCGTCTGTTTGACGGAAGTGTGTCCGAGGTGAAGGCAATTCGCATTGCCGTATTGGGAACAGATTGTGCAATCGGCAAGCGGACGACTGCGACTATTCTGGCCAGGGAACTGAACGCACGCGGTATCAAGACTATCCTCGTCGGCACTGGCCAGACAGGGCTTATGCAGGGCGCAAAATACGGGATCGCCATGGACGCGGTGCCACCCCAGTTTTGCTGCGGGGAGCTTGAACGCCTAATCGTCGCGGCGTCTCACGGCGATGATCCGGATGTCATCCTGATCGAAGGACAAGGCGCGCTCAGCCATCCGGCCTTTTGCACCTCGGCATTCATTCTGCGCGGCAGCCAGCCGCACGGTGTTGTTCTTCAACATGCGCCCAAGCGGGCCCACCGCTGCGACTTTCCCGCCATGCCAATGCCCGGGCTGAAAAGCGAAATCGCCCTCATCGAAGCTTTTGCTGACACACGGGTGATTGGTATCACACTGAATCACGAAGCGATGACGGGCACCGAAGTCATTCGTGCAATTGACAGTCTTTCACGCGACTTCGGCATTCCGGTAACGGACGCGCTGGCCCGGCCTGAAGTGCACCTGAGCGACATGGTCTTGGCCGCGTTTCCGCAGTTACGGCCCGTGCCTCTTGCGGCCGCGGAATGACCTCGCCGCGGGTGGAAATTGATCTGGGCAAGATCCAGGCAAACGCGCGATATCTCGTCCGTCGCCTGTGCGCGCGCGGCATATCGGTCACCGGAGTGACCAAGGCCGTCTGCGGGCATCCTGACGTGGCCGTGGCGATGCTGGACGGCGGCGTTGTCGGTCTGGCCGACGCACGCATCAAGAACGTCGTTCGGATGCGGATGGAAGGGATCAAATGCCCGATCTCTATGATCCGCGCTCCGCTGGTGAGCGAAATGGAAGACGTCGTCCGGTATTGTGACGCGAGCTACAACACAGAGATGGACACAATCCTGAAGCTTGGCGCAGCAGCGAAGCAACAAGGAACGTCGCACGGTGTCATCCTGATGGTCGAAATGGGAGATATGCGCGAAGGCATTTTGCCCGAGAACCTTAACGACTTCGCTACTCGGGTCAGCGCGACACCCGGTGTTGCGCTCAAAGGCATCGCTGCAAATTTCGCCTGCATGGGAAACGTGGCACCGACGGCCGGTGACATGGACATGCTCTCGCGACTGGCCGACCAAGTCGAAGGCGCTTGCGGACCTTTTGTCGGGCTTGTTTCAGGAGGTGGATCAGCCAATTTGCCATGGGCGCTTGGCGAAGGTTCAACCGGGCGCGTCAACAACCTCCGCCTCGGCGAGGCGATCCTGTTGGGCACCGACCCCGTGACAGGGCAACCGATCACTGGCCTTCATACGGACGCGTTTGCCCTTTTTGCCGAGGTGATCGAAAGTAGGGACAAACCAAGCGCAAGACCACCTGCGTCAATTGCTCCGGAGCTTGGGATGCTCAAATTGGTTCCGAGTGATGACCTCCGAGCCCGAACGATCCTTGCTGTCGGGCAACAGGACACCGACACAAGCGGTCTTACGTTTCCCTCAGGAATCACGTTTATCGGCGCGACAAGCGACCACATCGTTGTCGACACAGCCAATTCCGCCGTGTCCGTTGGCTCCGAGATGAAAATGGGCATGAACCACAGCGCCCTCATGCGAGCGATGAGGGCCCCAGATGTCGCCAAGGTTGTTCACGGCAAGCAAAGGATTAACGGAAGTGCCAAGGACCGCGAGACCCACCCCTTCCTGACCCTGGTATAACGTCCAGATGATCCCAGCGGGGCCTACGACGGTCTTGTGCCGCCGACTTAACCGACACCGCGCCATAGTAAAGTGGCCGGTCAATACACATATACAAATAAGCCGCGTTCGAGAATTCGAGCCTGATCAAGGCCCGGAAATTCCGGCGGAACACCCAAAAAGGATGAAGAACATGTATTTCAAACTCCTGACGACCAAGGTCGGTGCCATACTGAAATCCAAACCTGCAGAACCGTCGAAAAAAGAACCGCCATTCAAGGCGCCGGGCACTGCTGCAAATGCGGGTTCTCCCGGGCAGAAGAAAACCTGAAGAATGCACCGGAAGCGGCTGGTTTTGCTCCATGTCGCGGAAAACTGCTCAATTGAAAGGATCAAACGCAATGGACGATCAAACAGCCAAGACCGTCGTGGTTTTTGACCGGCCTTTCAAACTTCCCGGCTTTGACGAAACGCTTCCAGCCGGTGAGTATGATATCGAGACGGAACTCGCTTCGCCTCCTGGTCACAAGGACCCGGAAGCCTGGAGGGCTTCGGTTGTGGTCCAACTGCACCCACGCCTGTCCCATCCGGGATTGACGCGGAGCCTGTCAGTGTCGCTGGCCGATCTCGACCATGCCCGCGCGAAAGACAAACTGTCCGGAAAGGACCTCTCACAGGTCTTTCTCGAAGAAATGCTGGCCGATCCGATGGTGCAACTCGTCATGCAGGCAGACGGGGTGTCGGAGGCGCAATTGCGCCATCTCTACTCGGGATCGCGGACGGCACAGACAGACAAGGATGTCCTCGATACCAAGACCGAAACCGGAACCGAACAGGAGCGTTTGCGGGACCGTTCGGAAATTCACGACGCCGAAAACGAAGGGATGCCATGCCGACCGCGCATGTCATCCGTTTCCGATTGACGTTGAAAGCGTAATTTCAGGGGTCAAATGAACGCGAGGATCTGATGCGATCAAAGTTAGAAGACGCCCTGATGGATCATCCCATCCGCGCGATCGGCGATGTGCCGAAGCCGCGGTTCTGCCTGCGGTGTAATACTTCGTTTTGGAGCGAAGGATTCGGCCAGCGTATCTGTGCAAGGTGCAAAGGCACGACTGCATGGCGCGCGGCTGTGCCGGAAGGCGTCAGCCAGGGTCGGCGTCGTTCTGGCGGTCGGTCTGCTTAGGTCTGCCGCATGCCGACGATCACGATCGCACGCACGACAGCTATCGCTATCGCACCGCCATGGTCCTTGGACCGCACAGGCTGAAGGTGCGTCCTTGTGAAACGCGGGACCTTACATTGACGAATTTCGATCTTGAAAGCGCTCCGACCACCCGCATCGACTGGTCCCGCACAACCGTCGTCCTCACGGCGCTAGATTGGTCTGTCTTTCCAATCGGGGCTTCAGCGACTTCCCGCCCGTTCTTTTTCGTGTCCATGCATGGTACCGCAAAGGTACGGTCTTGATGCGACCCTCAAAAGAGGCAGGCAATGACGGCTTCGGTGACGTGCGCTGTTGCGCAGCAATATCTCTTAGGCGAGTGCGAACTGATTCTGCGTCAGCAGTAGCCGCGTGAGCAAAAGGCGGCTAAGTCCCGCACAATAGACGCTGCTCGAATTTTTGCGAATGGCTGCTCCAGGAATGAAGCTGACATTCGGACCTGAAATCGCCGTTTCGCTACCGCCAACTCCAGCTTTACCCCGAATAATAGGCATCTGAGCAAAAAAGTCGGATGACTGCGCGGAGCCCAGAGCGGTCCTTTCCTTGACGCCGTGAATATCCAGTACCGGTGGGCACCGGGCGACTTACATCATGTAGGGTATTGCCAGAGACTGCTTCGGGCCGCACTGTAGTTCGGGTAAAGCTTCCACATCGCAGCAAGGATTTCATCTGATGGCCCTCGAAATTATTGGCGCCGGCTTCGGGCGTACTGGCACGGACTCCCTCCGTGAAGCATTGGCGGTTCTCGGCTTCGGACCTTGCCACCACATGCATGAGATCCGGGACAATCCGGAGAAAGCGGGTCCATGGCATGATTATTTTTGTGGTGGGTCGCCGTTGGATCTCGACCTGTTGTTCGACGGCTATCGGTCGCAGGTCGACTGGCCTGGCGCCCATCTTTGGCGCGAGTCGGCTGAATACTACCCGAACGCGAAGGTAATCCTGTCGGTGCGTGATCCGGAGGGCTGGTATGCGTCCTACTCGAAAACGATCAAAGTTTTTCGCGAAACCGAAATGCCGCCGGAGGCGCCACATATGCGCCAAATCCAGGAGTTCGTGGATGTCTTTCTCGCCGACCGCTTCGACACCGAGGAACGGGCAATAAAAGACTTCGAGGCGCATGTTGCCGAGGTGAAGTCAGTGATCCCGGCGGACCGTCTTCTCGTATATGAACTGGGCTCAGGATGGGAGCCGCTCTGTGAGTTCCTCGGAGTATCTGTGCCGGATCAAAGCTATCCGCATACAAACTCCACGACAGACTTTCAGAAGCACAATATTGAACTGCAGAGATAGTCCGTGTTTGACGTCAGAGGTTTTGGGCCAGTTGGCGGCGTGATCTAAGAGAGGGTCTGGCGCATCTGGTTGGTCAGATTAAGCGGCGGATTTGCGGTGAAGCAAGCGCCGGGTTTCGATGG
>NZ_JBXWRJ010000030.1:0-48583 GCF_059612845.1 Ruegeria sp. YKSE079 | reverse complement strand
GTCAATGCCCCTGACAGCGGCGCGGCAGAGGAAGAACTGGCCGTCGCCTATGGAGACGAACGGCTGGAGATCGGGTTCAACGCAAAATACCTGCTGGAGATTGCCAGCCAGGTGGACCGCGAAAACGCCGTGTTCCTGTTCAACTCGGCCGGAGATCCGACGCTGATGCGTGAAGGCAACGACCATAGCGCAGTCTATGTCGTCATGCCGATGCGCGTCTGATCGCGCTGAAGCGCGATGCCTCCGGCGGGAGTTTTTTTGAAAAGATGAAGGGAGGGGTCATGGGATTGGCCCTGACCGAACTTACGGTCTCGCATTTTCGCTCGCACAAGCTGGCGCGGTTGACACTTGACGGACGCCCGGTGGCGATCCATGGGGCGAATGGGGCCGGCAAGACCAACATTCTGGAAGCGGTATCGCTGTTTTCGCCGGGTCGCGGGCTGCGGCGAGCGAGTGCCGCCGAGATGGTGCGGAGACCAGAGGCCCCGGGATGGAAACTGTCCGGTCTGTTGCAACGGCAGGGGCGGCAATACGAAGTCGAAACATGGTCCGAGGGCGGCGCGGCGCGGCAGGTTCGGATTGATGGCAAGTCCGCCAGCCAGATCGAACTGGGCAGGCTGGCGCGCGTTGTGTGGCTGATCCCGTCGATGGACCGTCTTTGGATCGAAGCGGCCGATGGGCGGCGAAGGTTTCTGGACCGGCTGACGCTGAGTTTTGACCCCGATCACGCCGAGTCTGTATTGGCTTATGAAAAGTCCATGCGTGAACGGAACCGACTGTTGAAGGAAAACGTGCGGGACCCGCATTGGTACCGTGCGCTGGAAGACCAGATGGCCGAAGCCGGGCACCGCATCCATCAGGCGCGGATTGCGGCGCTGGATCACATCCGCACCGCACAGACACAGGCCGAAACAACGTTTCCCTCGGCCGAACTGGAGCTGGTGCAAACCGAAGGAGCAATGCCGGATACGGTTGCGGATCTGCGGGACGCTCTTACAGAAAGCCGGTTTCGCGATCTGGCCGCCGGGCGCACGCTGGTCGGGCCGCATCGCACCGATCTTTATGGCGTATTTGCTGCCAAGGGGGTTCCGGCCAAGGATTGTTCGACCGGAGAGCAAAAGGCCCTGCTGGTGTCGCTGATCCTGTCCAACGCACGCGCCTTGTCGGACCTGGTCGGCGCACCCCCGATCGTGTTGCTGGACGAGGTTTCCGCCCATCTGGACGCGGAGCGTCGCGCGGCGCTTTATGACGAGATTTGCGCCCTTGGGGCACAGGCCTGGATGACCGGGACCGAACCGGAACTGTTCGCAGAACTGGGCGCGCGGGCGCAGATGATCGAGGTTCACGATCATGAAGGCGTGTCGGAGGTTTTGCAGACATGACACTCTCAACGGTGGATCTGCTGCTTTATGCCAGTGCGGTTTTCGTTCTGTTCCTGACGCCGGGGCCGGTCTGGCTGGCATTGACCGCGCGCACGCTGACAGGCGGGTTTCAGGCCGCGTGGCCTCTGACGCTGGGCGTTGTGGTGGGCGACATGCTGTGGCCGGTGCTGGCCATCGCCGGAGTCAGTTGGATCACGGCGGCGTCGGTGCAACTGGCGGTCGTGTTGAAAGGCGTTGCGGTGCTGGTGTTTGTCTGGCTGGGCATCGCGACGATCCGCAAGGCCGGCCAGACCTTGCACGCCGACAGCCGGATGACCCGCCCCGGCAAGTGGGCGGGGTTTCTGGCGGGGCTGGTCGTGATCCTTGGCAATCCCAAGGCCGTGCTGTTTTACATGGGCATTCTACCCGGCTTTTTTGACCTCTCCGCCGTCACGCTTCCCGATATTGCCGCCATTGTTCTGGTGTCTCAGTTGGTGCCGTTATTCGGCAATCTGATGCTGGCGGCGTTCATTGACCGGGTGCGGCGTCTTCTTGCCTCTCCGACCGCGTTGAGGCGAATGAATCTGACCGCTGGCGCGATGCTTGTCGCGGTCGGTCTGGTCATTCCGTTTACCTGAAAATGCAGCCTGAAACGCGCGCCGAATTGCTGTGTGCAAAAAACGGTTGCGATGCACAAAATCTGGTGGGAGCGCGTGACAATCCCCACCAGAAAACGTATAAGTTACCAAAATAATATAGGTACAGACGGCATGTCCCAAGACGCACAGGCGCAGCAGGAATACGGCGCGGATTCCATTAAGGTTCTCAAAGGGTTGGAGGCCGTCCGCAAACGGCCGGGCATGTATATCGGCGACACCGATGACGGTTCGGGCCTGCATCACATGGTCTATGAGGTGGTGGACAACGGAATTGACGAAGCGCTGGCCGGACACGCCGACCATGTCACCGTGAAAATCCACGCCGATTCCAGCGTATCCGTGGCCGATAACGGGCGCGGCATTCCGGTGGACATTCACGCCGAAGAAGGCGTTTCCGCAGCCGAGGTCATCATGACCCAACTGCATGCTGGCGGCAAATTCGACTCGAATTCCTACAAGGTTTCAGGCGGTCTGCATGGTGTGGGTGTTTCTGTGGTGAACGCACTATCCGATTGGCTGGAACTGCGCATCTGGCGCAAGGGCAAGGAGCATTTCGCGAAATTCGAGGGCGGTGAGACGACCGAGCACCTGAAAGTCGTTGGCGACTGCGGCGACCGGACCGGAACCGAGGTGCGGTTCCTGGCTTCGACCTCGACGTTTTCGAACCTGGAATACTCGTTCGAGACGCTGGAAAAGCGTCTGCGCGAACTGGCCTTCCTGAACTCGGGCGTGCGCATCATCCTGATCGACGAGCGCCCGGCCGAGCGGATCGAGACCGAGCTGTTCTATGAGGGCGGCGTGCGCGAATTCGTCAAATACCTGGACCGGTCCAAATCCCCGGTCATGCCCGCCCCGATCTATTTCAAGGGCGAGCGCGATGATATCGGCGTCGAGATCGCGATGTGGTGGAACGACAGCTATCACGAGACGGTGCTGCCCTTTACCAACAACATCCCGCAGCGTGACGGCGGCACCCATGTGGCGGGATTTCGCGGCGCTCTGACCCGGACCATCAACAACTATGCCCAGTCGAGCGGCATCGCGAAGCGGGAAAAGATCAACTTCACCGGCGATGACGCGCGCGAGGGGCTAACCTGTGTTCTGTCGGTCAAAGTGCCTGATCCGAAATTTTCGTCCCAGACCAAGGACAAGCTGGTCTCCTCCGAGGTGCGCCCGGCGGTCGAGAACCTGGTGAACGAGAAACTGGCCGAGTGGTTCGAAGAGAACCCGAACGAAGCCAAGCAGATCGTCGGCAAGATCATCGAGGCGGCACTGGCCCGCGAAGCCGCGCGTAAGGCGCGGGAACTGACCCGGCGCAAAACGGCGATGGATGTCAACTATCTGGCAGGGAAGCTCAAAGATTGTTCGGAAAAAGACCCGGCGAAAACCGAAGTGTTCCTGGTCGAGGGGGACTCGGCCGGTGGCTCGGCACAAACGGGCCGCGACCGGCGTACGCAGGCGGTGCTGCCCCTGCGCGGCAAGATCCTGAACGTGGAACGCGCGCGGTTTGATCGGATGCTCGGCAGTCAGGAAATCGGCAACCTCGTGATGGCGCTGGGCACCGGCATCGGACGGGACGAGTTCAACATCGGCAAGCTGCGCTACCACAAGATCGTCATCATGACCGACGCGGACGTGGACGGTGCGCATATCCGCACGCTGCTTTTGACCTTCTTCTATCGCCAGATGCCGGAACTGATCGAGGGTGGTTATCTTTATATCGCGCAGCCGCCGCTTTATAAAGTATCGCGCGGCAAGTCCGAGGTTTACCTCAAGGATCAGGCAGCGCTGGATGACTATCTTATCCATCAGGGTGTCGAGGGCGCGGTGCTGAAACTGGGCACCGGCGAAGAAATCATCGGTCAAGACCTGACCCGTGTTGTGGACGAGGCGCGCCAGTTGAAACGCGTTCTGGATGCGTTCCCGACGCATTATCCGCGCCATATTCTTGAACAGGCTGCCGTTGCCGGCGCTTTTGTGCCCGGCGCGGTGGATGCGGACCTGCAGGGCGTGGCCGACAAGGTTGCCGCTCGTCTGGATCTGATCGCACTGGAATACGAGCGCGGCTGGCAGGGCCGGATAACTCAGGATCACGGCATCCGTCTGGCCCGCATTCTGCGCGGCGTCGAAGAGGTGCGTACGCTTGATGGTCCGATGCTGCGCTCGGGCGAGGCGCGCAAGACAGGCAGCTTCACTCAAAGCCTTCAAGAGATCTATAACACTCCCGCCACCTTGATCCGCCGCGACCGCTCGCAGGCGATTCACGGGCCGCTGTCGCTGCTCAAGGCGATTTTGGATGAGGGCGAAAAGGGCCTGTCGCTGCAGCGTTACAAAGGTCTGGGCGAAATGAACCCGGATCAACTGTGGGAGACCACGCTCGACCCCGACGCGCGCACATTGCTGCAGGTCCGGGTTAACGACATGGTCGAAGCTGATGATCTGTTCACCAAACTGATGGGCGATGTAGTCGAACCCCGCCGCGAATTCATTCAGCAAAACGCACTTAGCGTGGAGAATTTGGATTTCTGAGCTTATTGTAGGTCTGTGCATAACACGTCGCGCACCTTATAAGTTTGCGTAGTTTGCCCATAGTTTTGCGCTGTGGGTTTTTGATATCATGCGCGACCTCGATGGTCGGCTTCTACCAGATGAGAGCGAACAGTTCCTCGCGCGATATGTTCATTCCCAGTATCCGGCGATATCGGGCTCTTGTTCTCGACACACTTTTCAAGCTCGCGGATCACGAAATGCCCTGGCCACGACAGGGCACCGTGTCCAGGTGGAGTATTTCGAGGAATGCGGAGATTCTCTGAATGAAAAGCGACATGGGGCATGTCTTGGTGAGTTTTGGCGGGGTCGTATTTTCCCTGCCAATCAACAGGTTTGCTAGAATTGATTGTTAGCAGGATTGGTTCCGACGGAAGGGGTCGCGCCTATGAACAATTGATCGACGGTCAATTGTTGGTCCCAATTATGAAACACAAGAAAACAAAATCCCTTGCAGCACATTCTTCCGTGAAATTCGATCACACGGCCTGCCAAGCCAACAGCCCGGAGGCGGAACTCTTTGTTTTACTATTAAAAGTGGTGAGCCGTGCAGGATTCGAACCTGCGACCCACTGATTAAAAGTCAGTTGCTCTACCAACTGAGCTAACGGCCCACTCTTTTGGATCTTTTCGATCCGTGGCGCTCTGTAAGGCATTTTACCGGTCAGGTTCAAGGCCTTATTTGCACCGCGCGCCCCCTTTGGTTCAGAACCATCCGGCGACCCGATAGGCGGCCTAATTAGGGAGGTGGCGCGAGGGGGTCAAGCCCTTTTTTGGCGAAATATCGCGACAGGCTGGATTCATCACTACAGCAGCGCTATATGCCCGCCATGCAGGATCAGACACATACCGGATTACCATTCATGAAGATGCACGGGCTGGGCAATGACTTTGTCATTGTTGATGCGCGAGCGCATGAAATCGGAATCACCCCGGCTGCGGCGCAAGGGATCGCGCATCGCCAGTTCGGGGTCGGCTTTGACCAATTGGCCGTGATCCAGAACGGCAAGGGCGATGCGCATCTGGTCTTTTACAACGCCGACGGCACGACCTCGGCCGCCTGCGGAAACGCGACCCGTTGCGTCGCACGCCACTTGATGACCGAGACCGGCAAGACCGAGTTGGTGCTGACCACCGACCGCGGCGAGCTGCGCGCAAGGGACGTAGGCGACGGGCTGACTTCGGTGAACATGGGACAGCCTCAGCTGGACTGGCAGGATATTCCACTGGCCGAAGACGTGGACACGTTGGAGCTGCCGATCGAAGGCGGGCCGGTCGCCACAGGTATGGGCAATCCACATTGTACCTTCTTCGTCGAGGATGCCGAGGCGATTCCGTTGACCGAATTCGGCTCGCGTTATGAATATCACCCGCTTTATCCGCAGCGGACAAATGTTCAGGTGGCCCAGATCGTTGGCCCCGACCATATCCGTATGCGCGTGTGGGAGCGGGGCGTCGGCATTACGCTGGCGTCCGGTTCTTCTTCCTGCGCGACCGCCGTCGCGGCGGCGCGGCGCGGACTGACGGGGCGCAAGGTGCGGGTTGATCTGGATGGCGGCACGCTTTGGATCGAGTGGCGCGAAGACGGGGTCTGGATGACCGGGCCGACCTGCCATGTGTACTCGGGCACGATGACGCCTGAATTCCTGGACGGGCTGAAATGAACCCGCCCAAATTCACAACGCTCGGCTGCCGCCTGAACGCCTATGAAACCGAAGCGATGAAAGAGCTTTCGCAGCAGGCGGGGCTTGCGGATGCGGTGATCGTCAACACATGTGCGGTCACAGCCGAAGCGGTGCGCAAGGCGCGACAGGAAATTCGCAAGCTGCGGCGGGAAAACCCTCAGGCGCGCCTGATCGTAACCGGTTGCGCCGCCCAGACCGAGCCAGAGACTTTTGCCGCCATGACCGAGGTCGACGCGGTGATCGGCAACACCGAAAAGATGCGCCCCGAAACCTGGAAGGGCATGGCCGCCGATTTCATCGGTCGGACCGAGGCGGTGCAGGTCGATGACATCATGTCGGTCACTGAAACCGCCGGTCATCTGATCGACGGTTTTGGCACGCGCTCGCGGGCCTATGTACAGGTCCAGAATGGGTGTGACCACCGCTGCACTTTCTGCATCATTCCCTATGGTCGGGGCAATTCACGCAGCGTCCCAGCCGGCGTCGTGGTGGACCAGATCAAGCGGCTGGTGGATCGCGGCTACAACGAGGTGGTGCTGACCGGAGTCGATCTGACTTCGTGGGGCGCTGACCTGCCCGCTCAACCCAAGCTGGGCGATCTGGTGATGCGTATCCTCAAGTTGGTGCCCGATCTGCCGCGTCTGCGGATCAGTTCGATCGACTCGATCGAGGTGGATGAGAACCTGATGCAGGCCATCGCGACCGAACCGCGCCTGATGCCGCATTTGCACCTCAGCCTGCAGCATGGCGACGACCTGATCCTCAAACGAATGAAGCGGCGCCACCTGCGCGATGATGCGATCCGCTTTGCCGAAGAGGCCCGCAAGCTGCGCCCCGAGATGACATTCGGCGCCGACATCATCGCCGGTTTCCCGACCGAGACCGAGGCCCATTTCGAAAATTCGTTGAAACTGGTGATCGACTGCGACCTGACCTGGCTGCACGTCTTTCCCTATTCCAGACGTGACGGCACGCCAGCGGCGCGCATTCCGCAGCAAGTCAACGGCAAGGTCATCAAGGACCGCGCTGCACGGTTGCGTGCGACGGGCGATGCGCAGGTCCAAAAGCACGTCGCAGCGCAGATCGGAAAAACCCATCGCATTTTGATGGAAACCCCGGTCATGGGCCGGACGGAACAATTCACCGAGGTCCGCCTGAGCCACCCGCAATCCGAAGGTCAGATCGTCACCGCGACGATCAGCGGTGTGTCGGATAGCCGGCTCATCGCCTGAACGCACCTCAAGGCTGGTCAGTTTTCCCCACAGCTGGTCCAAGGATCGCTGTCCTAACCGTGCTGAGTACGAATATGCTTCGTCAGCTTTTGGTTGGCTGGTCGGTCCAGACAAGGATCGGTTCTTGGCGACCGCGCAACTTGTGCCGGCCGGACGGGCTGAGACCCAGCTTGCCAGCCCGAGCCAGTGCTTCCGGTTCGGATTGCACGAGCGCCTCGGACAGGGCTATGGCCGCACCGTAGGATTTGGCAAAATCCTGCAATCGGCTGGCGGTGTTGACCACGTCACCGCTTACGGTCAGCTGTCTGTGATGCCGTCCACCGACCACTCCGGTCTGAACGGGGCCAGCGTGGCCACCCACCCGCAGACCGAGGCCAGGCCAGTCAGCCGCCCTTCCAACGCTTTCATACAAATCTTCGATGAACCGCAAAGCCTGCGTTGCGTCATCGGGTCGAGGTTTCGGCAGACCAAAGACAACCATTGCGCCATCACCGGCGAAATGCGCAATGACCCCGCCCAAGGGCTCCACCGTCTGTTCGACCAGGCCATGAAAAACTCGCAGGAACTGTGCAGTGCCTTCGGGGCCCAGCTGTTCTGAATAGCCAGTAAAATTCTCAACATCGACAAACAGAACGACGGCTGGCCGCGCCGCTGTTTCGAACTGGGGATCGGCGGCGCTTGCAAGCCGTTCCACCAACAGCGGTGAATGATAGAGAGCGAGGTTCGCCGCGCGACGGCGATGTTCCAAAAGCCGCAACCCGGCGCCGAATCCGACCCCGAGCAACAGCGAAAGCAGCACAGTTGTCACATCCAGCCACCATCCCGCGATGAACGCGGCCTGCAACACGGCCGCCAGTGCAACTGTCACGGCAGCGGTTCCCGACAGGGCAAGCCAGGGTCGGCTCACTCCGGCCACGATGAACCCCAAGGTACTCGCCACGAGCGCAAGTGCGATATCCCAGAACCACGCAACCGCGTCACGTCGCAACAGGCGCTTTTCAAGCATGTTCGCGGCAAGCGTCGCATGCAGCTCGGCGCCGGGGAAGGCCGCGTCGAACGATGTGGCGTGCCGGTCTCCGAATCCGGTCGCGGTTGCCCCGAGGAACACGATCTTGCCCTCAAGGTCTGCGTCCTGAACCTCTGTGACGGAAAAGGTCTGGAAAGTGCCCCCCGGCCCGTAGAACTTGAGTGGTATCGCACCCAGCATGTCCAGCGGAATGGTGGATTCTCCGGCCGTCAGCTTCCCTCCGGTAGCAGACAACCACAGTTGCAGATCAAGATCGTTACCTGCATCGGTCAGGGCCGCCATAGCAAGCGCAGGATACCAAACGATACCATCTTGCGTTGCCAGGGGATGCGCCGCGTCAATTCGGCGGACAGCTCCATCTGTGTCGTGGCGCAGAATGACATGGCCGAGAGAGGTTGTACCGCGCAACGCCTCTGTCGGACCCAGTGCAGGCAGAGGATTGCGATGATCCGTGGCGACGACAACCGAAAAGCCTTCCCCATCAAGTTCGAGGAGCGGAGCATCCGAAGACGCCTCTGCAACGCCCAGAACGGCATCAACTCCGGTCAAGGCACCGGCAAGGGCTTGATCATCCTCGCGCGGCTCGATCAGCAGGAAGTCCAATGCAATAACCTTCGCCCCGGCCCGCGCGGCATCCGACACGGCGGCAGCAAGCGTTTTGCGAGGCGGAGGGAAGGTCCCGATCCGGGAAACAGCGGCATCATCGAAGGCAACAATTGCAACACCTTCAGGCGGCGCAATCGGACCGCGCCAAAGGAAGCGGGCATCAAGGAATTGCCCTTCGATCCCCTGCCAGAACGCGCTTCGGCTGCCGGGATGCCAAAGGGCAATGCCCAAAGTTGCCAGCATCACCACCACTGCGGCGACGCGGCGTGTGCGCCGGAACCTGTCGCGCGTTACCAATCGGGACCAAGCAATGCGTCGAACCGGTCGATGCGCGCCTGCCCCCACCGTGTGACTTGCCCCATTTCGCCGGAGGAAGTCACGTCAATGCCGTCACCGGGGCCGAGGCGCGCTTCGCCACCATTGGCAAAGACGAATACCGTTCCCTCGCGTGCAAATACTGCGCTTGCGCGGCGCTCAACCTGCATCGCCCATTGCGTCGAACGCACGGCGGCAACGGCGGACGGCGTGCGAATCTGAACGCCGTTTCCGTCCTGAGATGAGAACAGGAACCCGGCTAGCCCGTCGATCAGCCGAAATCCCAACGGTTTCGTGCCCCCCTCCAGAAGGCCAAGCACATCGACCTCGCTTTCGGGGCCGACAACGACATCAAGCCCGCCGAAACAGCGCAGGGTGACACGGGCTCCGGCCTCGGTGCGCAATTTGGCATTGCGACCCAACCCAAGGCCCGTCACCGCGGCCTGTACGCCTGCACCGCGGGCAGAGACCTCCGCACCCCCTTCCACACGGGTAACAACACACGCGCCGGGCGTCTGGGCACCGGCGGGAAGGGCCAGCCCGATCCAGAGGCTTGCGAATAAGGTTCGCAGCAGGTTCCGACAAGTCATTGTGGCCTCTCTGCGCAGGGGAACCCATTCAGGATGAACGGTCGCCAGCCATAGGTCAACAACCAGAACGTTTCACCCGCCCAAGGCCTGCGGGCGTGAAGGGACTAGGCCTGCAAAGCTGACGGCGACATCTCTGATTTTTCCAGAACCACAAAAGTCATCATACCAAATGGGGGCAGGGGCGTTTGTTCTTCGAGGGTCAATGCCGCCTCTTTCAGCACGGTTTCGATCTCGAAATCGGAATGCCAGCCGATCGTGTTGGCAAGCGGCGCAATTGCCTTTTCAAGCGATGCAAGCAAACCCTGCTCTCTTTGGAAATGATTGGTGATAACCACTTTTCCGCCCGGTTTACAGACCCGCGCGATTTCCGCCATCACTCTTTCCGGTTCCGGAACGACGGAAAGCACATGCATCGCCACAACCGTGTCGAAGTGGTTGTCGGGGAAATCGAGTGTCCGGGCATCCATCTGACGCAGCTCTGCGACATTGGTCAGTCGCATGGCGCTTACTTTTTTCCGGGCTTTCTTCAGCATGTCCTCGCTGAAATCTATACCGATCACCTGAAGCTCGGGAGCATAGTGTTCCAGCGAAAGGCCGGTACCCACCCCAACCTCCAGAACCGACCCGGAGCGGCCGTTTACATACTCGGTCGCGCGCCGCCGTCCGGCATTGGTGATGACACCGAATGTCTTGTCGTAAACCGGTGCCCAGCGCGCATAAGAGGATTGCACAGCTTGAATATCCATTTCAAATTCCCTGATGGTTTGAATGTTTTTCACTTCCGAACCACGCTTTGGCAACCATCACCACATATCCCACACACAGCGCGATCAAAGTGATCCAGGCAAAGGTCAGCAGCGCAGATCCTGCAATAGCGATGCCGATCAGAAAATACTTCACGTTCCCGCGGGAGATTCGGGTGGTCTTGAATGACCAGGTCGGAATGCGGCTGATCAGCAGCAGTCCGATAAACACCATATAAATGCAGATCAGATAGCCGGGCAGCACCGGCCTGTCAGCAAAGGCAAAAGAGAGGTACATGGGCAGCATGACCAAAAGCGCCCCTGCCGGTGATGGCACTCCTTCGAAATAGGCTTTGTCGTGGTCGCAGGTCTCGGACTTGCTGGTCACATTGAAGCGCGCCAGACGCATGACACAACACACCGCAAAGAACAGAACGGCGATCCAGGCCAGACTTCGGATATCCTGCAAAGCCCAGAAATATAGGATAAGCGGCGGCGCCACCCCGAAGTTCAGGAAATCCGCAAGCGAATCCAGCTCGGCACCCAGCTTGCTGCCACCGTTGACCAGGCGGGCGATGCGCCCGTCCAGCCCATCCAGAACACAGGCCGCGATAACCAGCTGTACCGAAAGCACGTAATTGCCCTGTACGCCGAACCTGATTGCCGACAAGCCTGCACAAATGGCCAGAATGGTCAGCGCGTTCGGCAGCAAATGGATCAGCGCAAACCCGGTCTCATCATGTTTGGAAGGTTCTGTCACTGATCCAGCCGCCTATTGTTCATCCGGCGCGCTCAATTCGGCAAGAACGGTTTCTCCGGCGATCATCGTTTGCCCCACGCGCACCAGCGGATCCACATCATCAGGCAGATAGACATCCAGCCGGGACCCAAACCGGATCAGGCCAAACCGCTCACCGGTTTGCATCGCGTCACCTGGATTTACAAAGCATACGATCCGACGGGCCACAAGGCCCGCGATCTGGACAACCGCCAGGTCCTGACCGTTCCGCATGCGGATACGCAGACTGTTGCGTTCGTTATCGGCGCTGGCCTTGTCCAGCGACGCGTTGAAAAACTTGCCGGGGCGATAGGCGACAGCGACGATTTCGCCGTCGATGGGTGTTCGGTTCACATGGCAATTGAACACGCTCATGAAAACGCTGACACGCGTCAGGGGCATGTCGGGCATACCCAGTTCCTTTGGCGGCACCGCCTTTTCGATCAGCGAAACCACGCCGTCTGCCGGGCTGACAACCAATCCTTCACCCAACGGCGGCACGCGTTCAGGATCGCGAAAAAAGTAGTAACACCAGACCGTCAGGCCGACACCGATCCAGCCCAGGACGTCGGACAGGAAAAACAGGCCGACAGTTATCGCCGCAAAGATCGCGACAAACCGGATGCCTTCGGGATGCATCGGCTTGATGAACGTGTCACGCATTCGCATCGCGGTCTTTCCCTCAGCTCATTTGTCGGGACCTTCATAGGTAGATTGGCCCCGAACGCAAGAGAGGTCGATATGACACGGTGTGTTCGACACTGGCTTTCGACTACGCCCGATCAGAAATCCTTGAGCAGCCGGGTGGTTTCCGGGTCCAGAAACCCGGCAACGGTCGCCTCGGTTTCCAGCTCCAGTGCCCGGTGAATTCCGCCCGCTGTTGCCTGATTCAAGACACGTTTCATTGCACGTGTGGAAAGCTGAGGCAGGGCAGCCAGTTGTTTCGCGACCGCTTCCGCCTCGGCCAGCAGACCGTCATCAGGCACGACCTTCCACGCAACGCCGATTTCCTTGAGTTCGGCCGCCGCGTAACGCTGTCCCAGAAACAGCATCTCGCGCGCTTTTACCGGCCCGACAAGCGCAGGCAGAATCGAGGTCACGGCACCGGTCACAAACAGGTTGAGCGACACCTCGGGAAAAAACCCCCGCGCGCTTTCCGCCCAGATCGGAAAGTCGCAATTGATCGCCCATTCAAAGCCCCCCCCGACGGCCCAGCCGTTGATGGCGCCGACAACCGGCTTGGCGCCAAGCACGATTGCCACGGTCGCGCGCTGTATGGCATCCACAACTGCGCGCGCTTCTTCCTCGGTCTCCGGATGCACATGTTCGTGCCGGTCATCGCCCGCGCAAAACGCCCTTCCCTCGCCGGTGAAAATGATCGCCCGTGTCGCGGGGTCGCGGTTCGCATCGTCGAACGCCAGCGTGACTTCATCGATCAAAAGGCGATTCATCGCGTTCATTGCATGCGGTCTGTTCAGGGAAATCGTGCGCACACCATCTGCGGTCAAATCCGAGCGGATGGTTTCATAGGTGAAAGTTGTCATTCATGGCTCCTTATGACCCGCCTTGTTTTTCCTTCGGTTCGCGGAAACGTCGCGTAGGGTAGAATTCTCACCCGTATCGTCGCCCCGAGCTTTTTCTTGAACCTCTCCGCGATCCGCCGCGCTAGGGTTCCGTCATCCCGACCGTCGGCTGCCAACTCGACATGCACGGGCAAGACGTCATAAGGCGGCGGAACATCCAGCATGATCCGATAATCACCCGACAGTTCGTCGAATCCGGTGATGACGGCTGCGACCATGGACGGGAACATGTTCAGCCCCCGGACCACCACCATGTCGTCGGAACGGCCAATCACCCGGAACCGAAAGCCGGTGCAGCCGCACCGGCACGGGTCCGTATTGTCAATGCGGATGATATCGCCGGTCCGAAAGCGCACCAGGGGTTGGCATTCACGGCTGAGATGGGTGAGAACCAGTTCTCCTTCGTTGCCAGAGAGCATTTCCCTGGGTTCCCCGTTGTCAGGGTCGATCAGTTCGGCATGCAGGACATCATGCGCCACGAAATGCAATGAGGTGTCATGAGAGCATTCAGAGGCGAAATTGCAAAACACGTCAGAGACGCCGTAATTCGCGTTTCTTGGCTGCAAACCCCAGATATTGCTTAGGCGCCGGCGAAATTCCGGATCGTCAATGCCGGGCTCGCCGCCAAACAGCCCGAGTTTCAGGCCAAGATCACCAGGCTTCAAGGACGGAAACTTGTCGGCAATCACGCGCTCCAAAACAGCGGGATAAGACGGGGTGCACGAGATGGCAGTGATCCCGGTTTCCAATATGGTGTTGATCAGCAGTTCGGTCGATCCAACACCAAAAGGAACGACCGTTGCGCCCGTGCGCTCCAGCGTCAGATGGTCGGTCAGTCCTCCCATCCACATCTGATAGTTCAGGCAGTGAACAACGGTTATCCCCGGCTTCAGCCCGGCAAGGGACTGTGCGCGACCTCCAACGATTTCCGTTGTTTCGCAATCCCTTTCGCTCATGGCAAGGTTCATGGCCTGGCCGGTCGTGCCGGATGTACGATGCAGTCTGGCGACTTTCTCCGCCGGGGCAGCAAGGTAATCCCCGAACGGGGGCGATGCCGGTTGCGCCAGTCTCAGCCCCGCCTTGTCCGAGAACGGCAGCTCCGCAAGATCTTCCAGTCGTTTAGGAGGGCGCTTGCCGTTCCAAATCCGTTGATAGAAAGCCGAGTTTCTTGCGACATAGTCGCTTTGTCGTTCCCACGATTCCTGCCTGTGCAGTGATAACTCATTGAGGGGCACCAAGTGCCCGTCGTGCAGCAAGCTCATTCGCCCATGCCTTTCGTCCAAAGCGTTGTAAGAGTGTCGACAACGGTGTCCGGGTCTTTCGAGATCGACCCCACCCAGGGATCTTTGGTTACGAACAGTGCTGTCAGATACTGATCGACCATTCCGCCAAGCGCGTAAGCGCGCCGCATCAGTTCATCTTCGGCAGGTCTACTGCCCCGGTGTTTTTTCAGATACGCACGCACAACGGTTCTCGCCCACTCGTTGTTGAGTCGCTGAAAAGCTGCCCTGGCTTCGGGAAAAGCGTCGATGCCCATGACAAGGCATTTCATCAAGCCTGCATTGGCCTTGAATAGCTCGAAATAACCTGCCGTGGTATTGCGGATCGGGTCGCCATCTTGTCTGGCTGCGGCCCGCATCTGAACTTGCAGATAGTCCACGAACTTGCTCAGCAGGTGGCCCGCCAGGTCGTTTCGATCTTTGAAGTACAGATAAAACGTACCATGCGCGACGCCCGCTTGCTGGCAAACGGTCGACACGGTCAGCAAATCAAGTGTGTTGTCGGCAAGGAAGGTCGTGCCGGAAATGAGAAGATCAAGCCGGGTACGCTCGCCCTTGCGCATGCGCTCCCGGCCGATGGATAACCATGTCTCAAACGGGTCGGTTTTCGGACCAGATATTCCATTGGCAGGGATCATTGTACCTCCATTTTATGAAACTGACATCAGTATCATAAATGATTCGAGTCAAGAGCCTGAATAGTCTGCGCTGGCCTTCGGCGGTGAAGGCGACCATCGCCCGCGCTACACGGAGTCGGACAAAAGCTCCTCCATAAAGAGACTCAGCAACTGAGCTCGCCCATCCACCCCAGCCTTGGCATAGATAGAAGTCGATTGCGCCCGTACGGTTCCCGCCGCCCGACCGCGAATGCGCGCGATGGAATCGTTGTCCAACCCTTTCAGGATCAGCAAGGCGACATCCCTTTCGGCCTGTGTCAGGCCCCATTGCGCAAAAAAGCCTTCGATGACTTCCGCCATCTCGCCACGCGCCGCCTTCAGACCGGTGGTAACGCGGGTCATCTTTGCAAGCAGCGCGCGCAGTTCGAACATGAAGAACAGGATGCCTGCACACAGCACGACTGCGACAAAGCTTTCCAGGACAAGATGCCCTCCACCCTCCCCGGCAGGCTCGCGTACGTCCAGAATGACATCGACGATAAAGAACAACGCACATAGCGACTGGATCACGATCATCGCCGCCATTAGCGCGGCCCGGCGCGCGTCAGCGTCGCCGGACCTCAGGGTCTGAATGACCCTTTTGATCATTTGACCGACCAACCGTCGGGAATGTCCTTGCGTCCCGTAATCATTGCTTTCACCAAACCTACGCCTGTCCGCCTTTGATCCAGAACCACTCCGCCAACATGGATCACCACGGACAACATCAGCCAGTTGAACGCCAGTTCGTGCACCTCTTCAACCCACTCCACACCAAAAAACCGGATCGAGCCCATCATGACGCCCGTGCCGCAAATCACCAGCAGGGTCAGCCAGATATTATAGGCCATCAGAGCACCCAGCGGATTGTGGGACAAGTGCACGACCCGGTCCCCCGCCCATGTCTCCTTTGCATGGTTCAACACGGCCCGCGGGTAAGGGACAAAAGCAGAAAACCGGGCCGAAGCCGGACCTGTGACGCCCCAGAGCAGCCTGACAAGAACAACCGCCAGAACCGCATATCCAATGAGTTCATGCGCTTTCCCCTCATCATCGACAATCATCCCGTTCAACACGACACCAAGAACGACAGTCCAGTGAACAAGCCGCACCAGCGGATCCCACACCCGATAGCTGCGGGCACTCAGGTGCCCGCGCTCTGTTTCAGCATGACTAGCCATCCGGCTTCACTCCTGCTCGACCTTGGAAATCTTGCCGCTTGCCGGATCGACATACACTTCGGCAAGTTCCTTACCCTTCACGACATAGGCTTCGATCTTTCCGTCTTCCATTTCGATCTTGCGCACATCGAACCCCATATCGGTCAGGCTTGTGCGCACTTCAGCTTCGGTTTTTCCCACCTCTGCACCGGGAGCAAGGTCAAGCGCCAGAACCGGCGAAGCAACAAGCAGGCCCGCAATGATCGACAGATATCTCATGATATTTCTCCGTTTTCAGATCCCGTGGCGGACTGCCCGCCAGCAAGGCCAACCTGTGCCGCTCGCCCCGATCGAACCATTGGGTTCGGGCTTAAACACGGGGATCTAAGCGCGCGCTGACGTTTGAAAACCGAACCTGTCCCAACAAAAAACCCCCGCGCGACGCGCGGGGGTTTTGACTTCAGACGTGTTTGTCAGGGATCAGTGTCTCTTGCCCTTAACCGGCGCCCAAAGGCGCTTGTTGGTCAGGTACAACAGCACCGAAAGGATGGTCAGGAAGATCACACCCACGAATCCGGCCTGCTTGCGGGCCATCATCTTGGGTTCTGCCGTCCACATCAGGAATGCGGCGACGTCCTGTGCCATGGCCTCGACGGTGTTCTCGTGGCCATCGGCAAACTCGACCTGCTCGTCGAACAGCGGTGGCGCCATCGAAATCCAGCCGCCGGGGAAGGCGGTATTTTCGTACAGGATGGTGCCGGCCTCTTCCTTTTCATGGCCGGTATAGCCATGCAGCAGCGAGGCGATGTATTCCGCGCCGCCCATGCCCTTGAACAGCTGGTTGATGCCCAGGCCGTAGGGGCCATGGAAACCGGCGCGCGCCTTGGCCATAAGACTCAGATCAGGCGCGCCAGCCGCCGTGTTGGCCGGGAAATGGTCAACGGGCTTGGCCGGCACGTCCTCGTCGAGTTCCGGATCGTAAACAGTGAAGTTGTCAGCCGCATAGGCGCGAACCTGATCCATTGTGAACCCGACACCGCCCTCATCGGCCAGTGTGCGCAGGGGAACATATTGCAGGCCGTGGCAGGCCGAGCAGACCTCGGTATAGATCTGCAGGCCGCGTTGCAGCTGGTGCTGATCATAGGTGCCGAACGGGCCTTCGAACGAGAACTGGAAATCCTCGATATGCTGTTCGCCGCCACCTGCCGCGAATGATGCGGCAGGAACAAACGCCAGAGCAACAGCGGCGCCGATTGCAAGTTTCTTGAACATGGTTTTCTGTCCCTCTTCTTACTCGGCGGGTGTGGCGTCGGCGTCAGCCTTGCCATAGTGCGCGTTGAAGTCTTCTTCGATGGTTTCCGGCTGCGGCTCGGGCTTTTCGATAACGCCCAGGATCGGCAGGATCACGAAGAAATAGGCGAACCAATAGGCCGACGCGATCAGCGAGAAGGATGCATAGGGTTCTTCTGCAGGCATCGCGCCCAGCCACATCAGGGCCATGAAGTCGATGATCAGCAGGTAGAACCACCACTTGAACATCGGACGGTACTTGCCCGAACGCACCGACGAGGTGTCCAGCCACGGCGCCAGCGCCATGGCCAGGATCGCGCCGAACATCGCCATCACGCCAAAGAACTTGGCGTCAATGATGCCACCGGTGATGAAGCTGGCGAACTGAACAACCCAGACCTCGCCGGTAAAGGCGCGCAGGATTGCATAGAACGGCAGGAAGTACCATTCCGGCACGATATGCGCGGGCGTCACAAGCGGGTTGGCTTCGATATAGTTGTCGGGGTGGCCCAGATAGTTCGGCATGAAGCCGACGATGGCCCAGAAGACAACCAGAACAACCGCCAGGGCAAAGAAGTCCTTGATCACGAAATAGGGCCAGAACGGCAGCGTGTCCTTCTCGGCCTCGGCTTTCGACCCTTTGCGAACATCAACGCCCGTGGGGTTGTTGTTGCCGGTGGTGTGGAAGGCCCAGATATGCACCACGACCAGCGCCGCAATGACGAACGGCAGCAGGTAGTGCAGCGAGAAGAAGCGGTTCAGCGTGGCGTTGTCCACGGCGGGTCCGCCCAACAGCCAGGTCTGGATGCTTTCGCCGATGAACGGGATCGCGCCGAACAGGCCGGTGATCACGGTTGCGCCCCAGAACGACATCTGTCCCCAGGGAAGAACGTAACCCATGAATGCAGTGCCCATCATGCACAGATAGATCAGCATGCCGATGATCCACGTGATCTCGCGCGGGGCCTTGTACGAGCCATAGAAAAGACCGCGGAAGATGTGGATATAAACGGCGACAAAGAACAGCGACGCCCCGTTCATGTGCAGATACCGCAGCATATGGCCGCCGTTCACGTTGCGCATGATGTGCTCGATGCTGGCAAAGGCCAGATCGACCTGCGGGGTGTAATGCATCACCAGCACGATGCCAGTGATGATCTGCAGTGCCAGGCAGAAAGCCAGAACAATTCCCCAGATCCACCACCAGTTCAGGTTCTTCGGGGTGGGGATCATGATGGTGTCGTAAAGCAGACCGACGATGGGCAGGCGGCTGTGCAGCCACTTTTCCGCGCCTGTCTTCGGTTCGTAATGGTCGTGCGGAATTCCGGACATGAGCGCGTTTCCTTATCCCAGCTTGATAACGGTAGGTTCGACGAACTCGGCCACCGGAACCGGCAGGTTCTCGGGCGCGGGCCCTTTGCGGATGCGGCCAGACGTGTCGTAGTGCGAACCGTGACAAGGGCAGAACCAACCATGATAGTCGCCTGCGCCATCACCCAGCGGCACACAACCAAGGTGCGTACACACGCCCATCATCACCAGCCATTCGCCACTCTCGTCCAACGAACGGTTTTCGTCCGCCGCGTCAAGGCCGGGCTTGTTGGCGTTGCGATCGTTGTTGTCCGGCAGTTCTGCCAGGTCGACCGAACGCGCCTCTTCGATTTCCTCGGGTGTCCGGCGGCGGATGAAGACCGGTTTGCCCAGCCACTTCACGGTGATCTGGGTGCCTTCTTCGACGCCACTGATATCCACGCGGATCGAGGACAGCGCCTGAACGTCGGCCGACGGGTTCATCTGATTGACGAGCGGCCAGACGGCAGCCCCTGCGGTTACAGCACCTGCGCCAGCCGTGGCGTAGTAGAGGAAATCTCTGCGGGTGCCTTCGTGATCTTCTGCGTGGGACACGAGGTTTTCTCCGAATTCCAACGCCCGGCGGACGGGCAAACATGCATCAGCACCGCAACAAAGCGGCGTCTCATCGCGCGTATCTATCCGGGAGAAAACGGTTCGTCCAGCGGTCATAGGCGCGCAGGACCCCGCATCAGCCCTTTCATGTCGCAATGCGGACACAAATTTCAAGATCGGGGCGGCAAAATCATGAAAACGCGCCCGTATTTGGCGGAATACCGAAAATCCGTGCCCCAGGCGATTCGCTTTTGTCGCGTTATGCTCACCATACAGCCGGTGGCTTCCAGCCCTGATGCAACTTCATCGCAGGGAAGCTTCGCTCACGGTCTGTCCGGCTCAGTCTGGTGAAATCCATCAACTACCCCTTTGGTTGTGCATGTTCCAATTAAACATCTATTTTATATAGAAATTTTATTCCTCAAAATGGCCACATTCCTGCTATTGCACCTATTGCGAGAACCACGCTATGTCCCGGTGGACGCATATTCAGGATGGAGGTTGGGCGTGATTAAAACGATTTTTGCGGCCCTTATTCTTGCAACCGCCTCTACGGCGACGGCCCATGCCGCCGGAGATCCGGCAAAAGGCGAACAACTTTACAGCCGCTGTTCCTCCTGCCACGCAATCATCAAGGACGGCAAGGTGCTGGTCAAAGGCGGGATCACCGGCCCGAACCTGTACGGGGTCATCGGTCGGGTCGCCGGAACCGAATACGACTACCTCAATGGCAGCGAGCGCTTGCCCATCGGCATGTTCACCGACGACATGATCCGCGCCGGCCAAGAAGGCCTCGTCTGGACCGAAGAGAACATCACCGCCTATGCCGCCGACCCCATTGGTTTCATTCAGGAATTCCTGAACGATGAAACTGCCCGCCCGAACATGAGCGTCAAGCTCAAATCCGGGGCCGAAGACATCACTGCCTATCTGGCGACCTTCAGCCCCCAGTAAACCCGGCGCCTGATGCTGGCTAAGCCTTGTGCATCAAGGCGGCCAGCCGGGCGGTTTCACTGCCAAAGCCACTGGAAACCTGATCAGCGGCCGCATTTCGCGCACCTTCGGGTTTGTTCTGACCAAGCTTCCAGGTGCCCTGAATATCTTCAACGCGCATGCGGCACGGTACGATCATGCGCATCATCCTGTTCAGCGCTTCACTGGACATTTTCCCTGTGCCCCATGGGGCTTTGGGCAGCAGCCGCTTCTCATAGAATGCAGATTGGCGGTCAAGCAAGCCACGTAGCTCGTCCTGCGGGCGCAGTTCAAGCTTTCCGGTCAGGTGCACGGCAACGTAGTTCCACGTCGGAACCTGATCTTCGACACCGTACCAATCGGGCGAGATATAAGCATCCGGCCCCTGCACCGCGATTTTCGCGTGCTGCGTCTCGCGCAGAACCCGCACTATGGGGTTCGAGCGCACAAGATGCAGGTCAGCCAGTGAACCGTCTTCGGACAGCAGAAACGGGACATGACTTAATAACGGGGCCTCGCCCGCAGAGAGTGCCAGAACGCCGAACGCCCGGTCGCGGGCGAATTCAACATGACGCGCGCGGTCCTCGGCGCGGAAAGCTGGATTTGGATGCATAAAAATCCTCCTGTCAAATCTCTTGCAGCGGCAGCCGGTTCTTGGCAAGGTCCGCCTCGTTCTCAGGGCGGGGTGGAATTCCCCACCGGCGGTATGCGGGCCATGGCCCGTAAGCCCGCGAGCGGCCCCGGCTTTCGGGGTGTCAGCAGATCTGGTGAAATGCCAGAGCCGACGGTTACAGTCCGGATGAAAGAGAACGCACGGCCAGGCCACGCCCCCGCGTGTGCTCGTCCGTTCGTGATCGCCTTGGGTGACGTGTCTAACCTATGGAGATTACGATGACACACACCCGCTATGCCTTCGTCAAAGCCAACTGGCATTCCGACATTGTTGACCGCGCGCTCGACGGGTTTCTTGAACTCGTCCCCGCAGAACAAGTCGATGTCTTCGATGTTCCCGGCGCGTTCGAGATGCCCCTGCTGGCCCGTGATCTGGCCCAGACCGGGCGTTATGCCGCCGTCGCCTGCGCTGCCTTTGTCGTTGATGGCGGCATCTATCGCCACGACTTCGTCGCACAAGCCGTGGTCGATGGCCTGATGCGCGCCGGGCTTGATACAGGGGTTCCCGTCCTGTCGGTCTCGCTGACCCCGCACCAATATCAGGAAACCGATCATCACAATTCGATCTACCGCGACCATTTCGTACAAAAAGGGCGCGAAGCGGCTCAGGCCGCGCTGATGATCTCGGAAACCCGTGCGAAAGTCGCGCAGGCTGCCTGATCTTCATCCTTTCGAAAATACTCAAAATGCGCCGCCCGCAGGGCGGCGTTAAACCCGTCAACGGCCAAATCCGCTTGAGGCCGGGGGCCTTGCCCGCTAATCACGATCCGCAAAGGAGCACGCCCCATGTCAATGAACAGCTTTGGCCATCTTTTCCGCGTCACCACCTGGGGTGAAAGCCATGGGCCCGCCTTGGGCGCCACTGTCGACGGTTGCCCGCCGGGGGTCACAATAGACGAAGCGATGATCCAGCACTGGCTGGACAAGCGCAAACCGGGACAGAACAAATTCACCACGCAGCGACGCGAGCCGGATCAGGTCAAGATCCTTTCGGGCGTGTTCGAAGGCCAGACCACCGGCACACCGGTGCAACTGATGATCGAAAACACCGATCAGCGCTCGAAAGACTACGGCGACATCATGGACAAGTTCCGCCCGGGCCACGCCGATATCACCTATTGGCAGAAATACGGCATCCGCGACTATCGTGGCGGCGGGCGCAGTTCAGCCCGGGAAACTGCGTCGCGCGTGGCCGCAGGTGGACTGGCGCGCGAGGCCATCAGGCAGATCGCGCCGAATGTGCAGATCACCGGCTACATGACCCAGATCGGTCCGCACAGGATTGATCGCTCCAAATTCGACTGGGCCCAGATCGAACAGAACCCGTTCTGGACACCCGACGCGACGGCGGCCGGGGACTGGGCCGCCTATCTGGATGACCTGCGCAAATCCGGCAATTCTGTCGGGGCCGTGGTCGAGGTTGTGGCACGCGGTGTCCCGGCAGGGCTTGGGGCGCCGATTTATGCCAAGTTAGACACTGATCTTGCGGCCGCGATGATGTCGATCAACGCTGTCAAAGGCGTCGAGATCGGCGAAGGCATGGCCGCTGCTGAACTGACCGGTGAAGCCAATGCCGACGAGATCTTCATGGGTCAGGATGGCCCGCAATACAGTTCAAACCACGCAGGCGGCATCCTGGGCGGCATCTCGACCGGACAGGACATTGTCGTGCGTTTCGCGGTCAAGCCGACCAGCTCGATCCTGACCACCCGCAAGACCATCACAAAATCCGGCGAAGAGACCGAGATCATCACCAAGGGCCGCCACGACCCCTGCGTCGGCATCCGCGCAGTGCCGGTCGGCGAAGCGATGATGGCGTGCGTGATCCTCGACCACCTTTTGCTGCATCGCGGCCAGATCGGTGAAAATCGTGGCCACATTGGCTGAGCTGCGCACCCGGCTGCGCGACATCGCCCGCGATCTGATGGCTTCCGACCCGGCGCACGATCTGGCGCACCTCGACCGGGTCTGGGTCAATGCCAGCGCCATTGCCGATGGGCAGACCGACCAGCGTATCCTGCTGGCGGCCTGCTATCTGCATGATCTGGTCAATCTGCCCAAGAACAATCCCGATCGGCACCTTGCCTCTCGCCGCTCGGCCGAGGCCGCCGCGCCTATCCTCGCCGGTCTGGGCTTTTCCACGCCTGAAATCGAGGCCACGAAACACGCCATCGCCGCGCACAGTTTCTCCGCCGGAATCGCACCGCAGTCGGCCGAAGCCCGCATCCTGCGTGACGCCGACCGGCTGGATGCACTGGGCGCCATTGGCATCGCGCGCAACTTTTCCGTCGCCGGTTCACTGGGTCGCGCCCTTTATGATCCCGCCGATCCCTTTGCCGAAAATCGCCCCCTGGACGACCTGCGGTATTCGGTCGATCACTGGAAGATCAAATTGCTGAGCCTGCCAGCGGACATGCTGACCAAAGGCGGCGAACAGATCGCGCGCCAACGTGTCCAACGCATGTTGCGGTTTCTCGAGTCGTTCGCCGAGGAAATCGGCCGCGCCCTGCCCGCGGACTGGACCGCCGAATAGGACCGGGATTTTCCATTATTGATCTTTGCCCGGCAAAGGCGCAGGGTCGCGCGCATGGCGACCCCCTTAACATCGCATCGACCTGTACTTGCCGTGACGCTCAAGCTGAGTGCCCTGTTTCTGTTCACGTTGATGTCGGCACTGGTCAAGGCGCTGTCAGACACTTTTCCGCCGGGCGAGATGGTGTTCTTTCGTTCGCTTTTCGCCATTCCGGTGATCGTCGTATGGCTGATCGTGCGCGGGGAGCTGAAACAGGGATTTGTCGCGAAAAGACCGATGGGGCATTTCTGGCGCGGCGTTCTGGGCACCACCGCCATGGGCCTGACTTTCACCGGACTCAGCCTGTTGCCGCTGCCCGAGGTGACCGCCATCGGCTATGCCACGCCCATCTTCACCCTGATACTGGCCGCCCTGATGCTGGGCGAAACTATCCGGATGATCCGCATCGGCGCGGTTGCAATTGGTCTCTTGGGTGTTCTCATCATGCTCTGGCCCCGCCTTGGCGGCAGTGACCTGCAGGCCTCTGCCACCATCGGCGCGCTTTGTGTTCTGGGCGCGACCATCGCCCGCGGGTTCGTACAGATCCACCTTCGCCAGCTTGTGCAGGTCGATCACCCCGCAGCCATCGTGTTTTATTTCTCGGCCACCGCGTCGGTTCTGTCTGCGCTGACCGCCTTTTTCGGATGGACAATGCCGACCTTGGATCAGGCCGCGCTTCTGATCCTGACCGGGCTGGTGGGCGGTGTGGCGCAGATCCTGGTTACGTCATCCTTTCGTTTCGGTCAGGCCTCGATGCTGGCCCCTTATGACTATACCAGCATGCTGTTCGCCATCTTCGTCGGCTACGTCTGGTTCGACGAGTTGCCAACGCTGGTCATGCTGTCGGGCGCGGCATTGGTCATTGCCGGAAACGTGCTGGTGATCTGGCGCGAGCACCAACTTGGGCTGGAGCGCGGCAAAGTGCGTGCGGTCACCGATCCCAAAGCCTGACCTTTACCTTTCGCTCACTTTCCCTAGGTTGACCCCGACAATGAACAAGGATTCTCCGATGAGCGACGCACAGGACCACAAGGAAAAGATGCAACAGGTGCAAGCCCAGCACCGCAAGAAAGTGTCCGAAGCGGTCGACCCCGATCGCGGGTTGGTGCTGATCAACACCGGCAAGGGCAAAGGCAAATCCTCGGCCGCTTTCGGTGTCGTCATCCGCGCGCTGGGCTGGGGCAAAAAAGTGGCCGTCGTCCAGTTCATCAAGGGCAAATGGAAAACAGGCGAGCGCCGGTTCTTCGAGGAACACGGGCTGGTCACCTGGCACACAATGGGCGAAGGCTTCACCTGGGATACCCAGGACCGCGAACGCGACATCGCCGCGGCGACGGCGGCCTTTGGCAAGGCCCGCGAACTGATGGAAAGCGGCGGATACGATCTGGTGGTGCTGGACGAGATCAACATTGCGCTACGCTATGAATACCTGACGGTGGATGCAGTCATCGAAGGACTTGAGGCGCGGTCCGGGAAAACCAGCGTGTTCCTGACGGGCCGCGACGCACCGCAGGCGCTCAGGGACTATGCCGATCTGGTTACTGAAATGACCGTGGAAAAGCACCCGTTCGATGCCGGGATCAAGGCACAAAGGGGTATCGATTTCTAAGCCAGCCGCAACCATTCAATGGAGGAGGCGCAAATGACCGCAAACCGTCTGATGATCCTGTCAGGTGTGTCGTTTGTCCTCTTCGGCCTGCTGCTGGGCGCCAGCAGCTCAGAGGCGTCGAAAAACCTCTGGGGCGGGTTGAGCACGGCATCGCTTGGCACCTTTGCCCTGGCGATGGTCGCCGATGCGCTGGCCAACGGCAGGATCAGGTTTCAGTTCGACGTGATCGAGCGGGACAAACGCCCGCGCCTGTTTCTGGCCGCCATATCCCTCGTTGCATTTGCCGGGCTGGTCGTGATGGGGTGCGCCGTTTGGGTCCTGTTTTTCCGGGGCCGATAGCACCCGCGAAAAAGCCGTGGCCTTGGTTGCCACGGCTTTTTCTTCTGCATGGGTCGCGCCGTCAGGCCGCAACGCTCTCTTCTGGCGCGCTCAGCGAAATCACCGCTACGACCGCGATCCCGTTCAGCCAATAAAAGGAAGCGTCGAGGCCGGAGAAACCGAACAGGCTGGGCGCGAACAAAAAGGTGATGCCGACCAGCAGGTCCACCGCCAGATGGAACTTGTACGGCAGAACCCGCCAAATCCCCAGATGGTGGTCGGTCAGGACCGTCAGCACAAAGGCCGCCATGCCGGTGACAACCGACAGCCACAGCGCTATCGGGTTGGACTGCCCCAGTCCCAGCAGGAACGGCAGCCCCATCAGCGCGAAAGCAACCGGATAGTCGAGATAGGCATGAATATTGCGGGTAACGAAACGAATGGACATGAGATTTTCCTTTCTCTGATCGATGTGAAGCAAAGATAAGGGATCTTTCTCGAACGATTGAGCCTTGAGCGTACAGATGATCTTGCCATTCGTACAAAGTCAGAGCGTATCAATGCATCGCCTTATAGGCCGCCGGTGATACGCCGATTTGTTTCTTGAACACGCGCGAAAACGCCGCCTCGGAGCTATAGCCCGCCTCGGCGGCCGCATCCGCGACGTTCCAGCGGTTCTCGACCAACCCGTGACAGGCGATCTGCATGCGCCATTCCGTCAGGTACTGCATCGGGGTCGTTCCCATCTTCAGCGCAAAAAGCTGGGCAAAGGCTGTTCGCGACATCCCGGCCTCACGTGCAAGCGTCTCGACGCTCCAATCGCGCGCGGGGGCGCGGTGAAACGCCGTCAGCGCCCGCGATATTCGCTGATCGGCAAACCCGGCCAGTGCGGAATAGTTTGGGCTTTGATGTTCCAGATGCGCCCGGATGGCCTGGGCAAACAGCACTTCCGAAAGCTTTAGCGCGATCAGGTCGCCACCGATCCGGGCTCCATTCACTTCCGACCCGATCATGCGCAATGTCGCCTCGATCCAGGCGCCGGCCTCCTCGCCATAATTTTCGATCAGGATATAGGGTGGCAGCCGGTCGATCAGCATGTGACCTGATCCCTTCCCCCCCGGCGCAGCGGAAAACGAGAAATGGCCGCAGATCAACTGCGTATCGCGCTCTTCGTCCGCGCCGCCATAAATCAGAACGCCGTCGCCCTTGTACCCGGCTTGCTCCAGAACCTGATCCAGCGGCAGGGCGTCGATCGGCTTGACTTCGTTGCACAGCAGCGCATGCGCCGCCCCATGCGGGATCAGGATCAGGTCCCCCTGCCTCAGCCGCAGCGTCTCGGCGGTTGATGGGACATACACCTTCAACTCGCCCCGCTGCACAAAATGAAACCGGGCCACGTTCTGGTAACTCGGCACCTTGATCCCGAACGGCGGTGTGAACGACGTGCGGAAATACAGGGTTCCACGCAGGGACAGGCGGGTCAGGATATCGCTGAGAAGGTCTAACATGATGCGAACGTAGTCGTATTTTGCCCTTCGTCCATATGCCTGAACGAACTGCAATGTATTTTGAACGATGGGTTTATGTTGCGTCACGACCAGCAAACCGCAGTTATGCACGCCCGGCCCCGCAACCCATTGCCAGCTGCGATTCCTGCCCATTACACTCTACCGACTTCATACAACAGTCATTCAGCCACCGGCAGGGGATCATCGAATGAGTCACGACAGAATGACCGAATTCCGCGACCGCCTGATCCGGCAGGGGATCGACACCGCCTTGGTCACGGACGAAGACAATGTCTATTACCTGACCGGATACTATGACTACCTGCACATGGAATTCGGGCGACCGACGATCCTGGTGATTCCAAAAGACGGCGACAGCCTGCTGATCACTCCCACGATCGACGAAGTCATGGCCATAAAGGTTGCGCAGGTTGACAGGATTGCAGCCTGGAACGACGGCGCGGGGGAGGAATGGCGACAGGAACTGCCCGCCATCCTGAAAGCCGCCGGGTCGGTGGCGATCGAGCCGGACCGGATGCCGCCGATGGTCAGGCGCTATGTCGATACGCTTGTGGAATCATCCCGGTTACGAGACGTCTCGCCCATCCTCGATGACATGCGGATGATCAAATCAGCGTCCGAGTTGCAACTTGCGCGCCATGCCGGTCAGGTCGCCATGGCGATGATGGAGGCCGGCCGCGACGCAATCGGCGACGGTGTTCCCGAATACGAGGTCGCGCTGGCAACCGGGCGCGCGGGAACCCGCAAGGCAGCACAGATCCTGTCCGACCACTATGCTGATACGCCAATGTCGCCCAACACACATTTTCTCCAGATCATGGCCTCTGGCGACACGATCACCAGAACGCACCAACGGGCATCGACCCGGATCATGAAACGGGGAGAGCCCGTATTCCTGTGTTTCTGCGGCATGACGAATTTCCACCGCTTCAAGCTGGGCTTTGACCGGACCTTCTGGATCGGCGAAATTGCAGACGCGTCACAGGCCGGAATCTACGAGATTGCCGTCGCCAGCCAACAGGCCGCCTTGAATGAATTGAGGCCGGGAATATTGGCCGAGGAGGTGCACCGCGCCTATGCCGAGGTCATTCAGGGGGCCGGATTCGACTATCCTTTCCGCTGCGGGCGGGCAACGGGGTTCAGTTTTCTCGAAAAACCGCAGCTGGTGACCGGGGACAAAACCGTTTTGCAACCGGGCATGGTATTTGCGGTTGACGGGTCAGTGTCCGTTGACACCTTCCGCGCGCAGGTCGGCGACAGCTTTATCATCACCGAGGACGGCTACGAACCCGTCACATTCCACTCAAAGGCGCTGGCTGATGTGATCTTGTGAAATCGCATCAAACGCCGGGCACGGGCCCCGCATTTACGCGGGGGCCGCAGTCTCGATCAACTACGAACGCACCAGCTTCTCGTAGGATTCCGCGATATCGCGGGTCAGGTCACCGACCTCAAAGGTATATTCCCCGATCTGCCCCACCGGCGTGACCTCGGCGGCGGTGCCGGTCAGCCAGCACTGTTCGAAATCCGCCATTTCCTCGGGCATGATGTGACGCTCGTGCACGGTGAGGCCCTTGTCCTTGAGCATCTGCACCACGGTTTGGCGGGTGATCCCGTTGAGGAAGCAATCCGGCAGCGGTGTGTGCACTTCGCCATCCTTGACAAAGAACACGTTGGCGCCGGTCGCCTCGGCGACATAGCCGCGATAGTCCATGAACAGCGCATCGGAACAGCCCTTGGCCTCGGCCTTGTGCTTTGAGATGGTGCAGATCATGTAAAGGCCCGCCGCCTTGGCATGAACCGGAATGGTTTCCGGGCTCGGGCGTTTCCATTCCGCGATGTCCAGCTTGGCGCCCTTCATCTTGGCGTCGCCATAGTATGCGCCCCAACCCCAGACCGCGATGGCCATGCGCACCGGGTTGCGGGCCGAAGCCACGCCCATATCCTCGCCCGAACCGCGCCAGACCAGCGCCCGCACATAGGCGTCCTGCAGGCCCGAGGCCTTCAGTGTCTCTGCCTTGGCGGCCTCGATCTGATCGACGGTATAAGGCATCGGCATATCCAGAGCCTCGGCGCTGGCGACCAGCCGTTCGGAATGCGCCCGGCTTTTGAATATCTTGCCGTTATAGGCGCGCTCGCCCTCGAACACGGACGAGGCATAGTGCATGGCGTGGGTCAGGATATGTACCCTGGCATCGCGCCACGGCACCATTTCACCATCCATCCAGATGACACCATCACGATCATCATAACTCGCCATGCCAAGACCTCCAGAACGGCAGTTTTCCATTTATTGCGTCAATTAGGTCCGAACCGGACACTTTGTTGCGCAAAAGCTGCGATTCGATACCTGTTCACCCTTGGAATGTCAACAAGACTGACTTAAAGTCGGTCCAAGCAACAAACGAGGCATATCATGTCCGAAACCCGCGCCGCATCGGCCTTTGGTGGCGAAAGCCTGCTGTTTCTGACCGACGAGCAGTTGCGGCAGGGGATCGAGGCAATGTTTTTTGCCTATCGCGGCTTTACCGCCGATCCGGACCGCATTCTTGCCGAAATGGCTTATGGCCGCGCCCATCACCGGGCGGTCCACTTCATCAACCGCGCGCCGGGAACGACCGTGAACAACCTGCTGGCCATCCTGGGCGTCACCAAACAGTCCCTCAACCGGGTGCTGCGCACGCTTATTGCCGATGGTCTGGTCGAAAGCCGCGTGGGGACGGTGGACAAGCGCGAGCGCCACCTTTTCCTCACCGATGCGGGACGTGCGCTCGAGGCGAAACTCTCCGACGCCCAGCGCGCCAGGATGCGCGCAGCCTACAAGGATGCCGGCCCCGAAGCCGTGGCCGGGTTTCGCAAGGTACTTGAAGCGATGATGGATACTGATATGCGTGGTGCCTATACCAAACTGCGGGATACGACCTCATGAGCAACATGGATGCCCATCTTCTGATCATCGACGATGACGAACGCATTCGCGACTTGCTGAAGAAATTCCTGATGAGGCACGGCTTTCTGGTTACGTCGGCCCGCGATGCCGCGCATGCCCGCCGGGTGCTGACCGGGCTGGACTTCGACCTGATCGTCATGGACGTGATGATGCCCGGCGAGGATGGCGTCAGCCTGACGCGCGCCCTGCGCGAAACCCATACGACGCCGATCCTGTTGCTGACCGCGCGCGGCGAAACCGAACACCGCATTGCCGGGCTCGAAGCGGGGGCCGACGACTATCTTGCCAAGCCGTTCGAACCCAAGGAATTGCTGCTGCGCATCAATGCGATCCTGCGGCGCATGCCCGAAACCTCGGCACAGGACGCCGCGCCGAAAATCCTGCATCTTGGGCCGATCCGTTACGACATCGAACGCGGCGAGATGTGGCAGGGCGAAGACCCGGTGCGTCTGACCGCCACCGAAAGCCAGCTGATGCGGATTTTCTCGGCCCAACCCGGCGAAGCGATCAGCCGCGCCAAGCTGGTCGAGGATCTGGGTCGCGACAAGGGCCAGGCACAGGAACGGGCCGTCGACGTCCAGATCACCCGGCTGCGCCGCAAGATCGAATCCGATCCGAAACAACCGCGATACCTGCAAACGGTGCGCGGAGCCGGGTACATGCTCGCCCCGGATTGATCAGCTGAACCAGGCTCTGTTCCGGGCCGCTCGAACAAGGGATCATGATGAAAACCACCCTGATCACCCATGCTGACTGCCTTGGGCATGTCACACCTGCAGGTCATCCCGAACGGGTCGCGCGGCTGGAACACATCCTGCACGCACTCGAACCGCTGGATCTCAACCGTGTGACAGCGCCATTGGCCGCGGACGACGATCTGCTGCGCGTCCATCCCGAAAGCCATGTCCGCGCGATCCGCGCCACCCGGCCTGCCGACGGCTTTGCCCAGATCGACGCCGATACGTTCATGTCGCCCGGCTCGGTCGATGCCGCCTATCGCGCGGCGGGTGCTGTGGTGCGCGCGGTCGACATGGTTCTGGGCGGCGAAACCCCCAACGCCTTTTGCGCCATCCGCCCGCCGGGACACCATGCGGAAACCGAGACCGCGATGGGGTTCTGCCTGTTCGGCAATGCGGCGCTGGCGGCCAAACACGCCCTGGATCACCACGGGTTGTCCCGCGTCGCGGTGGTGGATTTCGACGTCCACCACGGCAACGGCACACAGGACCTTCTGTGGGACGAGCCGCGCGCATTGGTGATCACCAGCCAGCAGATGCCGCTCTGGCCCGGCTCCGGCCGCCCCGACGAGGATGGCGCGCATGGGCAGATCCTCAACATGCCATTGGCCCCCGGAACCGGCGGCGCCGAGATGCGCGCGGCATATCAGGGGCAGGCCTTTCCACGTCTGCACGCGTTCAAGCCCGAACTGATCATTATCTCGGCCGGATTCGACGCGCATCAGGACGACCCGCTTGCCAATCTCAACTGGTCCACCGCCGATTTCGCGTGGATCACCGCCGAGTTGTGCAAGATTGCCAAAGACGTGTGTCAGGGCCGTATCGTCTCGACTCTCGAAGGCGGGTATGATCTGAACGCGCTAAGCGCCGCAACCCGGGCGCATGTGGAAGAACTGATGAAGGCCGCGACATGACCGATACACCCGTTGACCAGATGACGTTCGAACAGGCGATGAAAGAGCTGGAGGCCGTCGTCGGCCAGCTTGAACGCGGCGATGTGGCGCTGGATCAGTCGATCGCGCTCTATGAACGCGGTGCGGCGTTGAAAAAGCGCTGCGAGGACGAGCTCAAGCGCGCCGAGGAGAAGGTCGCCGCCATCACGCTGGACGCCAGCGGCCAGCCCACAGGGACAACACCCGTCGAAGGCCTTTGATGTTTCAGGAAAGGCTGGCGCAGGACGCCGCGCTGATTCAGGACCACTTCGATCTGGTTCTGGGCGCGCTCGACCCGATCGATGTGACCCAGGCCATGGCCTATGCCACGCAGGGCGGCAAACGGCTGCGCGGGTTTCTCGTGCTGGAAAGCGCTCGCCTGCATGATGTCGGACCCGACCGCGCGATCTGGCCCGCAACGGCTATCGAGGCGCTGCATGCCTATTCGCTGGTTCATGACGACCTGCCCTGTATGGACAACGACGATCTGCGGCGCGGCAAGCCGACGGTGCATGTGAAATGGAATCAGGGTACCGCCGTGCTGGCCGGCGACGCCCTGCAGACGCTGGCCTTTGAGCTGTGTACCCGGTCCGAAACTGGCCCCGCGGACACCCGCGCCGAACTGGCGCTGACGCTGGCACGGGCCAGCGGCGCGCAGGGCATGGTGCTGGGGCAGGCGCTGGACATCGCCGCCGAATCCGCCGACCGGCCCCTGACATTGGATCAGATCACCCGCTTGCAGGCCGGCAAAACCGGTGCGTTGATCGAATGGTCCGCCTGCGCCGGGGCGCGGCTGGCCGGGCAGGGCACGGCCCCATTGCTCCAATACGCGCAGGCGCTTGGTCTTGCTTTTCAGATCGCCGATGACATCTTGGATGTCGAGGGTGACGCCAAAAAGGCCGGAAAGCGCCTGCAGAAGGATGCGGATGCAGGCAAGGCCACTTTCGTCTCGCTTCTTGGGCTCGATGGGGCGCGATCGCGCGCGCTGGAACTGGTAGAGGCCGCCTGCACCGCGTTGGAAATTTACGGCACGCGGGCCAATACCTTGAAGGAGGCCGCCCGTTTCGTTATTGCCCGGGACAGCTAACCGCAAAGGACGCCATGTCAGATCGCCCGAAAACCCCGCTGTTGGACCTTGTGAACCGCCCTGCGGATCTCAAGCAGTTCTCGGACGCGCAACTGACCCAGCTTGCGGGCGAATTGCGGGCGGAAACCGTCTCGGCCGTTTCGGTGACCGGCGGCCATCTGGGCGCGGGCCTTGGCGTGGTGGAACTGACCGTGGCGCTGCATGCGGTGTTCGACGCACCGCGTGACAAGATCATCTGGGACGTCAGCCATCAGTGCTATCCGCACAAGATCCTGACCGAACGGCGCGACCGCATCCGCACCCTGCGCCAGAAAGACGGGCTCAGCGGCTTCACCAAGCGCAGCGAAAGCCCCTATGACCCGTTTGGCGCAGCGCATAGTTCGACCTCGATCAGCGCCGCTCTGGGGTTCGCCGTCGCCCGCGATCTGGGCGGCGCAATCCCCGAAGGCTTGGGCGATGCCATTGCCATTATCGGCGACGGTTCGATGTCCGCCGGCATGGCATTCGAGGCGATGAACAACGCAGGCCACCTGAACAAGCGCCTGATTGTCATCCTCAACGACAACGAGATGAGCATCGCACCGCCGGTCGGTGCGTTTTCCAACTATCTCTCGCGCCTCTACGCCGAAGAACCGTTCCAGGAACTCAAGGCCGCCGCCAAGGGCGCGGTTTCGCTTTTGCCAGAACCCTTCCGCGAAGGCGCCAAGCGTGCCAAGGAAATGCTCAAGGGCATGGCCGTCGGCGGCACCCTGTTCGAGGAACTGGGCTTTTCCTATCTCGGCCCCATCGACGGCCATGATATGCACCAGTTGCTGCCGGTCCTGCGCACCGTCAAGGCGCGCGCGACCGGCCCGATCCTGATCCACGTGCTGACCAAAAAGGGCAAGGGCTATGCCCCGGCCGAAGCCGCCCGGGATCGCGGCCACGCAACGGCGAAGTTCGACGTCGTCACAGGTGAACAGAAAAAGGCGCCTTCGAACGCGCCCTCCTACACTTCGATCTTTGGCAAGACCCTGGTGGCCGAGGCCGCGCGCGACGACAAGATCGTCGCCGTCACTGCCGCAATGCCGGACGGCACCGGGCTGAACCTTTTTGCCGAACGCTATCCCTCGCGCTGTTTCGACGTGGGCATCGCCGAGCAGCACGGCGTCACCTTCTCCGCAGCGCTGGCCGCCGGCGGCATGAAGCCCTTCTGCGCGATGTATTCCACCTTCCTGCAACGCGGCTACGATCAGGTTGTGCATGACGTCGCGATTCAGCGCCTGCCGGTGCGCTTCGCCATCGACCGGGCCGGTCTGGTAGGGGCCGACGGCGCCACTCACGCGGGGTCGTTCGATATCGCCTATCTCGCCAACCTGCCCGGCATGGTGGTCATGGCCGCCGCGGACGAGGCAGAGCTGGTGCACATGGTCGCCACCGCCGCCGCCCATGACGACGGCCCCATCGCCTTCCGCTATCCGCGCGGCGAAGGTGTGGGTGTGGACCTGCCCGAGCGTGGCGAGGTGCTGGAAATCGGCAAGGGCCGTCTGATCCAGCAAGGTGCGCGTGTGGCGCTCCTGTCCTTCGGCACCCGTCTGGCCGAGGTCCAAAAAGCCGCCGAGGCTCTGTCGGCGCGCGGCATCACTCCGACGATCGCCGACGCCCGTTTCGCCAAACCCCTTGATCAGAGCCTGATCCTGGACCTCGCCACCTCGCACGAGGCGCTGATCACCATCGAAGAAGGCGCCATCGGCGGCTTCGGCAGCCACGTGGCGCAGCTTCTGGCCGAAGAGCGCATCTTTGACACCGGTCTGAAGTTCCGCTCGATGGTCCTGCCCGACACATTCATCGATCAGGCCAGCCCCGCCGACATGTACACCGTCGCGGGCATGAACGCCGAACATATCGAGGCCAGGGTTCTTGACGTTCTCGGCGTCGCCCAGATCACCGGGAAACGCGCCTAGGGCCTCTGCCCCCCGCACCGATTTTTCAGTTGCTCAACCTGTCGCTTTCGCCAAGACCCAATCGACGCCGCGCAAAAAGTCGTCGATTGACAAAGTGTTTTTTTCTCCGCTGGACGCTGAGAGAACAAAACCGTGTGTGTAGTCGATGAGAAGGTGCAAGAGCACATCATTCTTGTCACCATTGTCGAGTTCCCGAGTGCAGCCTCGCAACTCGTTTGTGATCTGTATGAGATCCTCGCTCATGAGAGAAACATCTTCGAGAATGGCCCGCAACAGGTTGGCATTCAGCAAGGCACGTTGGAAGTATGCTCTCAATATGTTGCGCGCCTTCGCTGTCGGACTCTCTCCCGATACGTCCTGCAGCGTGTTCTCAAAGGCCAAACCAACCAAATCTGCCAGCAACGCATGCTTGCTGCCGGAATGATAGGTCACAGCCATCGGCGTGACCTTCAGCTTTTCGGCCAGCAAGCGAAACGAGAGTGCATCTGCTCCTTGCTTTTGCACAATGGGTAACGCGGTTTGCAACACAAGCTGTTTTGACAGACGCTGGGTTGATTTTGGCGGCCGTCCGACCGCAGACGATTTCGTCATGCGCCCTTCACTTTGTAGACCAGCTCGACAAGGCCGGACGGAAATGGCGTGGCCGAGATCAGCTCAAGGTCAACGTCACCGTCAGTTTCGCCGAAAATACGGATGCCATCCCCCAGCAGAATTGGAACCATGGCAATCTTCATGTCTTGCACGAACCCGGCCCTGAGAAAGGACTGAATGATCGCGCCACCATCGCCATATACACGCTTGTGGCCGCGTTGGCGTAAGGTCTCCCATAACTCCTGCGGCCTCTTCGTTGTGAATTCGACTTTGCTCTGCAGATGTTCAGGCAATTCCCGACTTGTCATGGAACGGCTAAGGACAACGACTGGCTTTTCATAGGGCCACTCGCCAAATCCCAGGACAGTTCTCAGCGACCCGGAACCCATGACAAGAACATCGACACTGTCCATAAACTCATTGAATCCGTGGTCTTCATTGGATGTCGGCTGTTTCGTCAACCAATCGAGGCTGTGATCTTTTCTTGCCACAAAGCCGTCAAGGCTCATTGCCATCATGATATGTCCGGTAGGCATGGAATTCTCCATCAGGTATTAATTATATATCATATAATTAATAGAGAAAAATTTTCGACAAGACCCATCTGATGCGATGCTTTGCCAGGGAATATGGACATTTGCCTCGCTTACAGCATTCGTCAAAACCGGCTCAAGACAGACCAACGTACTTTCGCGGCTTGATCTTTTATTTTGTGTCCCGCCACTTGAACGCCGATTGCGACATACCGATCTGTGTCCTGACGCGAGATGGCCGGACAGCTCCGTTGCGGTACCAGTTGATGGACTGAGCACGCCTCACTTTCTCCGAAGCATGACGACACGCCTGCCCGCCTTGCACGGCGCAGCGACGGATGTCGTTAGCCCTGGGAACCGCGCCCTCCGGCGTGCATCTGACTGATAGAGAACGTCATGTCGGTAAAATCCATTCTGGCGCGAAAAGGTTTCTTCGTGCCGCGTATCGACCCCAACTCGCCCGTCAAAGGCGCCCTTTTGCATTTGGAAAAGGATGAGATCTCGGCCTTGATCGCCACGTTCGATGGCCAGCAGATCGACGGCATCCTGACCACCGCCGATATCACCCGAGGCCTGCATCACTTCGGCGCCAGGGTCATCGACATGCCGGTGAGCCGGGTGATGACCAGGGACGTGAAAACATGCGATGTCTCGGCATCCATCGCCGAAATCCACCTTTTGATGACCCGACACCATATTCGTCATCTTCCGGTGACACGGAATGGAAAGCTGTGTGGCCTGATCAACATTCTCGACGTGATCCGGCAACAACTCGAAGACAGCGAAGCCGACGCGAAATCCATGCGCGCCTATATGGCGGGACGCGTTTGATGCGATACCTCGGACAATGCAATCAGACGTTGCGAGGGGCTGTCCTGCCGGATTGGTCCAGGAAGAATAGACTGAACCTCAAAGGCCTTTTTCCCGGCCCCAACACACACCACTCCAAGATGGACGGCTCGCAATGACATATGTGACCCTGATACTGGGCCTTTTCCTTCTCGTGGCCGGGGGCGAGGCGCTTGTCCGTGGTGCCGTGGGGATTGCACGACACCTGAATATCTCGCCGATTCTCATCGGTCTCACCCTCGTGGGGTTCGGCACCTCGACACCTGAACTCGTGACCAGCCTGCAGGCCATGATAAAGGGAGCGCCGGGCATCGCCGTCGGAAACGTCGTAGGCAGCAACATCGCCAACATCCTGCTGATCCTCGGCATCGCGGCGCTTCTGCTTCCGATCCACGTCAACGCCGCGGCATTCCGGCGCGATGGTGTCGTCGTGGTGCTGGCAAGCCTCGCCTGCCTGGCGGTGGTTCTGGCAGGGGCCATCCCGCGCTGGATTGGGCTCGTCTTCGTTCTGGCGCTCATCACCTACCTTGTCCTCACCTATTTGCTGGAACGCGGCAACGGCTCCGACTCGGCCGCCCTGCACAAGGCCGAGGCCGATCTTGCACCAACACCGCCCACACACCTCCTGTCGATGATCGGCAGCTTTGTCGCCGGTCTGGCGCTGACGATCTTCGGCGCACGCTTGCTGGTGGACAGCGCCATTGATCTGGCGCGCCTTGCCGGTGTGTCCGAAACGGTGATCGGCCTGACCATCGTGGCGGTCGGCACATCGCTGCCCGAACTTGCAACATCGGCCATCGCGGCGCGCCGGGGTCAGGGCGATGTGGCGCTCGGCAACATCGTCGGCAGCAACATCTTCAATATCCTCTGCATTTTGGGTGTAACGGCCCTTGTGGCACCGATTCCGGTCCCCGCAGAGATCGCTGAATTCGACATCTGGGTGATGCTGGCGGCAACCGCCGCGCTCATCGCGGTCGCCGTCACCGGCTGGTCGATCCGGCGGTACGAGGGCGCCCTGCTGGTGCTCGGATACGGTGCATATCTGGCCGCACTTCTGGCCATGGCGCACACAATTTGACCGTCCTCAAAAAGAGAAAAGAAGCCTCTTGAAATGAAACGCAACCGAGCGCATTTTCGCAGCGTCCGAGTGCAGCGACAGAAACGACGATTGGCGCGCGACGGCTCTCTCGGCACCGGAACCTTATCCGAATGGATCAAGAACCCGCTCCTGTATCGGAGCCTCCAGATCTCGGGCATCTCGCCGGATCAACCTTCTTCCCTTTTGAACCCAACCAATCGATTTCAATACCCGGCCGCCCGTCTCTGCGCGCGCCACGGTTTCCGATTGGCAAAGTCACCGCAGAATTCCGCAAGCGGTTCTTCCCCGACACCACGACGGCGGATTGGAACGACTGGCGCTGGCAGATGCGGGCGCGAATCCGGTCAACCGCCCAGCTTGAGCGGATCTTCCAACTCGGCCCGGACGAACGCGAAGCGCTGGGTCGCCATGTCGGCGGACTGCCGGTCGGCATCACACCCTATTATGCCAGCCTCATGGGGCACGACGACCCGTCCGAACCATTGCGCCGCACGCATATCCCAGTGGGTCAGGAATACCTGCGCACGCCCGGCGAGGCGGACGATCCCTTGGGCGAGGATCACGACACATCGGTTCCCGGTCTCGTGCACCGATATCCCGACAGGGTTCTGTTCCTGACCACCGGCACCTGCTCGACCTATTGCCGCTATTGCACACGCTCGCGCATGGTCGGCCAGGCGGGCGGCGAGTACCAGTTCTCGACCCGCCAGTGGGAACAGGCCTTCGCCTATATCGAAGCCCACCCCCAGATCCGCGACGTTCTGCTCTCGGGCGGCGATCCGCTGACCCTGTCGGATGAAAAGCTCGACCATCTTCTGGGCCGTCTGCACGCCATCCCGCATGTCGAGTTTGTGCGCATGGGCACCAAGGTTCCGACCGTGCTGCCGATGCGGATTACGCGCACTCTGATCCGCGTCCTGAAAAAGCACCACCCCCTGTGGATGTCGATCCACGCGACGCACCCAAAGGAACTGTCCCCCGAAGCGACCGAAGCCTATGCGCGGCTGGCCGATGCCGGCATTCCGCTCGGCTCTCAAACCGTGCTTCTGAAAGGCATCAACGACAATGTCGAGACGATGAAATCGCTCAATCACGGTCTGCTCAAGCGGCGGGTGAAACCCTATTACCTCTACCAATGTGACCCGATTACCGGCTCGGCCCATTTCCGCACCCCGGTCGCAAAAGGCCTTGAGATCATCGAAGGTCTGCGCGGTCACACAACAGGCTATGCCGTGCCGCAATTCGTCATCGACGCCCCCGGCGGCGGCGGCAAGATTCCGCTTTTGCCGGACTACATCGTGGGCCGCGACGGCGATGACCTGATCCTGCGCAACTTCGAAGGGCACCACTACCGCTACCACGATCCGGACCAGAGCCCGCTTCCATCCAGGGAATCCCCATCATGCTGATCGGCCTGACCTATGATCTGAGGGATGACTATGCCGACGCAGGCCTGTCGGACGAGGCACTGGCCGAATTCGACAGCCCCGAAACGGTTGCGGCCATCGAAATTGCGCTGGCGCGGGCCGGGTACCGGACCGACCGCATCGGCAACATCCGGGCGCTGGCCTCGCGCCTCGTGGCCGGAGACCGCTGGGACCTCGTATTCAACATTGCCGAGGGTGTCTCGGGCCGCTCGCGCGAGGCGCAGGTTCCTGCCCTGCTCGAAGCATATGGTGTGCCCTACACCTTTTCCGATCCGCTGACGCAGGCGCTGGGCCTCGACAAGGCAATGGCAAAGCGGGTCGTCCGCGATGCCGGTCTGCCCACCGCACCATTCGCGGTGTTCGAAACCGCCTCCGACGCAGTAGACTCTGAACTGCCGTACCCGCTGTTTCTCAAGCCGCTCGCCGAAGGCACCGGCAAGGGCTGCGAAAACGCCTCAAAGGTCGGCGATGCAAAATCCGCCGAGCTTGTGGCGCAGAACCTGATTGCCCGGTTCGAACAGCCCGTTCTGGCCGAAACCTACCTGCCCGGGCGCGAATTCACCGTGGGCATTCTCGGCAATGGTGCCGAGGCCCGCGTCATCGCCGTGATGGAGGTTATGCTGCGCGACCGGTCGGGCGATCAGATCTACAGTTTTCACAACAAGGAACACTGGGAACAGCACGTGCATTACGAACTGGCCGATGACGCCGAGGCGATCGAGGCGGGGCAGGTCGCCCTTGCCGCCTATCGCGCCTTGCAATGCCGCGATGCGGCCCGCGTCGATCTGCGATCCGACGCGGCTGGCTGGCCTCATTTCCTCGAGGTCAACACGCTCGCCGGCATGCACCCGACCCACTCGGACCTGCCGATGCTGTCGGCCAAGTCTGGCCTCACCTATGACGACCTGGTTACCGGAATCGTCGCGGCGGCACTGACCCGCACAGGGCAACTGACAGAGGCGCAGCGCGTCGCATCATGAATGGTTTTGATATCCCCGTTATTCACGGGGCGACGGGGAACACCCCCGACGAGCTTGACACTGTCCAGACCGCAATAGCGGTGATGGACGCACTGGCCGATTTGGGCGCGCGGTCGCGGCTGATCACGCTGAACGAAGGCGAGGCCGTCCTGGATCAGCTGGCCGCCGAGCGGCCCGATCTGGTCTTCAATCTGGTCGAGGCCGTCGGCGGATATGCAGCGCCGGCGGCCGCCATCCCCCAGGCTTTACAGGCCCGTGGCCTGTCCTTCACCGGATGCGGGGCAGAGGCCTCCTGGACATGCCAGTCAAAGGTCATGCAGAAAGAGCGGTTGCGCGAGGCCGGGTTGCCCACACCGGATTGGAGCGTCAACGGCGTTTCGCTGGCCCGCACGCCTCAGGTGATCGTCAAATCGATCACCGAACACGCCTCGGTCGGCATTGATCAGTCCTCGGTGATGCCGGGCAAACAGGCCGCTGGGGCAATCGCCGAAAAGACCGCGCGCACGGGTGATCCCCATTTTGCCGAAACCTATGTCGACGGTCGCGAATTCGCCCTGTCGCTGCTGGACATGGACGATGGCCCCCGTGTGCTGCCGCCCGCCGAAACGCAGTTTCTGGGCTACGGCCCCGGCAAACACCGCATCGTCGATTACGACGCCAAATGGGTCGAGGACACGCATGCCTATAACAACACCCCGCGACGGTTCGAGTTCCCACCCCGGGACCAAGCGCTGCTGACCGAACTGAAACGCCTTGCGCGCGCCTGCTGGGATCTGTTCGGCCTGTCGGGATATGCGCGGGTCGATTTCCGCATCGACGCAAGCGGCCGACCCTGGATTCTCGAGGTCAACACCAACCCCTGTCTCGCCCCCGACGCGGGCTTCGTGGCCGCCGCTGCGCAGGCCGGGCTCAGCTTCGAGGACCTGATCGGGCAGATCGCCTCTGCCGGTCTGCGCAAAACCGAATTGGCGGCCTGACATGTTCCGGATCAGAAAGGTTCCCGACGCACGGGCCCCCAGCAACCGGACCGCCGTCACCGAGGCGCAGGCAATCCTGCGCGCGCAGTTCCCGGGCATGGCGCCCGGCGACATCGACGCATTGCCCGACCGGCTCGAAGATCCCTATACCCACAGGTTCGTCGCGGAACTGCTTGTGGCCGAAGACGCCCGGTCACACGTTCGCGCCGCCGCCGTCATGCTCTATGATCCCGAGCTTGCTTTTGCCTTTCTCGACATGCTCGCCACGTCACCCGGGGCAAAACCCGGGCGCGGCGCGGGCGGCGCGCTGTACGAACGCGTGCGGCTCGAAGCAGCGGCGCTTGGTGCAAAGGGTCTCTATTTCGAATGCCTCCCGGATGACCCCGACCTCAGCCCCGATCCGGAAATCCGCGAACAGAACGCCGCGCGGCTGAAATTCTACGAACGCTTCGGCGCCCGCCCGATCACCGGCACAGGCTATGAAACCCCGCTTTCGCCAAACGACACCGACATGCCGCATCTGGTCTTTGACGGGCTTGGGCGTCACGATCTGCCGGACGCAACGCAACTGCAAGGCATCGTGCGCGCGATCCTCGAACGGAAATACGGCAGCCTGTGCCCGCCCGAGTACATCGAACATGTGGTCACCTCGATCGAGGACGGTCGCTTTGCCCTCCGCCCCGCACACTATGGCAAGACCATCTCAGCCCGAACGCCGCCGGACCTGCGCCGATCCATTCCGCTGATCGTCAACGACCGCCACGACATCCACCATGTGCGCGAACGCGGCTATGTGGAAAGCCCGGTCCGCATTCAGACCATTCTCGACGATCTCGACGCAACGGGCCTGTTCGTGCGCCATGAAGCCCAGCACTTTCCCGACCGCTGGATACGGGGGGTGCACGACGCCGGGCTTGTCGCCTATCTCAAAAGCGCCTGCGCCGAGGCGCCGGAAAAAACCTCGGTCTATCCCTACGTCTTCCCGGTGCGCAACGCCACGCGCCCGCCAAAGGAACGTTCGGTACTTGCAGGATACTGGTGCATCGACACCTTCACGCCGATCAACCGCAACGCCTGGCCCGCCGCACGCCGCGCCGTAGACTGCGCGCTGACGGCGGCCGAGGCGGTTCTGTCCGGCTCGCCCGCGGCCTATGCGCTGGTGCGCCCGCCGGGCCACCATGCCGAGCGCAAGACATTTGGCGGCTTCTGCTATCTTTGCAACGGCGCCATCGTGGCCAATTTCCTGTCCCGCTACGGCAAGGTCGCGATCCTCGACATCGACTATCACCACGGCAACGGCCAGCAGGATATCTTCTATGACCGTGCCGATGTCCTGACCGTGTCGATCCACGGCGATCCCAGCTTTGCCTATCCCTATTTCACCGGCTTTCGCGACGAAACCGGGCGCGGCCCGGGCGCGGGATACAATCTCAACATACCGCTGCCCGAAACCGTTTCACCCGCCGACTATCTTGCGGCGCTGGAACGCGCGCTGAACCGTATCGGGGCGTTTGCACCGGAATACCTTGTCCTTTCGCTCGGCTTCGACACCGGGCGCGGCGACCCCACCGGCACATGGTCGAACCGGCCCGAGGATTTCCGCCGCATCGGCGCGCGGATCGCCACCTCCGGATACCCCACCGTTCTGGTGCAGGAAGGCGGTTATCGCATCCGCACGCTGGGCGCCAATGCCCGCGCCTTTTTCGAAGGTTTCGCAAGCGGTCTGGAAACCGCGCGGCGCGCACCAAAGGTACCGCAACGGCCCATGTCAGAGGCCACACGCCGACAGTGGCGCAGCGCCGTCCGGCCCGAAGACCCGGAAAAAATCCGCGCGCTGGTCGCCACGACCGAACGGTTCTCTGCCGAAGAGATTGCGATTGCCGAAGAACTTGCGCAGGAACGGATCGAACGCGGGCTGGCTTCCGGCTATCACTTCATTCTGGCGTCCAGGGGCGACCGTCTGGAAGGATACGCCTGTTACGGTCAGATCCCCGGATCGGACACAAGCTGGGATCTCTACTGGATCGCGGTGTCGCCTGAACTTCAGGGCCAGGGCCTGGGTGCCGAACTCCTGCACCGGGTCGAAGCCGCCATCTCGCATGCTGGCGGGCGGCGGGTCTATATCGACACCTCCTCCAGCCCGGCCTACGCGGCAACCCGCGCCTTCTATCTGCGGCAGAACTATCAGCTGGCCGCCGAACTGACCGACTTCTACCGCAAGGGGGACGGCAAGGCGATTTACACCAAGGCATTGGAGTCGTGACGATGTCAAAGCTGTCCATCCGGCCCGTGCCGGGAAAGGGGCTGGGCGTTTTCGCGGCGGCCCCGCTGATGGCTGGCGAGGTTCTGGAAAAAGCCCCGGCGCTGGAACTCGACGCGCATACCGTTGACACCATCGCCCAGACGTCGCTGGATGATTACCACTTCGCTCATCCCGGCGATGCCAAAGGCGGGCTTCTGGTGCTCGGCCTGTCCACTCTGGTCAACCACGCGGATAGTCCAAACACGCAAACGGCAGCCGCTTTCGAACGCCGCATCGGTTGGACTGTCACGCTGCGCGCCACACAGGCGATTCCTGCAGGCACCGAATTGACCCGCCGATATGCCTGCCCGGTCTGGTTCGATCCGATCTGACAGCGCATCAATCCGTCAGGCCCAAGCGCCCGCGAAATGGATTGGTGCACTCTGCGTCACCTTTAGATTTGCGACTTCGCAAAACTCTGAAGCAGACGCGCCGCCTCGGCGGGAATGCCGTCGGTTTCGCTGGTGAGCGCGTAAGAGGCATAGCCGAACCGGGGCATGTCCTCTACCAGCCGCAACCACCCCTGCGCAATTTCCGGGGCCACCACGTGATGCGGGAAATACCCAGATGCCGGCACTGTCTTGAGGTATTCCAGCCCAAGCGTCCCGATGCCCAGTTGCAAGGCGGGCTTTGACAGGTGGGGAAAGTTCAACAGGTGATCGGCGCGGAATTCCGGCCCCCAGTCGATCAGCACGTACCCATCGCCCAACGGGTCCGCTGTCGGATCGGGATTGCTGCTGACCAGAACGAACTCGTCCTCGAAAAGCTGAATGGCGTTCAGTTCGGCGTTGTTTCGTGGTCGATAGGTCACGGCAAGATCCAGGCTGCCATCCTCGATCTGCCGCGCAAGTGTCTCGGACCGTTCCGAGATCGCGTTGATCGCAACGTTGGGAAACCGCTTCATCAACACCGGCAGCGCCCCGACCAGCAGCTTGTGCCAAAGGCTCGGAACCGCACCGATTTCCAGCGACATGTCGAACGCCTCGGGAAGCGAAGCGTCAAGCCGCGCCTGTGACCAGGTCCGAACCAGCGTCTGCGCATGCCTCTGAAACCGTCGCCCGGCAGGGGTCAGTGTCGCACCGGATTTGCCGCGGTCAAAGACCGGTCGGCCAAGCTGATCTTCCAATGATCGAATGCGCATGCTCACGGTCGATTGCGTCACATGAACCTTGTTGGCAGCATCAAAGAAACTGCCGGTCTCGACTACCGCCAGAAAGGTGCGCGCCAACTCGATATCCATTCCCTATCTATTTGCCTATCCGATAGATGCGTCAATATAAATTCGTTTTTCAAAGGGATGCGCAGCAGCCATATATGCACCGTAGCGGTTGGGGGCCGTCACATCTCCGGAACGCGATCCATACCTTCTGCCACTGGATCAACTTGGTTCCGCCGTGACGGTGTCGGGTGCTCATGCCGACAGGCTGACTCCCGCACCGAAACCCTCGCTACCGACTTGGACTTTACCGGGGATCGTCATCTTGGGGCGTCCCAGCACATGGAGAATACAATGGGCCGAGTTTCGATTGGCGCCTTGCTCGCGGCGCTGATGGCAACGTCAGGCTTCGCAATGCCAGCGGAAATTGACACCGATGGCGATGGCATGGCCTCTTTTGCGGAACTGCAAACGTTCTATCCCGATGTCACCGAAGAGCTGTTCGGAGAGATCGACCTGGATGAGGATGGATTCATCAACGACGAAGAATTCCTGGCGGCGATCGGTGCCGAAATCCTGCCCGATCCAAAAACCAACCTGTAACGCCGGATCGGTGGAGTGATCACCCCATGCGCCAAACAACTCATTTTCTTGGTCAGTTCCTGACGGCCGCAGGCATCTGGTTGCTGTTGTCCCCGTTCGTCCTGTTCAACGCGGCCAGCCTGTCTGCCGGGACATCCGATCAGGCCACGCTCGCGACGATGTCCATGGGCTTTCTTGCCCTTGTCGTCGCCGGTTTGAACACCCGATACCACCACTGGGTCCGCATCGGCCTTGGCATGGCCTTGGGCATCATAACCGTGATCGACCCATGGATCTTCGGCTTTGCGGACATGACCGTTGCAACGACCAATGCCGGCATTGCCGGGGTTGCCATCGTATCGGTTGCGATAGCCGAACTTTTGACGGCCCGCCACAGGCGAAGCTATGCCTGAATAATTGCGGGGCGGGCTGCCGCCCCGTATCCTGAGTTCGCGCCGATCTATCCAATAAACACAAAGTACCCGACATGGAAACGGACGAACTGGAAACTCCCGACCAAGCGCTTGGCCCCGACATTGGAGCTGCCGCAGCGAACGGCGATACCGATCTGGTGACTGATTTGCTGCGTCAGCGATCTCGCAGTGAGGGGCTGCGTGAATTGCTTTTGCTGCCAAGCGAAATCCGCCACAGCGTCCTCACGCTTGTTCCGGTCGAGCTTGCGGCCGAGCTCGTCGAGCAGGCACCGAACGAGCTGGCGGTCGATCTCGTCGAAAGCCTTGAACCCGAACGCGCGGCCGAAATTCTCGACGTTCTCGACAGCGATATTCAGGCCGATGTGATCGGCGAGCTCGATACCGAAGACGCCGAAGCGATCCTGTCCGAGCTGGACGAAGACGACGCCGCCGACATACGCCGCCTTGCGGAATACGAAGACGATACCGCCGGTGGCCTGATGATGGCCGAGGCCTTCTGCTTTCTCGAGGCCGACACGGTGGGCAAGGTCCTTCGCGATATCGTCGCCGCAGAAGACGAGTTCGAACGCTATCGCGGCCAGCACCCCTATGTCACCGATGCCAACGGCAAACTGACCGGCGTCGTGTCATTGCGCGGCCTGTTGACTGCCAAACGCAGCGCCACGCTGCAATCCATCATGATCCCGCCGATATCAGTTTCGGTCGAAACCCGGCTCGATGTTCTGGAAGACCTGTTCGACCTGCATTCCTTTCTCGGCCTGCCTGCGGTCGACGAAAACGGCACGCTGGTCGGCGTGGTGTCCCGCTCTGCCGTGGCAGAGGCGATGCTGGAACGCGCCGAGACCGAAAGCCTCAAACGTCAGGGCGTCGTCGGAGACGAGCTGCGCTCGATGCCCGTATGGCTCAGATCCCGGCGCAGGCTGGCATGGCTCTCGGCCAACATCGTGCTCAACATAATCGCGGCCAGCGTCATCGCCGCCTATGAATCGACTCTGGCAGCCGTCATCGCACTGGCGGTCTTTCTGCCGATGGTGTCCGACATGAGCGGCTGTTCCGGCAATCAGGCCGTCGCCGTCACCATGCGCGAGCTGAGCCTTGGCCTGATCAGGCCGATCGACGTTTTCCGGGTCTGGCTCAAGGAAATATCGGTGGGCGTCATCAACGGCATCGCCCTTGGCGTCCTCATCGGCATCGTTGCCTGGATCTGGAAGGGCGTCCCCGCGCTGGGGCTGGTCATAGGCCTGGCGCTGGCGCTGAACACGATGCTGGCCGTCTCGATCGGCGGTGTCGTGCCTTTGCTTCTCAAACGCATCGGGCAGGATCCGGCCGTTGCCAGCGGGCCGCTGCTGACCACGATCACCGACATGGCGGGGTTCTTCTTCGTTCTCAGCCTGGCAACGGTCATGATGCCCTGGCTGATCGGATGACCCATCCGGGAAATGCCGCATCAGGCACCTGCCTCACATGACAAGCCCCAGAACCGCCAGCGCACCAACCGAAACGATCCCCACCACAAATACGCTTGTAACCGCGCTCAACAGCAAACCGCACATGAACCAATAGCCGTCGCGTTCGCTCAGACCCAGCGCCAGCATGATGATCGACAGCGCGGGTAACCCGTTGGCGAACGGAATGGGCAGGAACAGGAACACCGACAGGGCCAGCGTCGCAACCCCGATCACCCGTTCCGCAACAAGGTACGAGGTCGGCCACCACCGGGGTTTGGCAAGGCGTTCGATCCGCTCGACATAGGGAACCGATACCGCGACGATGCGGCCAAACGCGGCCCGCTCGATCGAACGGTCGGCCACGAATCGCGGCAGCCACACGTCAGGACGCCCGAGAACCAGCTGAATTCCCAGAAACATCAGGGGCACGGCAGTAAAGACCGACGAACCGGGGATGAACAACAACACGTTCGGCGCCGCAAAGATGACCATCAGCGGCGCGAAACTCCGGTCGCGCAGGGCGCTTACGATATCCCCGACCGAAATGCGCGGCCCCTCGCCGGCATCGAGATCGCGCAGCACCTCCGACAAACGCCGACCGGGGCGGCGCACCAACAGCGCTTCGACCGTCTCAAGCCTGGGCATTCACTCTGCACCATATCCGGCACCGCCGTTCCCCCGCCGGGGCTTGCCCCATGGCCGGCGGAAAATCTGCGCACGGGTCAAAATCGGCCTCAGCCGTCCGAATCCTTCACGACAGCCACGGCCAGCCGGTCGATCGCGGTGATGGCGGTCAGGCCGTCTTCGCCGGCGGTGGCGTATTCGATCTGGATGCGGTCGCCCCGCCCAAGATCCGCCGGGGTTTCGACCGTCTCAGGCAATTCCCAGACCGTCAGGTCCGTCATGACAAGAATTCGATCGACCCGGTCGAAACTCAGGATTAGTCCCTCGGTTTCGTCCGCCACGGCGGGGGCCGCCAGCGAACCGGCGACGACAAATGCAAGAAATGAGCGCATGTATTGCTTCCGTCAGAGGAGGAAGCCCTGGGCGCGCGTGTTCGCGCTTGCGGCAGCCGGGCGGAGCCTCGCACCCGACCCACCAGATATGGAGCGGCGCCCGGCCATCACAAGAGGCCAGACGGCGCGGATCAGAGAATATTTAAACGCGTTGTGAATGCGTGCTGGTCTATTTTCAAGAAAAGAGAGTCTTGGCGCGAGACGCAGTGTTTTTACTGCAGGGCGGGAAGCTGACTTTCGCTGCGTTTGCGTCGGCTCTCTGCCGGGCTCGCGAAAGCTGCCGTTCTTTTGAACATTGAACTCAAGAATGCTGCGACCGATCTAATGGCCGCGAAAGAGGCCAACCCGGCCATTGTGTTTTCATGCTGCACGCGCTCGCAGCGCGGGGGGTTTCTGCGGTAGCTGAATTTTCGGCTGCCGCAACGCGGCGAGAAAACTGGCCATTCGATCA